>JANOGS010000062.1:0-7536 GCA_031414115.1 Novosphingobium sp. | reverse complement strand
GGTCGACAGCTCCGAGGGAGCGATGCCGCAGACCAAGTTCGTCACCGGCAAGGCGCTCGCGCTCGGCCTCAGGCCCATCGTCGTGGTCAACAAGATCGATCGCCCCGATGGCCGCGCCCAGGAAGTGCTCGACGAGGTGTTCGACCTGTTCGTCAGCCTCGATGCCAGCGACGAACAGTGCGATTTCCCGGTGCTCTACGCCTCGGGCCGCAACGGCTATGCCAGTATCGACCAGGACGCGCGCAGCGGCGACCTGACCCCGCTGTTCGAGAAGATCGTCGAGCACGTCCCCGCCCCCGCCGCCGATGTCGACGGGCCGTTCAAGTTCCTCGTCACCCTGCTCGATCGTGACAACTTCCTGGGGAGAATCCTCACCGGCAAGGTCCAGTCCGGGACGATCAAGGTCAACTCGCCGATCCATGCGCTCGATTCGGACGGCAACATCATCGAAACCGGCCGCGCTTCCAAGCTGATGGCCTTCCGCGGGCTCGAGCGGGTTCCGGTCGAAGAGGCCCAGGCGGGCGACATCATTTCGATTGCCGGGCTGACCGACGCGACCGTCGCCAACACCATCGCCGACCCCTCGGTGACCGAGCCGCTCCACGCCCAGCCGATCGATCCGCCGACCCTGGCGATGCGCTTTGCGGTCAACGACAGCCCGATGGCCGGGCGCGAGGGCACCAAGGTGACCAGCCGGATGATCCGCGACCGCCTGCTGCGCGAGGCCGAAAGCAACGTTGCGATCCGGGTCACCGAATCTGCTGACCGCGACGCCTTCGAGGTCGCCGGGCGCGGCGAATTGCAGCTTGGCGTGCTGATCGAGACGATGCGCCGCGAGGGCTTCGAGCTCGGCATCAGCCGCCCCCGCGTGCTCTACGCCACCGACGAGTCCGGCCACCGCACCGAGCCTTACGAAGTGGTGGTGATCGACGTCGACGACGAATACGCCGGCACGGTGGTTGAGAAGATTGCGATGCGCAAGGGCGAGATGACCGACATGCGCCCCTCCACCGGCGGCAAGACCCGGATCACTTTCAGCGCCCCCAGCCGCGGCCTGATCGGCTACCACGGCGAGTTCCTGAGCGACACCCGCGGTACCGGGATCATGAACCGTCTGTTCGAGAAATACGGCCCCTACAAGGGTGCGATCGAGGGCCGCCAGTGCGGGGTGCTGATCTCCAACGGCACCGGCGAGGCGGTCGGCTATGCGCTCAACATGCTCGAGGAACGCGGCGCCCTGTTCGTGCGTCCGCAGGAAAAGATCTACGAAGGCATGATCATCGGCGAAAACGCCAAGCCGGATGACCTTGAAGTCAACCCGATGAAGTCCAAGCAGCTCACCAACTTCCGCTCGACCGGCAAGGACGACGCGATCCGCCTGACCCCGCCGCGAGTGATGACCCTGGAACAGGCGATCGCCTATATCGACGACGACGAAATGGTCGAGGTAACGCCGAAGTCGATCCGCCTGCGCAAGGCGCTGCTCGACCCGCATGAGCGCAAGAAGGCGGGGCGGAAGAAAGAGGCGGCTTAGGCCCTGCCCGCCTGGCTGACGCGATCCGCCCCACCCCTTTCCTAAGTCCCAACACTCGCCTATCGGGGCAGGTTATGACCGCGCCGGCCTGCCCCCTCCCACATTCATCGGTAATTCCGATCATACTCGCCTGCTGCAATCGGCGGAATTTCAATCCTTATAGCCTGTCAGGACTGTCAGGTCCCGCCGCTGCGGAGCGTCACCTTTGACCACCGCCGACCTGCGCATCGCCCTGTTCAGCGGCAACTACAACTACGTCCGCGACGGGGCGAATCAGGCGCTCAATCGCCTGGTCGGCTATCTGCTGCGCCAGGGGGCGCAGGTACGGGTCTATTCGCCGACGGTGGCCGAGCCGGCTTTCCCGCCGACCGGCGAGCTGGTTTCGGTGCCTTCGCTGCCGTTTCCGGGGGGGCGCGGGGAGTACCGGTTTCCGCTGGCGCTTTCGCCCCGGGTGCGGCGCGATCTGGCGGTGTTTGCGCCCAACGTGGTCCACGTTTCGTCACCCGACGTGGTCGGTCACCGCGCCGTGAGCTGGGCGCGGAGCCGCGATCTGCCGGTGCTGGCCTCGGTCCACACCCGGTTCGAGACCTATTTCCGCTATTACAACATGGCATTCATGGAGCCGCTGATCGAGGCGCTGCTGCGCCGGTTCTATCGGCGCTGCGATGCGCTGGTGGCGCCGTCCGAGAGCATGGCGCAGGTGCTGCGAGCGCAACGAATGAATTACGATATCTCGTTGTGGTCGCGCGGGGTCGACCGCGAGGTGTTCAATCCGGGGCGCCGCGATCTCGCCTGGCGGCAGGGGCTGGGCATCGCCGACAACGAGGTTGTGGTCGGTTTCCTCGGCCGGCTGGTGATGGAAAAGGGGCTCGATGTGTTCGGCGATACGATCGACGAACTCAATCGCCGCGGCATTTCCCACAAGGTGCTGGTGATCGGCGAAGGCCCGGCGCGCGGCTGGTTTGAGGCGCGGCTGCCCGATGCGGTGTTCGCGGGGTTCCAGGCCGGGGCAGACCTCGGCCGCGCGGTCGCGGCGATGGACGTGCTGTTCAACCCCTCAGTCACCGAAACTTTCGGCAACGTCACGCTGGAGGCGATGGCCTGCGGCCGGCCTGTGGTTGCCGCCGCCGCAACCGGGAGCGAGAGCCTGGTTGACGATGGGTCGTCGGGCCGGCTGGTGCGCCCGGGCGCGGTCCACGCCTTCGCCGAAGCGCTGCGCGGCTATATCGAGCAGCCGGACCTGCGCCTCGCCCATGGCGCCGCGGGCGAGGCGCGGAGCTGTGAATTCAGCTGGGACCGGATCAACCAGGCGGTGGCCGACACTTACCTGCGGCTGATCCGGCAGAAGGCAGTAATTACCTGAGCGTGCCCCTCGCGGCCTCACGCCGGGAGAACCACCACAGCAAGGCGATAACCGCAAGGATCACGATCGGCTCAGCCGGGGTGAGCACCCCCGCCATGCCTTGCGCGGCGTAACTGACGATCGCGCCGATCAGCGATACCAGGAAGGCAGCCGCCGCATGGCGATTGCGCATCAGCAGCAGCACCGATCCAAGGAACGAGCCCCAGATTCCAAGCGAATAGCCGACGTTTGCCCACAGCGGCATATTGGCGATGTAATCCTGCATCGCCGGCGGCGCGCTGGCCAGCACGGTCTCGGGCGCAAGCCTGGCCATGGTGTAAAGGTAGGCGCCGAAGCTGTTCCACAGGAAGCCCAGACCGGCGACCACCCAGAAACTGGTCGCGGGCTTTGCAGTGTTGGTATCGTCCATCTCTCTCCCCCCTCATTGTTGAGGCTGGGGCGAGCATATCACCGGTTGCGGCTGCAACCAAATCGGCGCGAGGCCGCGTGCAATCTCTCTCCGGAAAGTCTAGGCTGACCCACGATGTCCAACCTTTTCGCCGACGATCTGCCGCCTGCCGCCGCCGCCGAGCCGCCGCGCGAAGACGCGCCACTGGCCGACAAGCTGCGCCCCTCCGCGCTCAGCGAAGTGATCGGGCAGGAGCACCTGACCGGGCCGCAAGGCGCAATCGGGAGGATGGTCGGTGCCGGGCGGCTTTCCAGCATGATCCTGTGGGGGCCGCCAGGGACCGGCAAGACCAGCATAGCCCGGTTGCTCGCCGATGCAGTGGGAATGCGCTTCGTCGCGATCAGCGCGGTGTTCTCGGGCGTCGCCGACCTCAAGAAGGCCTTTGCCGAAGCTGAAACCGCAGGCCGCGCCGGGCAGCGCACGCTGCTGTTCGTGGACGAGATCCACCGCTTCAACCGCGCCCAGCAGGACGGCTTCCTGCCCTTCGTCGAGCGCGGCACGGTGACGCTGGTCGGCGCGACTACCGAAAATCCCAGCTTCGCGCTCAATGCCGCGCTGCTCAGCCGCGCCCAGGTGCTGATCCTCCACCGTCTCGATGCCCGGGCGCTGGGCGAGCTGTTGATGCGGGGCGAGGCACTCGAAGGCCCGCTGCCGCTGACCAGCGAAGCGCGCGAGGCGCTGATCGCATCGGCTGATGGCGACGGCCGGTTCCTGCTCAATCAGGCCGAAACGCTTTACAACGCGCGGATTGCCGAACCGCTCGATCCCGCCGCGCTCGGCGCCTTCCTCCAGCGCCGGGTAGCGGTCTACGACAAGGACCGCGACGGGCACTACAACCTGATCTCCGCCCTGCACAAGGCGCTGCGCGGCTCCGACCCGCAGGCCAGCCTCTATTACCTCGCGCGGATGCTGACTGCGGGGGAAGAGCCGCTTTTCGTGCTGCGGCGGCTGGTGCGCTTCGCCAGCGAAGACGTGGGCCTGGCCGATCCGCAGGCGCTGCCCCAGTGCCTCGCGGCCAAGGACGCCTACCAGTTCCTTGGCAGTCCCGAAGGCGAACTGGCGATTGTCCAGGCTTGCCTCTACCTCGCCACCGCACCCAAATCGAACGCGGCTTACGTGGCGCAGAAAGAAGCCTGGGCCAGCGCGCGGGAAACCGGCTCGCTCAGCCCTCCGGCGCACATTCTCAATGCCCCGACCAAGCTGATGAAGGACATCGGCTATGGCAAGGACTATGCCTACGACCATCACGCCGAGGACGGATTCTCCGGCGCCGACTATTGGCCCGAGGGGATGACGGCGCAAGCGTACTACCGCCCGGTCGAGCGCGGTTTCGAACGCGAAGTGCTCAAACGCCTCGAGTGGTGGGACAAGAAGCGCCGCGAGCTGCGCGGGGATGCAGAAGCCTGATCCCCGTTGAAGCTCAGAGCACGAAGTCGGCGGCGGTCATGGTGGTGAGATTGTCGATCGTCAGCGCCAGTTCGGCCGTGGTCAGCACTCCGTCGGTGTCGACGTAGACCGTAACCCCGCCGGCGCCATTGTCAGCATACCAGACCCCGTGCGCGGTCGCGGTGGTGCCGCCAAAGACGAAGGCCTGGTCGCCAGCAACGGCGGCATCGGCGTCGATCGCCTCCAGCACGATCTTGTCATACCCCGTGCCGAAATCGGTGATCGTATCACCGGTATCGAGGACATCGAGGTAAGTGAACAGATCGATCAGCAACAGGTTGCCGCCGCCGGTCAGCAGGTCGGCGCCATAGCCGCCGATGATTGTGTCGCCGCCGCCGTTGGCATTGATGGTGTCGTTGCCAGAGCCGCCATAGATGATGTCATTGCCGTCCCCGCCAGTGATCTGATCGTTACCTGATCCGCCATAGATCCCGTCAATGTTCTGATCACCGTTGATCGTATCATCGCCGGCTTGGCCAAGCAGGGTATCGAGGCCGACATTGCCGCTGATGATGTCGTTGCCCTCGCCGCCGAAGATGGCATCGGCGCCCGATCCGCCAGAGATTGTGTCTTCGCCGTCGAGTCCGTTGATCGTGTCGGCGCCCGCGGTGCCGACGATCGGGTTGTTGTACTCATTGCCCTGGATGTTGGGATTTGTGCCAAGGTCGCCGTCGCGGTCGTTGGGATCAGCGCCGTTGTAGACCGGCGGCAGGGTGACCCCTTCCGACTGTCCATCAATGGTGATGGTCACGGTCGCGGCCGTGCCATCGGCGGTGTAAACGGTGAACGTGTCGGTCAGGGTTTCGCCGGTATCAAGCGCGGCGACAGCGGCATTGCTGTTGTCGAGCGTGTAGCTCCAGTTGCCTGTCTGGTCGATCGTGTAACTGCCATAGCCCGCGGTGCTGACGGTCGGGACAGCGACCGTGCGGAAGCTGTTGTCAGGCCCGTCGACATCGTCGGACAGCAGCGTGCCGCTCGCCGCCACGACTGCGTCTTCGCTGACCGAACCGGCGATATCGCCGCTGACCACAGCAGCATCGTTGGTGCCGGAAATCGTCACCTTGACCTCGCCGAAGCTCAGCGTGCCGTTGGCCATCCGGATCGCGTAGACCAGGGTGTCGGTCAGGACTTCGCCTTCGCCCAGCGCGTTGATCTGAGAGGCAATCGCAGTTGCGTCGTAAACGATCTTGCCGTTCTGGATCGAAATCGTCGCACCCAGCGTCGAAAGCTCAAAGGTCACCTGGGCATCGGCCTGGAACAGGTCAGAGAGGCTGTCTCCGGCGTCGATCGCATAAAGCGTCTTGGCCTTGCCGGCGAGGTCATTGGCCATGACGTCGAGCGCGTTGGAATAACCAAAAGTCTCGAGGATATGTTCGATCAGCTGAAAGCTGTCATCAACGGCCTGGGGAGTATTGTAGGCCGAAACCGTATTGATCGAGTTCGTAGTCATGGCTGGCCCCGAATGCTGAACTGCTCCTGCCCTGCGCAGAAGCATGGTTAAAGGTTCCGCGCGCCGATGAGGGTTCACCCGCCTTGGACCCTGAGGATTGATGGATAACGAAGGTTGGTGACGATTCGCGGAAGGTTTGCCGACCGGCCTTGACCCGGCAGCCTCGCGGCGGCCAACACCCCGACGCGGCAATTGAAAGACGAGGAGCGCGGCGCAGCATGCTGGCAGGCCGGTTCAGGAATTTCGCGGCGATCGACTGGTCGGGCGCAATCGGCGAGCGGCACCTCGGAATAGCTGTAGCGCTGTGTGGCGCCGGCCGTTCGGCACCCGCTCTGGTCCGGCCCGGGCACCGCTGGTCGCGGATTGAAGTGCTCGATTGGCTGCTAGACGATATGCCCGGCGATACCCTTGTGGGTTTCGACATGGGGATCAGCCTGGCTTTTGCCGATGCCGGGGCCTTCTTCCCCGGCTGGACTGACAGCCCGCCCGACGCTCGCGCGCTGTGGACGCTGGTCGATAGGACGTGCGGCGAAGACCCGCACCTCGCGGTCAGCACCTTAGTCGATCACCAAGAAGCCGCGCGCCACTTTCGCCGCCATGGCGGCCGCGAGGGGGACCTGTTCGGGGGAGGGCGAGGGCGGTTCCGCGTCACCGAGCGGGCGCAGGAAGCTATGGGGTGCAAGCCCTATTCCAACTTCAACCTGGTTGGCGCGGCGCAAGTCGGCAAATCGAGCCTGACCGGGATGCGATTGCTGCACCGGCTGGGCGCAAGGCTGCCGGTCTGGCCGATCGATCCCTTGCCCGCGAGCGGCTCTGCGGTGGTCGAGATCTACACCGCGATCGCGGCGATGGCTGCCGGACGCAGCGCGGGCAAGTCGAAGATCCGCGACCACGGCGAACTCGATACTGCGCTGGTGGCGCTGGGCAGCGAACCGCTGGGCGAAACCGGTCCGATTGCCGATCACGCCAGCGACGCCCTGGTCACCGCCGCCTGGCTGCGCAGCGCCGCGCACAAACCCGCGCTGTGGAGCCCGCAAGGCCTGACATCAGAAATCGCCCGAACAGAGGGGTGGACGTTCGGCGCCGCTTGAGACTAAGGACGCCCTGCACAAAAGGCCAAGTTGCCGGCTTAGCTCAGTTGGTAGAGCACCTGATTTGTAATCAGGGGGCCAGGGGTTCGAATCCTCTAGCCGGCACCACTTATGAATGGCTTGGCGGATAATCAAATGGATCGGGCAGGGATGCCCTAGCATAGCCCGGCCAAGGCCATGATCGCAACAAAACTTCCGATTGTA
>JANOGS010000061.1:0-5931 GCA_031414115.1 Novosphingobium sp. | reverse complement strand
GCCGATCCCTATGGCCGGGTGGTGGCGCTGACCGCCTATCCCGACAAGGCGGTGGAATGGGGGGTGGACGAAACCCGCGTGCTGCCGTTCTCCGAAAGTGTCGGCGGGCGCTATTCGCTGTGGTCGTCGATCGGCTTTCCGGTCGCGCTGGCGCTGGGCTGGGAGGAGTTTGCGCAGTTCCTTGACGGCGCCGCGGCGATCGACCGGCATTTCCTGGAAGCCAATGGCGCCGCCAACCTGCCGCTGCGCGCGGCTTACGCCGACCTGCTCTATGCGCGCCTGCGTGGCTGCCGGACCCGCGCCGTATTTGCCTATGACGAACGGCTGCGGCTGTTCCCCAGCTACCTCCAGCAGCTCGAGATGGAATCGAACGGCAAGGCGGTGAAGGCTGATGGTTCGCCCGTCGATGGCCCGACCGCGCCGGTCACCTGGGGCGGGGTCGGCACCGATGCGCAGCACGCGGTGTTCCAGCTGCTCCACCAGGGCACCCACCTGATCCCGGTCGATTTCATCGCCTGCGTGGCGCCCGGCGACGGGCTCGATCCGGCGCACCACCACAACCTCCTCGCCAACTGCTTCGCCCAGGGCGCCGCGCTGATGGCGGGCAAGGCGGCCAAGGACCCGGCGCGCGCCTATCCCGGCGACCGACCCTCGGCGACGATCCTGGTCGAAGAACTCAACCCCGCCACGCTGGGCGCGCTGATCGCCTTCCACGAACACCGCACCTTTGCGGCGGGGGTGCTGATGGAGATCAACAGCTTCGACCAGTTCGGGGTGGAATTGGGCAAGGAGATTGCCAAGTCGATACTGGGCGGCGGCGCACGGTTCGATCCGAGCACCGAGGCGCTGCTGGCCGAGGCGGGGATTGGGTAGGATTGGTTCACGCAGGGGCGCAGAGAAGGAAGGGGAGACGCAGAGAAGTAGCGGCTGGCGCCAAAGGCACTCTCAATCTTGACGGCAGCTCAGGCGCGACGATTGGATAGTACGAGGCTTCGCCGAATGAGTGACCTCTCTGCGTCTCCCCTTCCATCTCCGCGTCTCTGCGTGAACCCATAAACCCGAACTATCGACCTCATCACCAAAACCGTTTGGCAAACCGCGCTTGGACACTCCATATCGCCGCACATGACACAGTTTGACTACGACCTTTTCGTGATCGGCGCCGGTTCGGGCGGGGTCCGGGCCAGCCGGATCGCAGCTTCGCACGGCGCAAGGGTGGCGGTGGCGGAGGAATACCGCGTTGGCGGGACCTGCGTGATCCGCGGCTGCGTGCCCAAGAAGCTCTTGGTCTATGGCTCGCATTTCGCCGAGGATCTGGCCGATGCTCGCCGCTTCGGCTGGGATACCGGCGGCGCGAGTTTCGACTGGGCGACGCTGCGCGACAACGTTGCCGCCGAGGTTGACCGGCTTGAGGGGCTTTACGGGCAGACGCTTGGCAATGCCAAGGTAGAGATTTTCGCTGAGCGCGCGGTGGTCGTGGGTCCCAACACCGTCCGGCTCGCCAGCGGGCGCGAAGTCAGCGCTGGACATATCCTGATCGCGACCGGGGCATGGCCGGGGATACCCGCGATTCCGGGGGTCGAACTCGGGATCACCTCGAACGAAGTGTTTCACCTGCCCGCGCTGCCCCGGCGCGCGGTGATTGCCGGGGCCGGCTATATCGCCAACGAATTCGCCGGAATCTTCAACGAGCTTGGGGTTGAGGTGACGCTGGCGACCCGCGGCGACAAGATGCTGCGCTCCTACGATCAGGAGATCGTCGAAAAGCTGCTCGCAATCAGCCGCGAGAAGGGCATTGATGTGCGGCTCAACTTCCCGTTCAAGGGCGTTAGCAAGCAGGCCGACGGCAGCCTGCTGGTCGATGGCGGCGAGGCCGGGATGATTGAGACCGACCTGGTGCTGTGGGCGATCGGGCGGGTGCCCAATACCGCCGGGCTGGGGTTGGCCGAAGCCGGGGTGACGCTCGATAAGGACGGTGCGGTGGTGGTCGATGACTACAACCGCAGCAACGTGCCAAGCATTTCCGCGGTGGGCGACGTCACCAACCGGGTCCAGCTGACCCCGGTGGCGATCCGCGAGGGTCAGGCCTTTGCCGACACGGTGTTTGGCGGCAAACCGCGGACCGTGGCCTATGATGCCATTCCCACCGCGGTGTTCAGCAACCCGCCGATCGCGTCGGTCGGCCCGACCGAAGACGAAGCGCGGCGGCTCTACCCCGCGCTCGAGGTCTACAAGAGCGACTTCCGGGCGATGAAGAACGTCCTTGCCGGACGGCACGAACGGGCGCTTTACAAGATGCTGGTCGACGGTGTGAGCGACCGGGTGATCGCGCTGCACCTGATTGGCCCGGACAGCGCCGAAATCCTCCAGGCCGCAGCGATCGCGGTCAAGGCCGGGCTGACCAAGGCCCAGTTCGACGATACCGTCGCGCTCCATCCGAGTATGGCCGAGGAACTTGTGCTGATGCGCTAGGTTGCATGTCGCAACCAATCGGCTAGGTTCCGCCCGACAACACAATCGGGAGAGCACAATGCGCCTACAGGGCAAGACCGCGCTGGTTACCGGCGGGACTGACGGGATCGGGGCGCAGCTGATCCGCCAGCTTAAAGACAAGGGCGTCACCGTCATCACCTCGGGCCGCAATCCCGAGCGCTGCGCGGCGACGCGGGGCGATGGGTTCGACGTGATCGAGGCCGACCTGTCGACGCCAGCCGGGGTGGAGGCGCTGATCGCGGGGCTGGGTTCGCGCGATCTTGATATCCTGGTCAACAATGCCGGGGTTCAAACCGATTATGATTTTCGCAGTGGCGCTGTCGATCTGCCCGGCGCGGAATCCACCATCTTGCTCAACCTCAATGCCCCGGTGCAGATCATTGCCCGGTTGCTGCCTGGTTTGCGCGGCCGACCCGAGGCGCTGATCGTCAATGTGACGTCAGGCTTGGCGATAGCCCCCAATGCCGGTTCTCCGGTCTATTGCGGCAGCAAAGCGGGGCTGCGTTCCTACACTCTGGCGATCCGGCATCAATTGCAGGGGACCGGGGTCAAAGTGCTGGAGGCCCTGCCACCGCTGGTCGACACCCGGATGACGGCCGGACGCGGCGAAAACAAGATGAGCGCGAAGGAATGCGCCCGTCAGATCGTCGCCGGGATGGAACGCGGAACCGAAACGATCAGTGTTGGCATGGTCAAGCTGCTGCAAGTGGTCCACTCGATCTCGCCCGCGCTGGCGCGGCGGATCATGATCAAGTTCTGATCAGGCCAGCCGGTAGGGCACCACACCGCGGTGGTCCGGATCGACGCTGATCGGACGGTCGCTGGGGGGGAAGGCGCGCTGGTCGCAATCGGGGCGGGGGCAGATCCGGCACGAGATGCCGATGCGGGCGGCGGCGCTGCTGGCGTTGAGTTCGAGGCCGTCGGCATAGACGAACTCGCTGGCGTGCTCGGCCTCGCAGCCCAGCGCGACGGCATAGCGGCGGGGCAGCCGGTCATAGCGGCCCGAGGGCTTGACCAGGCCCTTGGCCATCGAGACATAGCGCACCCCGTCGGGCGTCTCGGCGAGCTGGACCAGGATCCGGTCGGGGATCGCCACCGCCTCGTGGACGATCCACAGCGGGCAGGCGCCGCCGAACCGGGCGAACTGCAGGCGGGTGGCGGAATGCCGCTTGGTGATGTTGCCGGCCATGTCGACCCGGCAAAAGAAGAACGGCACCCCGCGCATGTCCTCGCGCTGAAGGGTGGAGAGGCGGTGGCAGGTCTGCTCGAAGCTGGCGCCGAAGGCCTGGGCGAGCTGGTCGATGTCATGGCGCACGGCGCGCGCCTCGGTGCGGAAGCGGCGGTAGGGCATCAGCAGCGCGCCGGCCGCGTAGTTGCACAGGCCAACGAACAGCAACTGGCGCGAAGCAGCGCTTTTCAAGGCGGCGTCCTCGATCACCGCAGCGATCTCGTCCTTCAGCGCCAGCGCGGCAAGCTGATGGGCGAGCTGAAAGCGGCGGCTTTCGGCGGGCTGGCCGGGATCGATGGTGAGGTGGCCCATTTCGGCGTCGTAGCTGCGCAGGCCGGTGTGGGCCGCGTAGATCAGTGAGATCGACAGCGCCTGCTTGAGGTAGTCTTCGATCGCCGCGGTGCTGGGCGATAGTCCGCCCAGCCGCGCCGCCAGCGCCTCGGCGGCGCGGTCGATGCTGTCGACGTAATTGTTCTCGAGGTGGAACCAGTCGCGCACTTCCTCCCACGGCAGGCGCGACACGCTTGAGCTGTCGCTGGCGAGCGCCTCGTCGACCATCGCCAGCCGCTGGCCGGAACGGCGGTAGGCTTCGTGGAGGGCGATGAAGCGGTCGGCCAGCATGGGCTGCTGCTCGGCAAAGCGCGCCAGCTGGGCGGCGTCCATCGCCTCGGCGAACAGCGGATCGGCATTGGCTTCGCGCAGCGCGGCGAGCCGCGTCTCGGCCTCGCCCGCACCAATCTCGCGCCAATCGAGCGGAAAGGCGCGGGCTAGCCGCTCGACCAGCGTGGCGGTGAGCGGGCGATCGTCGTTCTCAAGCTGAGAAAGGTAAGAGGTGCTGATCGCGAGCAATTCGCCCATGGCAGCCTGATTGAACCCCCGCTCCGCGCGAAGCGCTTTCAACTGCTCGCCTGCAAATATGCGACGCTTGACCAACCTTCTTGTTCCTCCGCGTCTCCGCGCCTCCGCGTGAACCCTTTCATAATTCACGCGGAGGCGCGGAGACGCGGAGGGAATTAGGCCGCTTCGCGAAGTTTTGCAAATATGATATTCGCAACTTTGCAAATTCACATTGGACATGGACGCAATTCCGTCGCATTGCCGAAGCTTGTTAGTCCGGGACGGGGGCAAAATGTCCGCAAATATCGCCGAAATGGAGCGCCGTCGCGCCGCCGCGCGGATGGGCGGAGGGCAGAAGCGGATCGACGCGCAGCATGCCAAGGGCAAGCTGACCGCGCGCGAACGCGTGTCGATCCTGCTCGATGAGGGCAGCTTCGAGGAGACCGACAGCTACGTCGAGCACAATTGCACCGATTTCGGCATGGCCGAGCAGGCCATCCCCGGCGACGGCGTGGTCACCGGCAGCGGCACGATCAACGGGCGCCTGGTCTATGTCTTCAGCCAGGATTTCACCGTGTTCGGCGGCGCGGTGTCCGAGCGCCACGCGATGAAGATCTGCAAGGTGATGGACGCGGCGATGAAGGTTGGCGCGCCGGTGATCGGGATGAACGATTCGGGCGGCGCGCGGATCCAGGAGGGCGTCGCCAGCCTTGGCGGCTATGCCGAGATCTTCCAGCGCAACGTCCTCGCCAGCGGAGTGGTGCCGCAGCTCTCGCTTATCATGGGGCCCTGCGCGGGCGGGGCGGTCTATTCGCCGGCGATGACCGACTTCATCTTCATGGTGAAGGACAGCTCGTACATGTTCGTCACCGGGCCGGATGTGGTCAAGACCGTGACCAACGAGGTGGTGACCCAGGAGGAACTGGGCGGGGCGGTGACCCACTCGACCAAGACCTCGGTCGCCGATCTCGCGCTGGAAAACGACATCGAGGCGCTGCTGACCGCGCGCGATTTCTTCGATTACCTGCCGCTCAACAACAAGGCAGGCGTGCCCGAGCGCCCGACCAGCGACCCGTGGGACCGGATCGAGGACAGCCTGGATACGCTGATCCCGGCCAACGCCAACCAGCCCTACGACATGCACGAAGTTGTTCGTAAAGTGCTCGATGAGGCCGAATTCTTCGAGATCCAGCCCGGCCACGCCGGCAACATCCTCTGCGGGTTCGGGCGGGTTGAGGGCAAGACCGTCGGCGTGGTCGCCAACCAGCCGATGGTGCTGGCGGGCTGCCTCGACATCAACGCTAGCAAGAAGGCCGCGCGGTTCGTGCGGTTCTGCGATGCCTTCTCGATTCCGATCCTGACCTTCGTCGATG
>JANOGS010000060.1:0-3454 GCA_031414115.1 Novosphingobium sp. | reverse complement strand
ACCTGCGTCCGACTAACGGCCGGGCGGATGATCAGGTGCGGCGCAATCATTCGGCGCAGTACATTTCCCACCCCGCATGGACGTGGCAGCGGTTGCGGAAGGAAGAGCCGGGAATTGACGCGGGAATTGCGGGAGTGGGGGATCGCGGGGTTGCGGTGACTGGCGCCGTTTGAAATCGATCAACCCACGCAGGCCTAACCTGGGAGGTCTCTATGAAAAGACTTTTGTCCGCCCTGTCGTTCGCCGCCGCGCTCGTTCTCGCCGTCGCATGCACGCCCCGCGAAACCAAGACGGCAGAAACCCTCGCATTCCCCTATGGCGCGAACAAAGATGCCGGCGCGACTTTCGTCCATGACGGCGTGACTCTCTACTATGAAACTTATGGCCAGGGTGAACCGCTGCTACTGGTGCACGGGAATGGCGGCAGCATCGGCACGCTGGCAGCGCAGATTGACTATTTCAAGGCAAAGTACCGAGTCATCGCGATGGACAGCCGCGACCAGGGTCGGTCTGCCAACAGCAAGGAGCCGATCACCTACGAGAAGATGACTGACGATCTTGCGGCCTTGATCGATCACCTCAAGGTCGGTCCGGTGGATGTGGTGGGCTGGAGCGATGGTGGCGTCGAAGCCCTCCTTCTGGGCATTCGCCATCCCGGCAAGGTGAAAAAGGTTGTCTCCATGGCCCCAAACCTCAATCCGGGGCCCGATGCGTTCAACCCGGAGGTAAGCGCACTGATCAAGTCGATGATGGAGCTACCTGACGAGGTGAGGAACACGCCGGAAGGCCAGCGGCAGCTCAAGGTGGTGGGCATGATGCTGAGGGAGCCGAACATTCCTGCTTCTATGCTAGCCAAGGTTGCGGCGCCGACGCTTGTGTTGGCGAGCGACCACGACCTTGTCCGGCTCGAACATATCGTGACGGTTTACAGGAGCCTCCCGAACGCGCAGCTGGCAATCTTCCCGAACCGGACGCACATGATCCCGTACGACGACCCCGAACAATTCAACGTCACGGTGGACCGTTTTCTCGCGACGCCGTTCAAGAAGATCAACCTTGTCCCGGATACGATGGGATCGCTCGAGAAGATGTTGACCGGACTATCGCGCTAACTCACGCAATCGAACGGCCGCAATTGGCGACTTCAAGCCAGGCGGCGATCCGAGGTGAACGATTGCCTTGAGGCTGTTGCCGGTCGCAAGCTCCCGCAGATTATTCAAACTGAGGCGCAGCCCGGTGCTGGCGTGACTGGCCATACCTGGCATATCCGGTTACAGGCGAAACCATGTCTGACAAACCCACCCCTTCCCGCAAGCCCAAACCGGCACTGACCGCAATCGGCAACCATCAGCTCAGCCCCACCACCCTGATGATGGGCCACGGCTATGATCCGGTGCTGTCCGAAGGCAGCCTCAAGGCGCCGATTTTCCAGACCAGCACTTTCGCCTTCCCCAGCGCTGCCGATGGCAAGCGGTTCTTCGAGGGGATCACCGGCAAGGTCCCGGGCGGGACCGACGGCCTGGTCTATTCGCGCTTCAACGGCCCCAACCAGCAGATTCTGGAAGGCCGCCTGGCGATCTGGGACGGCGCCGAGGAGGCCTTGGTCTTCTCCAGCGGGATGACCGCGATCTGCGTGCTGCTGCTGGCCTATTGCTCGGCCGGCGACGTGATCGTCCATTCGGGCCCGCTTTATGCCGCGAGCGAAGGCTTCGTCGCCAGGACGCTGAGCCGCTTTGGGGTGACCTATTGCGACTTTCCGGCCGGGGCGACCCGCGAAGAGCTCGACGCGGTGCTGGCCATGGCCGCGGCTCAGGCCGCGAGCCAGGGCGGCAAGGTGGCGATGATCTACCTCGAAAGCCCGGCCAATCCGACCAATGCCCTGGTCGATGTCGAAGCGGTTCGCGATGCCCGCGATGCCGCGCTGGGTAGCGACTGCCCGATCGCGATCGACAACACTTTCCTCGGGCCCTTGTGGTCGCGGCCGCTTGATCACGGCGCCGATATCGTCGTCTATTCGCTGACCAAATACGTTGGCGGCCCTTCCGATCTGGTCGCCGGCTCGGTCTCCGGGGCCAGGCGCTGGATCGATCCAGTGCGGATGCTGCGCAACACCATGGGCGGGATCGTCGATCCCAACACCGCCTGGATGCTGATGCGCAGCCTCGAGACGGTGGAGCTGCGGATGAGCCGCGCCGGCGAGAACGCGGCGAAGGTCTGCGCCTGGCTGGCCCGGCATCCCAAGGTTGCCGGGCTCGGCTATCTCGGGATGATCGCTGATCCGCGCCAGCAGGATATCTACAATCGCCACTGCAGCGGCGCGGGCAGCACTTTCTCGCTCTATATCAAGGGCGGCGAGGCTGAGGCGTTCCGCTTTCTCGACAGCCTCAAGATCGCCAAACTCGCGGTCAGCCTGGGCGGTACCGAAACCCTCGCCAGCCTGCCCGCGGCGATGACTCACCTCTCGGTACCGGACCAACGCAAGGCAGCGCTGGGGATCACCGACAATCTGGTGCGAATCTCGATCGGGATCGAGGATGCCGACGATCTGATCGCCGATTTCGAGCAGGCGTTGGCGGCGGTTTGACCCCTGGCGCCAATTCTGCTTTTGCCGCGCCATGAGCCACGAACCGCACGACAAGCTTCAGTCCGACGCCGACACCCCCGGCCCCTCGCGGCTGGTCCAGGTAACCGACGGTCGCTGGGCCGGCTGGCACCATTGGGAACCGGTCGACGACTTCGAAGAACACGCCGGCCCGTTCTATTGCCGCGAAGACGAGCGCGGCATCGTCTGTGCCTTCCAGCCCGAGGCCAAGAATCGCAACGGCGGCGGCAACATCCACGGCGGGGCGCTGATGACTTTCGCCGACTATGCGCTGTTCATGATCGCCGGGGGAATGGAAGCCAACGTCCACGGCGTGACCATGACGATGAACTGCGACTTCGTTGGCGCGGGCGATGGTAACCGGCTGCTCACTGCGCGGGGCGAGGTAGTCCGCGAAGGCGGGAGCATGGTCTTCGTGCGCGGGCTCATCGACGATGATGGCCGAGCAGTGCTGGCCTTCTCGGGCACGATCAAGAAGTTCAAGCCGCGGGGCTGAGGCTATCCCTGCAGCTGTCCGGGCATCGACGACAGCGCGTTGAACACCCCGAACAACGGATCCCATTCCTCGACGATCATATCCGCGATCAGCCCGTGTTCGGCGAACGGATCGCGGGCGATAATCGCGTCGAGCGCGGGCCGGTCGGGGGCTTCAATCAGCAACAGTGCGGCCTTGTTTGCTCCGCCGGGCAAGGGCCCCGAGGCCTTGAGTGAGCCTTCGCGGAGCAATTGCTGAAGAAACGCGACATGCGCCATCAGCTGCTGTTGCCAGCTCTCCGCGTCGGGATGATGGAACCGCACGACGTAGAGCGGCATGCGCGACTCAGCCCTTCCACTCGCGGCGTTCTTCGGCCT
>JANOGS010000059.1:0-9505 GCA_031414115.1 Novosphingobium sp. | reverse complement strand
TCCTCATATTTCTCGCGGATCGGGGCCTTGAAGGCTTCGGCTTCCTCCGCCGTCCACTTCTCCGCATCGCGGTGGACGGTCGCCAGCACGGACGCCGCCTGCTCGCCGCCCATCACCGAAATCCGCGCGTTGGGCCAGCTGAACAGGAACCGAGGACTATAGGCCCGCCCGCACATGCCGTAGTTGCCCGCGCCGAAGCTGCCGCCGATCAGAACGGTCAGCTTGGGCACTGTGGCGGTGGCGACGGCCGTCACCAGCTTGGCGCCGTGCTTGGCGATCCCTTCGGCCTCGTACTTGCCGCCAACCATGAAGCCCGAGATGTTCTGGAGGAACAGCAGCGGGATCTTGCGCTGGCAGGCAAGCTCGATGAAGTGCGCGCCTTTGACCGCGCTTTCGCTGAACAGCACGCCGTTGTTGGCGAGGATCGCCACCGGCATGCCCCAGATGTGGGCGAAGCCGCAGACCAGCGTAATGCCGTACTGCGCCTTGAACTCGTGGAACTCGGACGCGTCGACGATGCGGGCGATTACCTCGTGGACGTCATAGGGAGCGCGGACGTCGTCAGGGACCACGGCGTAGAGTTCCTCCGCCGGGTACTTCGGCGGGCGCGGGTCGAGCACGGTGAGGCCGTGCCGGTGCCCAGGGCCAAGGTGGCTGACAATGTCGCGGACGATGCTCAGCGCATGCCCGTCATCCTCGGCGAGGTGATCGACCACTCCTGATTTGTGGGCGTGGAGATAGCCGCCGCCCAGTTCCTCGGCGCTGATTTCCTCGCCCGTGGCGGCCTTGACCAGCGGCGGCCCGGCCAGAAAGATCGTGCCCTGGTCGCGAACGATGATGCTCTCGTCGCTCATCGCCGGCACGTATGCTCCCCCGGCGGTGCAGCTGCCCATCACGCAGGCGATCTGGGGGATGCCCTTGGCGCTCATCTGCGCCTGGTTGTAAAAGATCCGCCCGAAGTGGTCGCGGTCGGGGAAGACCTCGCTCTGGTGCGGCAGGTTGGCGCCGCCAGAGTCGACCAGGTAGATGCAGGGCAGGCGGTTGGCCTCGGCAATCTCCTGCGCGCGAAGGTGCTTCTTGACCGTCATCGGGTAATAGGTGCCGCCCTTCACCGTGGCATCGTTGGCGACGATCATGCACATCCGCCCCGAAACCCGTCCGATCGCGGTGATGATCCCGGCCCCGGGAATCTCACCCTCGTACATGTCGCCGGCGGCGAGCTGGCCGAGCTCGAGCAAGGGCGCGCCGGGATCGAGCAGGCGCTCGACGCGTTCCCTCGGCAGCAGTTTACCCCGCGCGGTGTGGCGCTCGCGCGACTTCTCATTCCCGCCGAGCGCCGCCTCGGCAACGCGGGCGCGCAGCTCCTCGGCCAGCGCGCGGTTGTGCGCGGCGCGCGCCTGGGATTCGGGCGAGGCAGGGTCGAGGGTGGTGGCGAGGGTGGGTGAGGTCATGCCGCCTTCACATGGAATTCCAGCTCCAGACCTGCCGGACCCAGCAAAGCGATCAGCGCATCGAGGCTGAATTCGTTGAACCTGCCCTTAAGCAGGAGATTGAGCCTTGGCTGGGTGATGCCGAGCCGCTTGGCGGCTTCCTTCTGGGTCAGGTTCCATTCCCGGACCTTGTCGATCAGCGCGGTCATCAGATTGGCGCGAATCCGCAGGTTCATAGCTTCCAGCGGATTGGATTCGATCATCTCCCAGATGTCGCGAAATGTCTCGCCGGTCTGTTCTATATGAACGGTCATGGAACCTCCTTCAGGCGTCGTTTCGCCAAATCGATATCGCGTTGCGCTGTTGCCTGGGACTTCTTGGCGAAAGCATGCAGAACGAACACGCCTGCCTCGGACAGAACATAGTAGATGACACGATAGGTTCCGGCCCGTTCCCAAATCCTGATTTCGCGCACACCCTTGCCAATGGATGGCATTGGCTTCCAGTCAGCAGGCTCCCCACCTTCCTGAACACACTTCAGTTGAAAGCCGCCCGCCTTTTGCACCTCGCGCGGCAAGGCAAGGTAATCTCGCTCCGACCCGCCAACGAATCTCAACGGCAACATTATACTGATATCGATATAAAGATCAAGTCCCCGCCCCGATCAGCTCGCGCCCGATCAGCATCCGCCGGATCTCGTTGGTCCCGGCGCCAATGTCGAGCAGCTTGGCGTCTCTGAGAAATCGTTCGACTGGCCAGTCCTTGGTATAGCCAGCCCCGCCCAACGCCTGGACCGCCTCTCCCGCCACACGGAAGGCATTCTGGCTCGCCAGCAGGATCGCGCCGGCGGCGTCGAAGCGGGTGGTCTGGCCGGCATCGCAGCTGCGCGCGACCGCGTAGGTAAAGGCGCGGGCTGATTGCAGCGCGACATACATGTCGGCGATCTTGGCCTGGATCAGCTGGAACGCGCCGATCGGCTTGCCGAACTGCTTGCGTGTCCGGACATAGGGGATGACCGTGTCAAGGCAGGCCTGCATGATCCCGAGCTGGATTCCGGCGAGGACCACTCGCTCGTAGTCGAGGCCCGACATCAGCACCCCGACCCCGCCGTGGAGCGGGCCCATAACCTGCTCCTCGCTCACGAAGCAGTCACTGAACACCAGCTCGGCGGTGGGCGAGCCGCGCATTCCCATCTTGTCGATCTTCTGGCCGATGCTGAAGCCCGCCATGTCCTTCTCGATCAAAAAGGCGGTGATCCCGCGGCTGGCGGCCTCGGGGCTGGTCTTGGCGTAAACCACCAGGGTATCGGCACAGGCGGCATTGGTGATCCAGAACTTGGTGCCGTTGAGCACGAACCCGCCCGCCACCGCCTCGGCCTTCAATTTCATCGAAACCACGTCCGATCCCGCCCCGGCCTCCGACATCGCCAGGCTGCCGACATGCGCGCCGCTGATCAGCCCGGGGAGGTATCTGGCCTTCTGCTCGTCGCTGCCCCAGCGGCGGATCTGGTTGATGCAGAGGTTGGAGTGGGCGCCGTAGCTGAGCCCGATCGAGGCCGAGGCGCGGGAGACTTCCTCGACCGCGATGACATGGTCGAGATAGCCCAGTCCCAGCCCGCCCCATTCCTCCTCAACGGTGATCCCGTGCAGCCCCAACTCGCCCATCGCCGCCCACAGTTCGTCGCGCGGAAACCAGTCCTCGGCGTCGATTTTCGCTGCCAGAGGGGCAATCTTCTCGTCGGCAAACCGCCCGGCCGCCTCGCGGATCATCTGGGCGCTTTCGGGCAGGGCGAAATCGAATTCAGGAGTAGCGCGCATTGGTTTTCCTTCTTGGCGAAGGGAATAGCAACGCCCGCGTTCAACGCAAGGTGGTCAGAACCCGGCGGCGCCTGGCCAACTGGGCGCGGCGAGGCCCATGACCTTGAACAGCAAGCCCATCTGGCCCTCGCCGATCAGCCGGTCGCGTGCCGCTTCCAGTGCGGCGGCGTGGTGCGGGGCGGCTTCGCTGAGCGACCGGGTGCGTGCCTCGATCCCGAGGTTGCGCAGCCAGCGGCCTTGCGGGACCGTGCCGAGCCAGCGGCAGCCCCGCGATTCGGCGATCGGGGCAAGCGTGGCGAAATCGACATGGGCGGTGAGGTCCGCCTCGCCCGGATTGACGAAGGGATCGGCCTTGAGGTGCTGGCGAACCGCCTGCAGAGTTGAGCCGTCGCGGACCTGATCGTGACCATAGTCGATGAACAGCGCCGCGCCGCCCTGCTCGACCAGCCGCCCGGCGACTTCGTAGACAGCGGCGGCGGCGCCAGGACAGGTCTCGATGATGGCACCCGGCTCGGCGCCGCGGCGCGCCTCGGGCACTGCGGCGTCCATCGGCTGGGTGCCTGCGGCGCAGGCAAAGCGTTCGCCCTCCGGAATGACCATCCGCTCGCGCCAGCCCTGTGGGGTCATGACCAGCTGGCGCACCGGCAGTGCGTCGAGGAACTCGTTGGCGACCACCAGCACCGGGCCGTACATCGGCACGGTCGAGAGGTCGTGGTGCCAGGTCGCACCGGGCACGGTGGTGAGCTGGATATCCTTGAGCGCGGTCGAGGCTTCGACGAAGTGGACCGAAGGCTCGAGCCCATAGCGTTTCATCGCCCGGAGCGCGTCCTTGGCGAGCGTTCCGCGGCCCGGGCCCAGCTCGACGTAATGGACCGGCTCCTCGCGCCCGGCATTGATCCAGATGTCGGCCAGCCACAGCCCGATCAGCTCGCCGAACATCTGGCTGATCTCGGGCGCGGTGACGAAATCGCCGGCGCTGCCCAAGGGGTCGCGGTCGGCATAGTAGCGGGTGTTGGCCTCGCCCATGTAATGCATCAGGCTGATTGGGCCGGTATTGGCGATCAGCCGCCGGAAAATGACGGCAAGCGGGTCGGCTTGCGCGGGATCGCTCATGCCCCCGCCGGGGTGCCGCTTCCCAATGCAGGCCGGCGCAGCGCCCGGACCAGGAAGAACAGGCCGACCACCATCAGCGGCACGGTCAGCCACTGGCCCATGGAGAGCCCGGTGCGCGCCGCGAAATCAGCCAGCTGGACATCGGGCTCGCGGTAGAACTCGGTGAAGAACCGGGCCAGCGCGATCCCGAGGGTGAAACTGCCGACCATCAGCCCCGGCTTCCACCGCGCCCGGGTCTTCCAGAACAGCCAGAGCATGATCACTGCCAGCAGCGCCCCTTCGAGTCCGGCCTGGTAGAGTTGGCTGGGGTGGCGCGGCAGATCGCCGGCGCCGGGGAAAACCATCGCCCAGGGCACAGCCGATTCGGCCACCCGGCCCCACAGCTCGCCATTGTTGAAATTGGCGAGTCGCCCGAACAGCATCCCGAACGGTACGCAGACCGAAATGTAGTCACACACTCTGAGGAACGGGAGCCCGCCGCTGCGCGCCACCCAGGCGATCGCCAGCACCGTGCCAAGCAGGCCGCCGTGAAAGCTCATGCCGCCATTCCAGAGCTTGAGCAGTTCGACCGGATTCGTCCAAAGATCGGTGTCGTAGAAGGTCGCATAGCCCAGCCGTCCGCCGATGATGATGCCCAGCGTGCAGTAAAAAAACAGATCGTCGGCGTGGCGCTGGGCCAGCGGCGCGCCGGGCGCCTTGGCCATCCTTGTCAGGTGCCAATAGCCCAGCACGATCCCGGCCAGATAGGCCAGGCTGTACCAGCGCAGGGTAAACCAGCCGATCGAAAACACGTCGGGGCTGAGGCCGAGGTCCGTCCATTGCAGCGCGGGCGCGGCAGCGGCAGAAAGCAATAGTGACAGCAACGACTTGACCCCCTAAACATTTCGGCGCTGGGTCCGTCTTGGCACAGGAACGGCCGGGAAACAAACCCGGCGCGCAGGCAGCGATCAAGGGCGCGGCCGGCAAACATGGGGATAGGATAGCCGGATGGCGAGCGAACTCGATATTGCCCTCAATACGGTGATGGACCAGCTGAGCGCACCCGGCGGCCCGCTGGAAACCGTGCCATTCGAACGCTTCGGCCGGACGCTGCCGATGTTCAAGCATGCTCCGCCGCACCTGCCGGCCTATTTCGAGATGTTCTGCGCCCAGCACGGCGATGCCACATTCTTGGTCGATGGCGACCTGCGGATGAGCTTTGCCGAAGTCCACGCCGCGGCCCGCGCGGTGGCCGGCGGGCTGATCGCCGGTCACGGGGTTGAGAAGGGCGAACGGATCGGGCTGGCGGCGCGCAATTCGGCCAACTGGGTGATCGCCTATATGGGAATCATCATGGCCGGCGGCTGCGCAACGCTGCTTAACGGCTGGTGGACCGGTGAGGAACTGGCCGTCGGGATCGAGCTCGCTGGCTGCCGGATGACGCTTGCCGATGCGCCGCGTGCCAAGCGCCTCGACGGGCAGATCTTCCCCGGCAAGCTGGTGGTGTTTGAGCATGATGGCCCCTGGCAACAGGGGCTTGCGGCGGTGCTTGCTGGCGGCGGCGGGGCGGATACACCGTTGCCTGCGCTGACCGGCGACGATCTCGCCACGATCCTCTACACCTCGGGCTCCACCGGGCAATTGAAGGGTGCCTGGTCGGATCACCGCGGGGTGGTTCAGGGGACGATGAGCTACGCCGCGCAGACCCTGATGGTGCTGCACTACCTGACTGCCAAGGGTGAAGCCCCGGCCGCAGGAACCCAGCCGTGCGCGCTGGTCAATGTGCCGCTGTTCCACGTTACCGGCGAAGTTCCGCTGTTTCTCCAGAGCTTTGCGATCGGGCGCAAGCTGGTGCTGATGCCCAAGTGGAGCGCCGAGGAGGCGATGCGGCTGATCGCGGCGGAAAAAGTCACCTACTTCGTCGGAGTGCCCCTGATGAGCTTCGAGATCGCGACTCACCCGGACCGCGACAAGTATGACCTGACCAGCTGCGTCTCGTTTGCGGCGGGAGGCGCGCCGCGCCCGGTGGACCACGTCCACCGGATCCGCGAGGCGCTGCCCCACGCTTTCCCGCTGCTCGGCTATGGCCTGACCGAAACCAACGGCGTCGGCTGCGGTAATTTCAACGAGAACTACCTCGCCAAGCCCGGCTCCACAGGCGCTGCCAGCAAGCCTTTGGTGGAGATCGGGATCCTCGATGATGATGGGCATTGTCTGGCCAATGGTCAGACCGGCGAGGTTGCGATCCGCTCGATTGCCAACTTCCTGGGCTATTGGAACAACACCGAAGCCACCAAGGAAGCGATCATGCCCGACGGCTGGTTCCGCTCGGGCGATCTCGGCTATCTCGATGCGGACGGCTATCTGTTCATCGTCGATCGCAAGAAGGACATCATCATTCGCGGCGGCGAAAACATCAGCTGCATCGAGGTGGAGCAGGCGATCTATGGCCATCCCGATATTGCCGAAACCAGCGTGTTCGGCATGCCGGATGAGAAATTCGGCGAGCTGCCGGTCGGAGTCTACCTCGCCAAGGAAGGCCGCGAGGTAAGCGAAGAGGCGCTGCGCGCCTTCCTGCTCCAGCGGATCGCGCCGTTCAAGGTGCCGGTGCGCTTGTGGCAAGAGCATGAAACCCTGCCGCGGCTCGGCACCGAAAAGGTTGACAAGCGCGCGCTTCGCGCCCGTTACAAGACGGCATGGGAAAGCGAACAGGCAGCCTAGCTCCGGCCAAGATTGGCGACCAGCGCGCGATTGTTGACCGCCGGGCACTGGCGGCCAGGATTGCCGAACTGGTCGCGGATCGGGGAGCATCGGCCTGCCGGCCGCAGGTGGTCGAACTGCTGCGCACCGCGCTGGCCCAGGGCCGCGAAGAGATCGCCCGGCGCCTCGCGGCGGCACCCTCCACCGGGCATGACTGCGCCGAGGCCCAGGCGTTTCTGATCGACCAGCTGGTCCGGGTGATCCACGATCACGTGGTCGAGGCGGTCTATCCCTCGGCCAACCGCTCGACCGGTGAGCGGCTCGCGGTGTTGGCGGTGGGCGGCTATGGCCGCGGCGAAATGGCGCCGCATTCGGATGTCGATATCGGCTTTCTCACCCCGGGCAAGCAGACCCCGTGGTGCGAGCAGGTGATCGAGGCGATGCTCTATTTCCTCTGGGACCTGGGGCTCAAGGTCGGCCAGTCCAGCCGCTCGCTCGACGAGATGGTGCGGATGGCCAAGGGCGACCTGACGATCCGCACCGCACTGCTTGAGGGCCGCTATGTGTGGGGTGACCAGGCGTTGTTCGAGGAAGCCCAGGCGCGGTTCTGGGGCGAGGTTGTCGCCGGCACCGAGCGGCAATACGTTGCCGAGAAGCTCGCCGAGCGCAACGAGCGGCACAAGCGGCTCGGCGACAGCCGCTATGTCGTCGAGCCCAATGTCAAGGAAGGCAAGGGCGGGCTGCGCGATCTGCACACGCTCTACTGGATCGGCAAGTACATCCACCATGTCCGCGATGTTTCCGAACTGGTCGGGGCCGGACTGCTAACGGCGAGCGAATACCGCGCGTTCCGCCGTGCCGAAAACTTCTTCTGGGCGGTGCGCTGTCACCTCCACACCATCACCGGACGCACCGAAGACCGGCTGACCTTCGATGTCCAGCGCGAGATCGCGGCGCGGATGCAGTTCGCCGACCGACCCGGCAAAAGCGCGGTCGAGCGGTTCATGCAATACTTCTTCCTCCAGGCGAAACGGGTCGGGCACCTGACCGGCGTGTTCCTTGCCCAGCTTGACGAGCAGTTCGCCTCGCGGACTCCAAGGGGCCTGCTCGCCGGTTTTCGCGCCAGGAAGCGGGTGATCAAGGGCTATCCGGTGTTCGGCGGCAAGATCAACGTCCCCTCGGACGAATGGTTCGCTGAAGATCCGGTGCGACTGGTAGAGATCTTCGTGCTGGCCGATGCCAACGCCCTCGAACTCCATCCCGACGCAATGCGTCGGGCGCTGCGCGATGCCCGGCTGGTCGATGGGGTGCGCCAGGATCCGCGCGCCAACGCGCTGTTCCTTGATCTGCTGACCAGCCGCAACGATCCCGAGATCGCGCTGCGCTGGTTCAACGAGGCCGGCGTGTTCGGCCGCTTCGTGCCCGATTTCGGCCGGGTCAACGCCCAGATGCAGTTCGACATGTACCACCACTACACCGTCGACGAGCACACCATCCGCGCGATCGGACTGATGGCCGAGATCGAGAAGGGGGCGATGAAGGCCGAGCATCCGCTGGCCAGCGAGATCGTCCACAAGGTGGTCAACCGCCGCGCGCTTTATGCCTCGATCCTGCTCCACGACATCGCCAAGGGACGGCGCGGTGACCATTCGGTGCTGGGCGCGGAAGTGGCGTTGAAGCTCTGCCCGCGGCTGGGCATGACGCCCGAGGAGACCGAGCACACCGCCTGGCTGGTCCGCCATCATCTGATTATGAGCGCCACCGCGTTCAAGCGTGACCTCGCCGACTGGAAGACGATCACCGATTTCGTCGCCCAGGTGCAGTCGGCCGAGCGGCTGCGGCTGCTGGCGATGCTGACCATCGTCGATATCCGCGCGGTCGGGCCTGGCGTTTGGAACGGCTGGAAGCGCCAGCTGATCCACGAGCTCTATGATGCGGCGGAAGAGCGCCTGCGGCTCGGCCACGTCCAGCACGGCCGGACCGAGCGGATCGCCGCCAAGCAACGCGCAGTCGCGGCCCAGCTCGGCAAGCAGGGCGGCTTGGTAGCGGCCCATGCCAAGCAGTTCAACGATGCCTACTGGATCGCCGAATCGGACGATGTCATCGCCAAAAACCTGATCCAGCTGGATGGCGCGCAGACCACGGCGCTCGACGTTCGCTGCGAATACTATCCGGCGCGCGGGGCAACCCTGGTGACGGTGATTGCGGCCGACCACCCCGGGCTGTTTTACCGCATCGCCGGGGGCATTCACCTCGCCGGCGGCAACATCATCGACGCGCGGATTCACACCACCCGTGGCGGCATGGCGGTCGACAACTTCCTGGTCCAGGACCCGCTCGGACGGCCATTCTCCGAAGCCAGCCAGCTCGCCCGGATCGAGGCGATGATCGGCGATGCGCTGGCGAACAAGATCCGCCTGGTCCCGCAGCTCGCCGCCCGGCCGCTGGCGCGGCCCCGCGCCGATG
>JANOGS010000058.1:0-4537 GCA_031414115.1 Novosphingobium sp. | reverse complement strand
CGTCCGGCCGCCTGGCCCCACCAGGTGTGGGCATCGCCGTAAATCTGGATTCCGCTGACTGCCCGCGCATAGGGGACGCATTGCAGGTAGGGCGGCAGGCTGGCGCTGCCTCCGCCGGTGACAGTTGCCCTATCGTCGTCGAGCGGTAAACGCGCTCCGGCAGGAACGGCCAGAAAGGCCAGCACCGCACCCGCCATCAGGAGAAATCGGTCCATCATGGCGCGGTGAGTCGCACCGGCAGGGTTAGTTTCGCATCTACAGCTATGGTTAACGGCGCGGCAAGGATTTGCCGCACGCCTTGCAAATTGCGGTAACCCGGCGCAGGGGGCGCGGATGGCGCTCCCCCAGGTTATCATTATCGGCCGGCCCAATGTCGGCAAGTCGACGCTGTGGAACCGGCTGGTCGGCAAGCGGCTGGCGCTGGTCGACGATCAGCCTGGGGTAACCCGCGATCGCCGGGTCGGCGATGTCCACCTGCTCGGGCTGGACTTTTCGATCGTCGATACCGCTGGCTGGGAAGACGAGGACGCGGCCAGCCTGCCGGGGCGGATGCGGATGCAGACCGAGGCAGCGCTGGTCGGGGCAGACGTGGCGCTGTTCGTGATCGATGCCCGTGCTGGCCTGACCCCGCTGGACGAGGAAATCGGCCGCTACCTGCGCGAAAGTTCGGTGCCGATCGTGGTGATCGCCAACAAGGCTGAAGGCAAAGCCGGCGATCACGGGCTGTTCGAGGCGTTCTCGCTCGGCCTCGGCGAGCCGATCGCCTTTTCGGCCGAGCACGGCGAGGGGCTGGGCGATCTGTTCGAGGCGCTGCTTCCCCACCTCGAAGGCGAGCAGCACGAACGCGAGCCGGTCGAAGAGATCGACGAGGAGGACGAGGCCGAACTGCTCAAGGGTCCGCTCAAGCTCGCCATCGTCGGGCGGCCCAATGCCGGCAAATCAACCCTGATCAACGCCATGCTTGGCGAGGACCGGCTGCTGACCGGGCCCGAGGCCGGGATCACCCGCGATTCGATCGCGGTCGACTGGACCTGGCATGATCCCGACAGCGGTGAGGACCGCGCGGTCCGGCTGATCGATACCGCGGGGATGCGCAAGAAGGCGCTGGTGATCGACAAGCTCGAAAAGCTGGCGGTGGCCGACGCACGCCACGCGGTCGATTTCGCCGAGGTGGTGGTGCTGCTGCTCGATGCGACCAGAGGCCTTGAGCATCAGGACCTCAAGATCGCCTCGATGGTATTGGAGGAGGGCCGGGCGCTGATCGTCGCGGTCAACAAGTGGGATGTCGCCGAGGACGCCTCGGGGCTGTTCAACGGCATCAAGGGCGCGCTTGACGAGGGGCTGGCGCAGGTCAAGGGCGTGCCCTTGCTGACCGTTTCGGCGCGCACCGGCAAGGGGCTCGACACCCTGCTCAAGGTCGCCTTCGAAATCCGCGCTTCTTGGTCGAAACGGGTGCCGACCGGGCTGCTCTACCGCTGGTTCGAACTGGCGCTCGAGCGGAACCCGCCGCCGGCGCCCGGCGGCAAGCGGATCAAGCTGCGCTACATCACCCAGGCCAAGATCCGCCCGCCGGGCTTCATCTTGTTCGGGACCCGGCTGGATGATCTGCCGATGAGCTACCAGCGCTATCTGATCAACGGGATCAGGAAGGAACTGGGTTTTGACGCGGTGCCGGTTAGGTTGACGCTGCGGTCTGCGAAGAACCCGTTCAGGGACTAAATCCTCTCCATTTTGCGAAGCCAAATGGGGAGGTGGCGCGCCCGTAGGGCGTGTCGAAGGGGTCTCTGCTTTGCCGCATTGCCCCTCCGTCAGCCGCTTCGCGCCTGCCACCTCCCCATTTGCACTTCGTGAAAATGGAGAGGATCGAGACTTGCGATCCATTGCCGGAAATTGCTCACACCGGCATCGCCCTGGCCGCGTCAACCTTGGAATTTCACGCCACCCTCGCGCGCGCTCAGCTCCCCGCTGCCTCGCTCTGCAGCTGGACGTAGTTCTGCAAGCCCATCCGCGCGATCATCTCGAACTGGGTTTCGAGGAAATCGACGTGTTCCTCCTCGTTGTCGAGGATTTCGGCGAACAGGTCGCGGCTGACGTAGTCGCGGACTGCCTCGCAATGGGCGATGGCTTCCTTGAGCAGCGGGATCGCCTCATGCTCGACCGCGAGATCGGACTTGAGGATCTCCTCGATGTTCTCGCCGATCTTGAGGCGGCCGATCGACTGGAAATTCGGCAAGCCTTCGAGGAACAGGATCCGCTCCGCCAGCTTGTCGGCGTGCTTCATCTCGTCGATCGATTCGTGGCGTTCGTACTCGGCGAGCTTTTTGACCCCCCAGTTGTCGAGCATACGGTAGTGCAGCCAGTACTGGTTGACTGCGGTCAGCTCGTTGAGCAGCGCCTTGTTGAGAAAATCGATGACCTGCGCGTCGCCCTGCATGTTTGCCTCCTGATTGCGGAGCCGATTATGCGCCCGCAGCGGCGCGGCGGCAAGTCAGGGACTCGGCAGAAGTTGCGGCGCTTTGGCGCTTTCACGCTCCTCGATGATCAGGTGCATCGCTTCGTCCAGGCATTGCCCGCACTGCGGCTGCTTGCCGAGCGAGTCATAGACGGCGTCGACATCGCCCGCGCAGGCCCGGGCGGCCTGGCGCAGTTCGCATTCGCGGATGGCGTTGCAGATGCAGACGTACATGGTGATTCGCCAATTACTGCGAATCGCTCGCAATAGCAACTAGCGTTGTATGGGCAGCAACCGCGCTTCGGTCAGCGAACGCCACAGCCATTCCAGCGGCCCCTGGCGGAATCGCGCGAGCCAGGGTTCGCTCCAGGCCAGAATCAGCAGCCAGACCAGCGGCACCAGCAGCCAGACCTGCGCTTCGCCAAGCTGGCCGAACAGCCCCAGCCCCCAGCCAGAGAAGCACGCGCTCATCATCACCGTGGTGGCGATGTAATTGGTCAAGGCCATCCGCCCCGCTGCCTCCAGCCGCTGGCCAAGTCGGCTGGTCAGCAAGCGCGGCGCCGCCAGCACCAGCAGCGCGGCATAACCCAGCGCCAGCAGCAGGTGCGGGAAGCCCAGCAGGAAATGGATCGCCAGCTGCATTGCGAATTCAGGATAACCCTGGCCATGCGCCCACAACACAAAAGCCAGCGTCAGGCCGCCGCCGGCGCCGATCCCCGCGCCCGCCAGCTGCCACAACCGTCGCTGCGACCACATTCCTGAAAAGAACCCGGATTTGAATAGCGCCATGCCGATCAGCATAAGCGGGAAGGTCTCGCCAAAGACGAACACCGCCAGGCTCAGCGGCAACCACGGCCGGTCGCTCAGCCGCGACCAGACCTGATCGACAAATCCGAGCCGGGCCTCGGCCAGATCGCTGGCATCGTTCATGCGCGCTTCGGCGACGATCTGGGCGTGAACGGTTGCCTGCGATGCGCTGGCAGTTCCGGCGCGGACTGCGGCCTCGGTGCTGACCGGCTGGGCGAACAGCGCCGCGCCAGCGCCCTGCCAGAAGGTGAAGAACAGCAACGCCGCCAGGACCAGCGGCAGCGGCTCTGCCCGGCGCAACGCCAGCGCCGCGAAACCGACCACCGCATAGAGGAACAGGATGTCGCCATCCCACAGCAGTGCGAAATGGAGGTAGCCCAGCAGCGCCAGCCAGCCCAGGCGGCGGCGCTGCAGCCGGGTGCCGTCGTCGCCGCGCTCGTCAACCCGCTCGACGAACAGCAGCAGGCTGGCTCCGAACAGGATCGTGAACAGCGCCCGCATCTTGCCTTCGAACAGCAGCAGCACCGCGCCGAATACTTGGCTGTCGGCGGCCGAACCGGGCTCGGGCAGGTTGGGCGAATAGACCGCGCTGTCCGGCGCGGCGAAGTTGAACACATTGACCGCCAGGATACCGAGCACGGCAACCCCGCGAACCAGATCGAGCGCGGCGATGCGATGCGGCGTCGCCGGCTCGTTCAAGCGCTCAACCCTTGACCGTGATGCAGGTGTAACCCGCCGCCTGAAGTTTGCCGCACGCCGCCTGCGCGGCCTGCTGGCTGGCATAGCCGCCGGCCTGCAGCTTGGTCACCGCCCCAGCCTTGACATTGAGCCGGGGGTGCCCGGCCAGTTCGGGGCGGGCCTTGACCCTGGCCCACATCGCATCGGCATTGGCGGGCGCGCCAAAGGCGCCAAGCTGAATCCGCCAGGCACCGCTGGCGGCGGGGGCGGGCGCCGGGGCTGCCACCTTGGGCGGCGGCGGGGTAGGCGCGGGACGCGGCGGCACAGCGATGACCTGGGGCGGGATTGGCTTAGGCGCATCGGTGGCGGGGCGGGCGTAGTCGGCCCCGGCGGTCGCCGGGCTGTCACTGCTGGCAATGCGCCGGGCGGCCCCTACCGCGTCTTCAGCCTTGGCGACTGTCGGCGCGGGCGGCGGAACCTTCGGTGGCGGGCTGACAACGGCCGCGGCGGCGGGATTGCCGGTCGGCACCTGGTTGCCCAGATCGGCGGCAGCCAACTGGCGCGCGCGGGTGGCATCGGCCTGGCTGGCGAGTTCAACGG
>JANOGS010000057.1:0-4415 GCA_031414115.1 Novosphingobium sp. | reverse complement strand
AGGGCAGCCCCATGGCAAAGCGCATCCTTGTTGTCGAGGACAACGACCTCAACCGCAAGCTGTTCTGCGATGTGCTGAAGGCCCACGGCTACGCAGTCGAACCCTGCGCCGACGGCCTGCTGGCATTGGACGCCGCGCGGCAATTCGTCCCCAACCTGATCATCATGGACATCCAGCTGCCCAACGTCTCGGGGCTCGACCTGATCGAGGCGGCCAAGAAGGACGCGGTGCTGCGGACCATCCCGGTGCTGGCGGTAACCGCCTATGCCGGGAAAGGCGACGAGGAGCGGATCAGTGACGCGGGGGCGGAAGGGTATCTGGCCAAGCCGGTCTCGATCGGGCCGTTCATGGCGGCGGTGCGGGGGCTGGTGGAGCGGGCGGGGTGAGTTTGGTTGGGTGTTGTGCTCCGGGAACCCCGGACCGGAACCCCGGAACCCGCGCGCAGCTTCGATGGTGAGCCGGCCGGGCGGATATTTTGCTTTGACCTGACATGCCATGGTGATATATTAAAGTATATACCAAGGAGACTCGCCGTGCCCCAAACCGCCAAGCTTTTCAAAAACGGCAAGAGCCAGGCCGTGCGCTTGCCGATCGCTTACCGGTTCGAGGGCAGCGAAGTCTGCATTCGCCGCGATGCGGCGACTGGCGATGTCATCCTCTCGCGCAAGCCTGAAAACCTGAAGCAATTCTTTGCGTTCGCACGCAATCTGAAGGCCGCCATTCCCGATGATTTCCTTGACCCGGTCGAGCGGAAAACCGCGCCGCAGGATCGCGATCCCTTTGCGGGCTGGGATGAGGCGTGAGCGGGCTTTATTTGCTCGATACCAACGCCGCCAGCGCCATCCTGAGGCAGCAGGAACCGGTTTGCGCGCGCGCCGCGTCTGTGCCGCTGGCCTCGCTGGCGATCTCGTCGGTAACGGCAGGCGAAATGCATTACGGCCTGGCCAAGCGCCCGCATGCAACCACACTGGCCAGGCTCGTCCACGAATTCCTGCGCTATGCCGACATCCTGCCGTGGACCGACATGGTTGCACCGCACTACGGGACATTGCGCGCCACGCTTGAGGCGCAAGCCATCACCATCGCCCCGCTCGATCTGATGATTGCGGCCCATGCGCTGGCGGTGGATGCGACTCTTGTCAGCGCGGACAAAACGCTTGCGCAAATCGGCATCCTCAGGGTCGAGGATTGGAGCACGGCAAGGATTGGAAAACGAACGTAGTTCCGGGGAAACGGTTCCGGCAGTTGCGCAGGTTTTGGAGATAAGGTGGATCGGGGATAGGGTGACGGTATGGACATCCAGCTGCCCAACGTCTCGGGGCTCGACCTGATCGAGGCGGCCAAGAAGGACGCGGTGCTGCGCACCATCCCGGTGCTGGCGGTGACCGCCTATGCGGGGAAGGGCGACGAGGAGCGGATCAGGGACGCGGGGGCGGAGGGCTATCTGGCCAAGCCGGTCTCGATCGGGCCGTTTATGGCAGCAGTGCGGGGTTTGGTGGAGCGGGTGGGGTGAGCGGGGAAATTATTGTGTCGCCGTAATCCGCAATGAGTCCTTCTGGTTCTACGGGAAAGAAGAAGTGAGGTAGTGTGATGTGGCGCATGTTAATCGTCGTGTTATTTCTTATTGGATGCAATCAAGATAGATCTATTGATCAAAAAAAGGCGAGCACAGTTCAGACCGCCGAAATTGGGGGTTCGTTTGTCATTTCGGAGCAAGAAATCACAAACTTAGAAAAATTGAGCCAAGGTGGAGACGGAAGTGCGTCTTATGCGCTCTTCATGCACCACTCTTTTAATTCAAATTCTCAGTATGACAGTAAGAGAGCAGACTTTTGGTTAAAGAGGGCGTCGGAGCAAGGCTATGTTAAAGCGACGAACTTAATGCGCACGAGAAGAGGGAAAAATGAGTTGCGGTGACAGTTGCAATAGCCCCCAAACTATACAACAGCCTTGTTTCATCCCCTAAATCTCATTACCTACCGACGGCACCTCGCGCTTGGCCTTGTCGAGGAACGCCAGCATATCCTCTGGCCGCGCCTTGCCTGCCCGCTGCTTGAGGAAGTCCGCAGCGGTTTCGACCACGCCGATCTTCTGGGCGATGGCCACTGCGATCCACGGGTTGAGCGAGACGCCATCCTCCCTCGCCAGCCGCGCGGCGGCTTGCTTGACCGAAGCCGGGAGCTTGAGCGGATAGGTTGCCTTGCTCATGATCGTAACTCCGCCGGAAAGGAACAAGCTCGACATCGGAGCCATTGCGCCACAAGCAATTGAAATATCGGAACTGTCACTGCATACCACAGGCAAATGTCTGCGCACAATCAAGCACCTCCGCCAAAAGTTGTCCCGCGTCTGGTCGGTGCTCCCAAAATCAGGCAGCTGTTCTGGTGCGATTTCTCGCAGGACGCGCAGCTGCCGGAATTCTGGAAGCGCCGCCCGGTAATTGTCATGTCCTACCGCAATACACTGCATGGCGCCGTGACAGTTGTGCCATGTTCGACCCAGACCCAGCTGGGCAACAAATGGGCCTTCCCACTGCAGACCACAATTGACGGTCGGGCCGCTTGGGCCATCTGCGACAAGGTTACAACCGTGGCGGTCAGCAGGCTCCTGCCCGACAAGGGCGGGATTGCCCGTATGCCAGAAGGCGAGTTCAACGACCTGCTGCGATTGCTGCTTGATTGGCTGCCCAAATTGCCTGTGGATTCTGCCTCACCAGATCTTAGTTGAAATTTAGGAAAACTTGCTCCATATGAAGTTCACTTGCGGCCTCCCTTGTGGAGTGTCCGTTTCCCGTGAGGGAACTAAGTACCACGGGAGCCTCACGGCTCCCGTTGGTTTATGTGCCAATGGCATATTGCCATCAGCCGCACTGAACGACCTGACACCCCGCTTGACATTTGCGCCCTCACGCCGCTTTTCGGCCCCATTCCTCGGCCAAGGGGCCGCACGACACTTCGGGAGCAATTGAGACCATGGACCGCGCCGCCACCGCCGCAAAGATCGCTGCCCTGATCGAACCGTTCAACAAGAAGGGCGTGGCGATCGAGGATGCCTCCACCTTTGCCGGCGATCTGGAGTTTGACAGCCTGACGGTGATGGACTTCGTCGCCGCGATCGAGGACGAGTTCGATATCCTTATCTCGATGAACCAACAGGCCGAAATCGAGACCTATGGCCAGCTCGTCGACGCCGTGGTGAAGCTGCGGGGCTGACCTATGACCGACCTCTTCTCCAAGTTCGATCCCCTGATCGAAATGCGCGCAAACCTTCTCGCCGGGGGCCAGGAGGATCCGTTCAGCCTGGTGATGGAGAGGGTCCTCTCCCCCACCGAGGCGGTGTGCAACGGGCGGCCGGTGATCCTGCTGGGCACCTACAACTACATGGGCATGACCTTCGATCCCGACGTGATCGAGGCCGGAAAACAAGCACTTGACGACTTCGGCAGCGGCACCACCGGCAGCCGGGTGCTCAACGGCACCTATGCCGGGCACCGCGCGGTCGAGGAGGCGCTCAAAGAGTTCTTCGCGATGGACCACGCCATGGTGTTCTCGACCGGGTACCAGGCCAACCTCGGGATCATCTCCACGGTCGCCGGCAAGGGCGATTACATCGTCCTCGACATCGACAGCCACGCCTCGATCTGGGACGGCTGCAAGCTGGGTGATGCCGAGGTGGTGCCGTTCAGGCACAACGACATCGAGGCAATGGAAAAGCGCCTCAAGCGGATCCCTGAAGGCGCCGGCAAACTGGTGATCCTGGAGGGGGTCTATTCGATGCTGGGGGACATCGCCCCGCTGAAAGAAATGATCCGGGTCGCCAAGGCCAACGGCGCGATGGTGCTGGTCGACGAGGCGCATTCGATGGGCTTCATCGGGCCGAATGGCCGGGGCGTGGCCGAGGAGCAGGGCTGCCTTGAGGATGTCGACTTCGTGATCGGCACCTTTTCCAAGTCGGTCGGCACGGTCGGCGGGTTCTGCGTTTCGAACCATCCCAAGTTCGAGATCCTGCGGCTGGTCTGCCGCCCCTATGTGTTCACCGCCAGCCTGCCGCCAAGCGTGGTCCACACCGCCGCGACCTCGATCCGCAAGCTGATCCATGCTGGCAACAAGCGCGCGCATTTGTGGGAGAATTCGCGGGTGCTCCACCAGGGCCTGCGCGATGCCGGGTTCCAGCTGGGCACGGCCGAGGCGCAATCGGCGATCATCGCGGTGATCATGCCCGATCTGGAGAAGGGCGCGGCGATGTGGGAGGCGCTGCTGCACGAGGGGCTTTACGTCAACCTCGCCCGCCCCCCGGCGACCCCGGCGAACATGACCCTGCTGCGCTGCTCGCTGTGCGCCGAGCATACGGCAGCCCAGGTCGACCAGATTTTGGGCATGTTCGAAGCGGCGGGGCGTGCCACGCGCATCATTGAC
>JANOGS010000056.1:0-4268 GCA_031414115.1 Novosphingobium sp. | reverse complement strand
GACATCAAGATGGATGAGCGCCGGGTCGAGGGCTACCGCAACTTCGCCACCAAGCTGTGGAACGCGGCGCGGTTCTGCCAGGCAAACGGGATCGGCACGAGTAGCTCGCTGGCGGCGCCAAAATCTCATCTGGCAGTGAACCAATGGATTGTGGGTGAAGTTGTTGCCACACTTGGCGAACTCGAAAAAGCAATGGCCGACCTGCGCTTCGATGCGGCGGCCAATGCAATCTACCACTTTGTCTGGGACACCTTCTGCGACTGGTATCTGGAACTGATCAAACCAATTCTAGCCGTCACCCCGGCGGAGGCCGGGGCCCAAGGTGAGACCAGACCCGGCGGCACGATGGATCCCGGCCTTCGCCGGGATGACGACGGTGGGGCGGAACAGGGCGATGCACGCGAAACCCGTGCAGTGGCCGGCTGGGTGCTCGACCAAATCCTGGTCATGCTCCACCCGTTCATGCCCTTTGTCACCGAGGAACTGTGGTCGAAGCTTGGGGATCGGGCTGGCTATCCGCTGATCACTGCGAAGTGGCCTGAGCCGGGGGTTGGGGTGGATGCTGAGGCCAAGCGCGAGGTCGAGTGGTTGATCGCGCTGGTCGGCAACCTACGCACCGCCAAGAATGAACTCGGCATTGCCCCGGGGGCAAAGCTCGATGCCTTCCTGCCCGAGCCGAGTCTGGCAACCCGCGGGATCATCGAGCGCAACGGCGGCGCGATCGAACGCCTCGCGCGACTCACCGGCATCCGTTTCGAACCCGCCCCGGCCGGCGCAGCGATGCAAATCGGCGCGGGCGATGCCAACGTCGTGATCCCGCTCGAAGGGGTGGTCGACATTGCTGCCGAAATGTCCCGCCTCGGCAAAGCCCTCGAAGCCGCGCAGAAGGAAGCGCGATCGCTCGATAGCCGCCTGTCCAACCCGGCCTTCGTCGAAAAAGCCAAGCCCGAAGCCGTCGACAAGGCCCGCGCCGACCATGCGCTGCACTCTGCCGAGGCGGAGCGGCTGGCGGCGGCGCTGGCGCGGTTGGGGTGATTACGTCCGGGGCGATCCTTCCCCAATGGGGGAGGGGGACCATCCCGCTGGGATGGGGGAGGGGCACGGGCGAGTGGTCCTGCCCTCTCGAAGTCGGGACCACTTGCGCGTACCCCTCCACCATCCGTTGTGCGGATGGTCCCCCTCCCCGTGCCGGGGAGGATTGATCGCATGCTGACCCTCGCCGCCACCACCCCCGGCGAGCCGGAGATCTTCGCCTCGCTGCAGGGCGAAGGTCCTTCGGCCGGACGGCCCTGTGCGTTCGTCCGCCTGAGCCGCTGCAACCTTGCCTGTAGGTGGTGCGACACCGCCTACACCTGGCGCTTCACTGGCCCCGAAGCCTTCGATCGCAAGGCCAATCAAGTGACGCTCAGCGAGGAAGACACCGCCGCGCGGATCATGGCGCTGGGGCAGGACCGGCTGGTGATCACCGGCGGCGAGCCGCTGCTGCAGGGCGCGGCGCTGGCGCGGCTGGCGGGCTTGCTGGAGGGTGTCAGCATCGAGATCGAGACCAACGGCACCGTCGCACCCCACCCGGATCTGGCTCCGCTGGTTGCCCAGTACAATGTCAGCCCCAAGCTCGACCATTCGGGAAATGATCCGGCCATTGCCTTGATTCCAAAAATGCTTCTTGCCTGGTCGAACGAACCTAAAGCCTACTTCAAGTTTGTAATTTCGGGCGCCGAGCAGGTCGCCGAGGTGCTCGGCATCGCCAGCGAGTACGGCTTGGCGCGGAGTCGCATTCAGCTGATGCCCGAAGGCACCGACAGCGCGACCCTGCGCGACCTCGAGCGCTGGCTCGCCCCGCTAGCTCTCAAGCACGGCCTCGGGCTTTCCGACCGCCTCCACATTCACCTCTATGGCGACACCCGCGGGACATGAGCGAACTCGCGCTGGAGCCCACCCCCGATCCGCCGGTCCGCGGCGATCTGACCCAGGGGCCATTGGTGCGGACCCTGGCGGTGTTTGCGCTGCCGGTGCTGGTGGGCAACGTGCTGCAAACCCTCAACGCCTCGATCAACACGGTGTGGATCGGGCAGCTGCTGGGCGAGGAAGCGATTGCTGCGACCGCCACTGCCAATATCGTCCTGTTCCTGGTGTTCTCCGCAATCTTCGGAATTGCGATGGCGACCACGGTCCATGTCGGGCAGTACTTCGGCGCCCGCGATCTGGCGGCGATGCGGCGCAGTTTTGCCGCCGGGTTCAGCCTGTGCCTGGCGATTTCCTGCGCGATTGCCGTAACCGGCTGGTTCACCACCGGGGCGCTGCTCGATCTGCTCAGCCTGCCTGGGGGTGCCCGCGAAATGGCGCTGATCTACCTCAAGCTCACGTTCCTGACCCTGCCGGCCATGACCCTGACCGTGCTGGTCGCCAGCGCGATGCGCGGGGCGGGCGATTCGCGGACGCCGCTTTATTTCCAGGCGCTCACCGTGCTACTCGGGATTGCGCTCAATCCGCTGCTGATCGCTGGGATCGGGCCCTTCCCCAGGCTTGGGATTGCCGGCTCGGCGCTGGCCAGCGGATTTGCCGCAGTAGTTGGCTGCGCCGGACTGATCGCCTGGCTCTACTGGCGCGATCTGCCCTTGCGGCTGCGCGGCGCCGAGCTGGGCTATCTCAAGCCGCAGCGCGCCGAACTGGCCTTTCTGCTGGGCAAGGGTTTACCGATGGGCGCGCAGATGCTGGCGGTTTCGGGCGCCGGGGCGATCATGATCGGGCTGATCAATCTGGAAGGCCTGCTGTTCGCCGCGGCCTATGGCGCGCTGATGCAGTTGTGGAACTACATCGCGATGCCGGCCATGGCGATCGGCGCCGCGGTCAGCGCGATGGTCGCCCAGCACATCGGCGCCGGGCGCGAGGAGCGGGTCGACCGGATCGGCCTGGCCGCAGTGCAGACCACGCTGGGCATCACCGTCGTGCTGATCGCGGTGTTGCTGATCGCCGGCGGGACGGCGCTGGCACCGTTCCTGGGCGCGGGCAGCGCGGCCATCCCGATCGGCGTCCATATCCAGAGCCTGGCGATCTGGACCTACCTGCCGTTCGGAATCATGGTCGTGCTGTTTGGCACCCTGCGCGCTTACGGGGTGGTCTATACCCAGCTGTTTGTGCTGATCTTCTCGATGTACCTGGTGCGCTACGGCGCCTACTTCGCGCTTTATCCGCACTTTCAGCAAGACGCGCTGTGGTATTCGATGATGCTCAGCTCGCTGGTCTCGCTGGTCCTGAGCCTGCTGGTCTACTTCCGCGGCCCCTGGCGCCGGGAAATGCTGGCACGGATCGCGGGTTAGAGAGATTCCTCTCCTGGTGCGCCAAATGCATCCGCATTTGGCTTGCAACACCGGCCCGCTCCCCCGGCCTGGAGGGGCCGACCGCACCAAACAGGGGTAACTACCGCCCCTGCGCGCGCCAGCGCTGGACCGTGCGGTGAACCATTTCCTCTTCGCCGCCCGACTGGGTCCAGAGCTGGCTGATCGAGGGGTCGGCGCTGGCCGGGCGCTTCATTTCCTCAAGCTCGTCAAAGGACACCCGCATCGGGATCGAGACGCCCTCGCCGCAGATGATCACCTCGCGGTTGCGCAAGGCGGGGATCGAATCGAGGAAACCGCGCGCACCTTCCGGCATGGCCGCCTTGACGAAGGCCTGGTCGCGGTCGTTGTTGAGGCGCATCGAGAGGATCGTGCCGCACTGCGACAGCACGCCTTCGGCAAGATCCGAAGGGCGCTGGGTAATCAGCCCCAGGCTGACCCCGTACTTACGCCCTTCCTTGGCGATCCGGCTGAGGATCCGCCCGACTGAGGAGCCGTCGGAGTTCTTCTCGTTGGGGACATAGCGGTGGGCTTCTTCGCAGACCAGCAGCACTGGCCTGGTCTTTTCGTCGCGCGACCAGATCGCGAAGTCAAACACCAGGCGGCTGAGCACCGCAACCACGGTGCTGGTCACGTCGGAGGGGACCCCCGAAACGTCGATGATCGAGATCGGCTTGCCGCGGCTGGGCATGCGGAAGATCTTGGCAATGAATTCGGCCATGGTATCGCCCACCAGCATGCCCGAGAACAGGAACTGATAGCGCGGATCGGCCTTCAATTCGTCGATCTTGGTCTTGATCCGCATGAACGGCGCCGAGCTGGTCGCCTTGTCGAGCTTGCCCATGTCGGTCTGGATCAGATTGGTCAGATCGGACAGCAGGTAGGGGATCGGCGAATCGACCGTAATCTTGCCCATGGTTTCAGCCAGAC
>JANOGS010000055.1:0-4119 GCA_031414115.1 Novosphingobium sp. | reverse complement strand
GGACCTTGGCGATGAATTCGTCGGCCGTCAGCGACGCGAGGGCGGCGTCGAAATGGAGCGCGTAAAGAACGTCGGCGCCGTAATGCTCGAGCAGTCTCGCCTTGGCGCGGAACGGGGTGAGGCGGAAGCGTTCGCCGGGTTATGTGCATCGCATCGATGCCAAGGTCGCCGGGGCGGACCTTGCCGACGATCGCGTTAAAGTTCGCCCCATCGCAATAGACATAGCCGCCGGCGGCGTGGACCGCGTCGGAGATCGCCTGCATCTCGCGCTCGAACAGCCCGCAGGTGTTGGGGTTGGTGATCATCACGCCGGCAACATCGGGGCCCAGCCGGGCTTTCAGCGCGGCGAGATTGACCCGGCCTTCAGGCGTGGCCGGGATGTTCTCGACCGCGAACCCGGCAAAGGCGGCGGTGGCGGGATTGGTGCCGTGGGCGCTTTCGGGGACCAGGATCACCGCGCGGTCCTCGCCGCGGGCCTGCAGCGCGGCCTTGATCGCCAGAATTCCGCACAGCTCGCCGTGAGCCCCGGCCTTGGGGCTCATCGCCACGCCATACATCCCGGTCAGCTTGATCAGCCACACCGCCAGCTCGTTGATCACCGCCAGCGCGCCTTGCACGGTTTCCTGCGGAGCGAGCGGGTGGAGATCGGCAAAGCCCTTCATCCGCGCGACCCGCTCGTTGAGCCGCGGGTTGTGCTTCATCGTGCACGAGCCAAGCGGGAACAGCCCGAGGTCGATCGCGTAGTTCTGGCGCGACAGGCGGGTGTAGTGGCGCACCGTTTCGGGCTCGGACAGGCCCGGCAGGCCGATCGGTGCAGTGCGGGCGAGGCCGGCGAGGCGCGCGGCTACCTGCGGCGCAGGATCGAAATCGACCCCGGTGGCGGAACTGTCGCCGATCTCGAAAATCAGCGCCTCCTCGAGCATCAGCGCGCGGTTACCGGTGAAGGTTTCGGCGCCTTGTGCGGCGCCATCGCCCATCTCGGGACGCCAACCGGCGGCGTTTGCAGCGCTCATACCAGCACCTCCTGCAGGGTTGCAGCCAGGCAAGCGATATCCTCCGCCGAGGCGGTTTCGGTCACCGCCACGATCAGCCCGTTCTCCAGCGCCGCTTCGCCCGGATAGAGCCGCCCGAGCGAAACTCCGCCCAGCACGTCGCGCTGCGCCAGCTGGCGCACCACTTCGCGCGCCGGTTTGGGCAGCACCAGGGTGAACTCGTTGAAGAACGCCGGGGTTGCCAGCGCCACTCCCGGCACTGCGGCCAGTCGTTCGGCCGCCTGCACCGCCAGGGCGTGATTGAGCGCCGCCAGATCGCGCAAGCCGCGTTCGCCCAGCAAGGTCATGTGGATGCTGAATGCAAGTGCACAAAGCCCTGAATTCGTGCAGATATTGCTCGTCGCCTTCTCACGCCGGATATGCTGCTCGCGGGTCGAGAGGGTGAGCACGAAGCCCCGTTTCCCGCTCGCGTCCACAGTTTCTCCACAGAGTCGTCCCGGCATCTGTCGCACGTATTTCTCGCGGGTGGCGAATAAGCCGACATAGGGTCCGCCGAATTGCAGGCCGACCCCGATCGACTGGCCCTCGCCGACGACGATGTCCGCGCCCATCTCGCCCGGAGACAGACAAGCCCCCAGCGCCACCGGCTCGGTCACCACCGCGATCAGCAGCGCCCCTGCCGCCTGGCACTTGGCCGCCAGCGCCGAGAGGTCCTCGATCCGCCCGAGCACGTCGGGATATTGCACCACCACGCAGCTGGTTCCCGCATCGATCAAACCCAGCAGTCGCGCCATGTCGCTGCCCTCAAGGCTGGGCAACGCGGTGTCGAGGCTGTCGCCGGTAAACCGCGCCATGGTTCTGGCAACGCTGACGTAGTGCGGATGCAGCCCGGCGCTCAGCACCGCCTTGCTCCGTTTGGTGATCCTTGCCGCCATGCCGATCGCTTCCCAGCACGCGGTCGAGCCGTCGTACATCGAGGCATTGGCGACCTCGCAGCCATAGAGCCGCGCGACCTGGCTCTGGAATTCGAACAGCACCTGCAGCGTGCCTTGCGCGATTTCGGGCTGATAAGGGGTGTAGGCGGTGAGGAATTCGCCGCGCTGGATCAGGTGATCGACGCTGGCCGGCACGTGGTGCTTGTAGGCCCCGGCGCCGAGGAAGAACGGATGATCTGAAGCCGCCTTGTTCTGCCGCGCGAGCCGGGCGAAGTGCCGCTCCACCGCCATTTCGCTGGCGTGCATGGGAAGGCCGGCGATCGGGCCGGAGAGGCGGGCTTCGGCGGGGACATCGGCGAACAGGTCGTCGATGGTCTTGGCGCCGATGACCCCGAGCATTTCGGTCCGTTCGGTGGGAGTCAGGGGGAGGTAGCGCATTGGATTTCCTTAATTCCTCCCCGGAACGGGGAGGATTTGTGTCAAAGCCCCGCGACGTATTCATCGTAAGCTGTCCGCTCCATCAGGCCCTCAAGCTCGCCAGGGTCGCTCAGCTCGACCCGGAACAGCCAGCCGCTGGCTTCGGCATCGGTGTTGACCAGTTCGGGCTCGTCACCCAGCGCCGCATTGGCGTCAGTCACCGTGCCCGAAACTGGCGAATAGACATCGCTGGCGGCCTTGACTGAATCGACTACGCAGGGCGCCTCGCCCTTCTTCACCACCTGGCCGGCAGCGGGCAGATCGACATAGGTGATGTCGCCGAGCTGGCTCTGGGCATAGTCGGTGATCCCGACCGTGCCGGTGGTTCCGTCAACGTCGATCCATTCGTGGTCCTGGGTGAAGTAACGCGGCATGAGTGACACTCCTCAGCGGTGATAACGGTGGGGGACGAAAGGCATTGGCACTACGCGGGCGGGCAGGCGCTTGCCGCGCACCTCGATTTCCAGCGCGGTGCCAGGCGCGGTATGGGTGCTGGCGATAGTGGCCATGGCGATCGGATGCTCGAGACTGGGCGAGAATCCACCCGAGGTTACCACGCCAACCTGCTCGTTTTTGATGAATACTTTGGCGCTTTCGCGCGCCGCCTGTCGGCCTTCGATAGCCAGCCCGACCCGCTTGCGCGCAGTGCCGCCAACGATCTCGGCAAGTACGCGCTCGGCGCCCAGGAAGCCGCCCTCACTTCGCCGGCGCTTGTTGATCCCAAACAGCAGCCCGGCCTCGATCGGCGAGGTCTCAGGCGTCAGATCGTGGCCGTAGAGCGGCAGCGCCGCCTCCAGCCGCAGCGAATCGCGCGCGCCCAGCCCGATCGGCTTCACCTCGGGCTCGCCGCAGAGCAGGTCGGCGACCGCAGCCGCGGCCTCGGCGGGGACCGAAATCTCGAACCCGTCCTCGCCGGTGTAGCCCGAGCGGCTGATCGTCACCGGCGCGCCGGCAAGTTCAAACCGGCCGAACCGCATGAAGGACAGCGCCGAAAGCGGATAGTCTCCGCTGGCGTGGCGTTCGAGCGCGGCGAAAGCCTGCGGACCTTGCAGCGCCAGCAGCGCCTGATCCTCTAGGTGGTTAAGCGTCACCTCGTCAGGCAGGTGCTCGCGCAAGTGGGCGATATCGTCCCACTTGGTCGCGCCGTTGACCACCAGATAAAGGTTGCCGGGCCAGCGCGAGACCATCAGATCGTCAAGGATTCCGCCGTTCTCATCCAGCAGCAGCGAATAGCGCTGCATGCCAAGCTGAAGCGTCGACAGATCGATCGGCAGCAGCGCCTCAACCGCAGCATCCACCCCCTCGCCCGAAACCAGCAGCTGGCCCATGTGGCTGACATCGAACAGTCCGGCGCTCTGCCGGGTCCACAGGTGCTCGGCCAGGATCCCCTCAAACTGCACCGGCATCCAGTAGCCGGCGAATTCGACCATCCGTCCGCCGCGCGCGCGGTGCCAGCCATCGAGCGGCAGGCTAAGCACTTCAGGCTCGCCTGCATCGCCATCGTCAATTTCGTAAGTGTCGCTCACTAAATGATTTCCCGCACAAGTTGGCACCAATTCGGTGCCCCCTCTGTCACGGAAACCTGAGAGCTTTCCCCTGCTGAGGCAGGGTTACCCCTTCGGAGGCCCCTGCCGAGGCAGAGACACTTTCCAGAGCGTCGCTATCGACCCACGCGGTCCGTTTGCCTGAGAGATTCCGGGGCGGTTGCTCCTTCG
>JANOGS010000054.1:0-18745 GCA_031414115.1 Novosphingobium sp. | reverse complement strand
CCCCCAGCGGGGGAGGATTTTTTCCTCCCAGCGGCGCCACGGTCTTCGCCACTCGCGCCCACAGCGCCGCATCCTCGCGGCTGAGGCCCCGCGGACGCCGCATCGCTATTGCGCCCGGATCCGCGCCAGCGTGCCCTTGGGCAGCAGGATCAGCGCTTCGCCGCGTCCGCTCATCCCGCCGGCCACGGTCCGCGCCTGTTCACCCGCGCCCCAGAAGCTGTCGAACCGGTTGGCGCCGCGGATTGCCCCGCCGGTGTCCTGCGCGATCCACAGCCCATTGGCCTCGGCCCGGTCGAGCTTGAGGAACACCGGCGCGCCCAGCGGCACAAAGGCGGGATCGACGGCGACGCTGCTGCCTGCACGGACCGGGACGCTGAGCGCGCCCAGCGGGGCATCGCCGCTCAGTTCGCGAAAGAATACGAAGCTTTTGTTGGCGTGCATGATCGCCTTGCCGTCTTCGGGGTTGTCGCGCAGGTACTTCATCAGCCCCTGCATCGAGGTGGCATAGGCGGTGCCCGGGCCAACCAGCCCGCGCTCCTGCATCACCCTGCCGATCCCGGTGTAATCATGGCCGTTCTGCCCGGCATAGCCGATCCGCACCATATTCCCGTCGGGCGCGATCAGCCGGCCCGAGCCCTGGATCTGAAGGAAGAACATCTCGACCGGATCAGCCGCCCAGGCGATTTCCAGCCCCTTGCCCGCCAGCGCGCCGTCGTAAATCTCGCCGCGTTCGTAATAGGGCACGAAGGTGCCGTCGGGCTGGTAGCGCCCGAGCGGCTGACGGCCATCCTCGTTGGGCGGAGCATCTTCCGGACGGGCCCGGACCAGATCGGGCGGCAGCGCATAGACCGGCACGTCAAAGCCCGCGCGGCGGGTCCGCACGCCCAGGATCTCGGGCTCGTAATAGCCGGTGACGTGCGCCTGGCCGTCGCCAACCCGGACCGTCTCAAACCAGGTTTCGAAGAACCGCGGCGCCTTGCCGTCAGGCCACTTGGCCGCTGCATCGCAGGGCCCTTTCCAGTCGCCGTTCCGGGTCAGCCCGCTGGTGTCGCTGCGCGCCAGCAGCCGCGGACAGCTCTCGCGAAACGAACCGAGCGCGTCGGCGGCATCGTCCTGACCCAGCGACAGGCTGGCAACCTGGGGCCCGGCGGCGAGCACCGCGAACAGCGCGGTGGCGGAAGTAGCGACCGGCACCGGCGACGCTGGCGGAGCCCCAGTCGGCAGCGGCTGAGGCGTTGCCAGCGGCGGGCCCGATTCCGGGATCAGGCGAACGCAGGCGCCAAGCAGAATCAACAGCGATAGCGCGGCCAGGCGGCGCGATCGCATAGCCATCGCCGGATCAGCCTTCGTCGGTTTCGTCGACCAGCCAGTCGGGCGATTCGGTGCGCACATCACGGCTGAAAGTCCACAGGTCCTTGGCTTCGATCGCATCGTTGAGCGAGCCGGCCACCACCTGGCCTTCGGCATTGCGGGTGACTGCAGCAATATCGGCGATGAAGCGCACCGCGATCCGGGCATAGGGCGCCTGATAGCTTGCCGCGACGACAATCGCGTCCTCGATCCGCACCAGCCGGTTCTCGAGCGTCTCGCCCGCTGCCAGCCGCGCATCGATCGCAGCGTTGAAGCCGGCCAGCACATCGTGGTCGCACAGCTGGGCCAGTGCCGCGCGATCACCCTTCCAGAACGCTTCCAGCACCATCCGGTAAGCGCTCTTGGAGCCATCGACGAAAGTCAGCAGGTCAAACCGGCGGTCGGCCGCAGAAATCTCGCGCAGGCCGCGCTCGATCGCCGGGGTTACGCCGGGCACCATTGCCCGCGGGGCCGACTGCCCGCCTTGCGGGCCGGGCTGTTCGGGCACCAGCGGGCGCGGCGGGGCATCGGCCTTGGGTTCAAGCCGGGGCTGCTCCTCATGTTCGGCGCGGCGCCCCAGCACCGAATAGAGCCGAAGCCCGAGAAAGGCCGCAATCATCGCAAGGATGACGATTTCGATGGTCTGGTCCAAGTTTCCGGTCCTTGCCGCCAAGCCGCAGCGCGTATCACTTTAACGACAAATAGGTAGCGTTGACAAATGAACAACGCGTGGATGGTGCCTCACGTGCAATTTTTGCGATGAGGTTGCCGCTCGCGCGCCGCAGTGCTAGTCGCGCCGCCAATTCCAACATTCTCCACGGAAAGCAAGCTGCAACATGTCCGACGAAAACGGCATCATCACCGACCTTGGCCTTGGCGCCCCCCTGCCCAACGGCGAAGACACCGCGCCAACCGCCGGAATCATCTCGCAATATGTCAAGGACCTCTCGGTTGAGAACCCCAAGGCCCCGGAATCCTTCCAGTGGACCGACGCGCCGCAGATCGACGTCCAGTTCAACATCGGCGCACGCCCGATCAACGACGAGGTCACCGAGATCGAGCTCAAGATCGCACTCGAATCGAAATGCCAGGGCGGGCATCAGTTCATCATCGAGCTGGCCTATTGCGGGCTGGTGGGGATGCGCAACATGGAAGAAGCGCACATGCACGCCTTCACCTATGCCGAAGCGCCGCGGATCCTGTTCCCCTTCGCCCGCCGGGTGATCTCCGATGCGGTCCGCGACGCCGGATTCCCGCCGCTGATGCTTGAGCCGATTGACTTCAACGGCATCTACATGGCCCAGATTGCCCAGCAACAGGCCGAAGCAGGCAACGCCGAGGCGCCGGCCAACTGAGCCTGAGTACCCGTCTCGGCGCGGAAGGGGGGCCGCAGACATGAACCTGCTCAGGTCGACCGGGATCATCGGCGGAATGACGCTGATCAGCCGGGTGTTCGGCTTTGTCCGCGACATGATGCTGTCGCGGCTGCTGGGCGGCAGCGCGATGGGCGATGCCTGGCAGATCGCCTTCCAGCTGCCCAACATCTTCCGCCGGCTGTTCGCCGAGGGCGCCTTTTCCGCCGCCTTCGTGCCCTTGTTCAACCGCCACATGGCCGAAGACGGCAAGCGCGACCATGCCAGCTCGCAGCGCTTCGCCAACCAGACGCTTTCGGTCTTCCTTCCGACGCTGCTGGTGTTCTCGGCGCTGATGATGGCGGTGATGCCGTGGCTGATCTGGCTGATCGACGATTTTGGCCAGGGCGGACGCACCACCCCGACCGCGATCGCGCTGGCCCGGATCGCCTTCCCCTACCTCGCGCTGATCAGCGTGATGACGCTGTTCGGAGCGATCCTCAATTCGATCAGCCGGTTCGCCGCGGTGGCCTTTGCCCCGGTGCTGATGAACCTGTGCATGATCGGGGCGATGCTGCTGGCGATATTCAGTGGCACTTCGGGCAATCCCGAAACTGTCGCCTTCCACCTCGCCTGGTCGGTAACCCTGGCCGGGGTGCTGCAGATGCTCTGGCTCTACTGGCACGCCCGCCGCGCGGGCTACCGCTTCACCCTGCTGCGCCCGCGGCTGACCCCCGACGTGCGCCAGCTGGGCGTGCTGATCCTGCCGGCGGTGTTCGGCGCGGGGATTTATCAGATCAGCCGCTTCGTCGATCTGTTCTTCCTTGGCCGGCTGGAGGAAGGCTCGTTTGTATTCCTTGCCTTGGCCGACCGGCTCAACCAGCTGCCGCTGGGGATCATCGGCATTGCCCTTGGCACTGCGATCCTTCCCGCGCTGTCACGTTTCATCGCCTTGGACGATGAGGGCGGCGCGCAACGGGTGCAGTCGAACGCGATCGAGCTGGGACTGCTGCTAACCGTTCCGGCGGCCGTGGGCCTGTTCTGCGCCGCCCAGCCGCTGGTCAGCGCATTCTACTATGGCGGCAAGTTCGGGCCTGAGGATGTCGCTGCAACCTCGGGCGTGGTCGCGATGCTGGTGATCGGGCTGCCTGCCTACGTCCTGGTCAAGGTCCTGACCCCCGGGTTCTTCGCCCGCCGCGATACCAAGACCCCGGTCTATACCGCACTGGTGGCCCTCGCGATCAACGTCGCGCTCAACCTTGCGCTGATCCCGGTGATGGGCGTGGCCGGGCTGGCGCTGGCCGGAGCCATTGCTGCCTGGGTCAACTGCGCACTGCTCTATGGGATGCTCCATCGCCGCGGCCAGTTCACCATCGAGCCCGACCTGCTGGGGCGAATCGTTCGCATCCTGATTTCCGCTGCGGCGATGGGCGCGGTGATCTGGTACCTCGCCCCGCTAGGCGCGGAATACTACGGCGCCGGCGCCGGGGCGCGGGTCGGATCGATCCTGGCGCTGGTGAGTGTCGGCGGTTTCGTCTACTTCGCGCTGGCCTGGCTGACCGGGGCGATCGATCGCAGCAAGATCGCCATGCTCACCCGCAAGCAAAACGCACCAACTGAGTAGTCATTCCATGCGCATCGTCTCTGGCATCCAGCCCACCGGCAGCCTTCACCTTGGCAACTACCTCGGCGCGATCCGCAACTGGGTGGCGATGCAGGACCAGGTTGCGGCAGGCGGCGGCGAGAGCCTCTACTTCCTCGCCGACCTCCACGCGCTGAGCCAGCCGCACGTCCCCGCCGAGCTGAGCGCCAACACCCGCGAGATGGTCGCGGCGCTGGTCGCCTGCGGGATCGATCCCGACAAGTCGGTGGTCTACAACCAGACCATGGTTCCGGCCAATGCCGAGCTGCAATGGCTGCTGAGCGGCACCGCACGGATGGGCTGGCTGAGCCGGATGACCCAGTTCAAGGACAAGAGCGGCAAGAACCGCGACAGCGTCTCGGTTGCCCTCTTCACTTACCCGGTGCTCCAGGCCGCCGACGTGCTGCTCTATCAGGCGACACATGTGCCGGTGGGCGAGGACCAGAAGCAGCACCTCGAACTCGCCCGCGACATCGCCCAGAAGTTCAACAACGACTTCTGTCCTGAAGACCAGCCGCTGTTCACGCTGCCCGAGCCGATCATCCCGCCCGAAGCGGCCCGGATCATGAGCCTGCGCGACGGCAGCGCCAAGATGAGCAAGTCCGATCCCTCCGACATGAGCCGGATCAACCTGACCGACGATGCCGACAGCATCATGCAGAAGATCCGCAAGGCCAAGACCGATCCCGAGCCTTTGCCTTCCGAAGCCAAGGGGCTTGATGGCCGGCCCGAAGCGGCCAACCTGGTCGGGATCTATGCGGCGCTGGCGGCCACCAGCGTGGCGGCGGTGCTGGGCGAATTTGCCGGCAAGGGCTTCGGTGCATTCAAACCGGCGCTGGGCGAACTGCTGGTCGAGCAGCTGGCCCCGATCAACGCTCGCTTCATCGAACTGCGCCAGGACCGCGCCGCGCTTGACGCGATCCTGCGGGCTGGCGCGGAAAAGGCCCGCGCGCTGGCCGCGCCGACGCTGACCGCAGCCTACGAAGCGCTGGGGCTGGTGCGGTAACTTAGTCCTTGCTTGGTGCGCTGATCGCCTCTGCGATCAGCTTGCAACACCGGCCCGGAGGGGCCGACCGCACCAAACCGGGACTCTTCATTCAAGCACGATTAAGCCATCTTGGCGCAAGCCGCCGCAGTTCCTACACTTTCCGCCGTGTCGTCTGCGATTCGCAAACGGACGGCGACAGGGAGAATTGGGTCAATGACGAACCTTCGCCGCTCACCGCTCGCGCTCGCCAAGGCTGCGCTGGTGCCGCTCTCGCTCCTGGCGCTGGGCGCCTGCGCCACGCCGTTCAAGGCCGATGTCTCGCGCTACTCGGCCGCCGCCCTGCCCGCGCCGCAGGGCCAGTCGTTCGCGATTGTGGCAGACAATCCGGCGCTTTCGGGCGGAATCGAGTTCGGCCAGTATGCCGGCCTGGTCAGCGGCCGGATGGCGTCGCTGGGCTATGTCCCCGCCGCCGATGCCGCCACAGCCGATCTGGTCGTGCGGTTCGACTACGGGGTCGACAAGGGCCGTGAGAAGGTCCGCTCCTCGGGCTTCACCGATCCATTCTACAGCCCGTGGTACGGCTTCGGCTATCCTCGCTACGGCGGGTTTTACGGTCGTCGCAGCTTCTATCATCCGCGCGGGCTGTGGGGCTATGGCTGGTACGATCCCTGGTTCGATGGCCACGGCTATGAAAGCTACACCGTGTTCAACAGCGGCATTTCGATGAAGATTGACCGCCGCGTCGATGGTCAGCGGTTGTTCGAAGGCAAGTCCGAAGCCGCCAGCACTTCCAACCGCCTGCCCTACCTGGTCCCCAACCTGGTCGAGGCGATGTTCACCGGCTTCCCGGGGAATTCAGGCGAGACGGTGCGGATCAGCATCGCACCGGAGAAAAAGCGCAAGAATTGAGCGGAAGTTTCGCGTAATCACCGAGAGGGCGGGTCCGGCAGCGGGCCCGCCCTTTTTCGATGGCGAGTTATCCCAAGGTCATCGCATCAGTAAGCCCAAGGTGCTCGACGAAGGGCATGAAATCCTTGTCACTGAACAACAGGGCATTGCCATCCATTATGCAACGGGTGGCGATGATCGTGTCGATGGTCTTGCGCGGTGTTACCCCGACGGAGCGCAACTTGCGGAAATTGCGTGCGGCTTCGACTGCCACCTCGCCGCCGCCCAACTCAATCATCGCAAGGGTCGCGAACATCTCGCGCACCCGGTTGAAATCGCGCTCGCGGTCGATGCCCTGCAGCACTTCCGCCAAGATCAGATCGCCGACGGCAACGCGAGTGGCAGGCAGCAATTCTTTGAGGCGTTCCACCTGAGGGGTCGAAATGCCGCGAAGGAAGTCGATCCAAACACTCGAATCGACCAGAATCATGCGTCGCGCCGCATCGCCTCGAGATCACCCTGCCAATCGACCTTGCCGTAGAGGCCGAGCAGCCCGGACTGCCGCTTGACTTGAACGAGCAAGCGCAAGGCGTCCTCAACCACCGCGCGCTTGGTGCTTCGGCCTGAGACAGCCATGGCATCGGCCATCAGCCGGTCGTTGATTTCGATGTTGGTGCGCATGTGTATAACTCCGAGAATTATACACATAGCAGCAAGCGGCATCAGTGGCAATCACCCACCCAGCGCAAACACCCCGCCGGTACTGCCGAACCCGCCCTCGCCGCGCGCGGTCTCATCCAGTTCGTCAACCGCCAGCCAGCTCGCGCGGGTCACCGGCGCCAGCACCAGCTGCGCCACCCGGTCGCCGCGGCGGACCTCGAAGGCTTCTGCGCCAAGGTTGATCAGGATTACCTTGAGCTCGCCGCGATAGTCCGAATCGATCGTGCCGGGGGTGTTGGGCACGGTGATCCCGTGCTTGAGCGCCAGGCCCGAGCGCGGGCGGACCTGGATTTCGAAGCCAGGGGGAATGGCGAGCGCGAGGCCGGTGGCAACCGCGTGGCGGGCACCGGGAGCGATGTTGACGTCCTCAGCCGAGACCACGTCCATCCCCGCCGCGCCGTCGGTCGCATATCCCGGCAGTTCCAATCCCTCGCCATGCTCCAGCCGCTTTACCCGAACTGGAACCTCATTTGACGCCAGATCCTCACTTAACAAGGGCATCGGCAATCCTTTCGACCAGCGCCTGGGCGACGCCGTCCTTTGGCATCTCGGGCAGCTCTTCGACAGTCTTGGCGGTGATGATATGCACCAGATTCAGCTCGCCGCCCATCACCTCGCCTGAGACGTCGTTGGCGACGATCCAGTCGGCGCCCTTGCGCTTGCGCTTTTCCTTGGCGTGTTCGACCACTTTCTCGGTTTCGGCGGCGAACCCGATCACCAGCTTGGGACGACCGGTGGTGGTGGCAACCATGGCGAGGATGTCGGGGTTCTCGGTCAGTCGCAGCGCCGGCGGGGCCGAGCCGCGCTTCTTCATCTTTTCGGGCGCGATATCAACGCTGCGCCAGTCGGCCACCGCAGCGACCATCACCGCGCAATCGACCTTGGGCTCCTCGCCCAACGCGGCTTTGACCGCTTCAGCCATTTCCTGAGCGGTCTCGATATCGATGCGGTGGACCCCGCGCGGGGTCGGCAGCATCACCGGGCCCGAAACCAGCGTCACTTTCGCCCCCATCCGCGCAGCAGCAGCGGCGATCGCATAGCCCTGCTTGCCCGAAGAACGGTTGGCGATGTAGCGCACCGGATCGATCGGCTCGTGCGTGGGTCCGGCGGTGATCAGGATGTGCTTGCCCGAAAGCGGTCCCTCGAACGGTTCGTCGGGTTCATCAGGCGCGAAATCGGGCTGGCCGTGGAGCGGGTCCCTGGCCAGTTCCTCAAGGAACGGCTGCGGCGCCCCTTCGGCATCGCCCGAGACGAGGTGGTTGATCGCTTCGGGATCGGTCGGCGGCGCGGCCTTGGCCTTGCCCTTCTTCGACAGGATCGGGCTGGCCAGCAGCACTTCCGCCGGCGGCACTTCGACCGGTTCAAGCTCTTCGGGCAGCGGCTCGAGCAGCGCTTCCTCGATTTCCGCTTCGCCGGCAATGGCATCGATCAGCGGCTTGAGCGCCTTCTTGCCACGCGCGATCAGGGTGCCGGAGAGCCCGCCGAGATTGGGGTCCTCGCCCTCCAGTTCAAACACCGCATCGGGCACCGGCGCGGGTAGCAACAGCGTTTCCTGACCAAGCAGCTGGCAGATCGCGTTCCACACCGCGATCGGTTCGGGCAGACGGCCAGGGCCGAACTCGCCGCAGGCCATCGGCCCTTCGTCGGGATCAAGCACCGCCACGCCGCGATCGACCAGGGTCTTGAGGTTGGCCTGGGTGGCGGCGTGTTCCCACATCTTGACGTTCATCGCCGGCACGCAGAGCACCGGCTTGTCGGTGGCGAGCAGCAGCGTGGTCGCCATATCGTCGGCGATGCCGTGCGCCATTTTGGCGATCAGATCGGCGGTTGCCGGGCAGACCACCACCAGATCGGCCGAGCGCGAGAGCTGGATGTGACCCATCTCAACCTCGTTGGTGAGGTCCCACAGGGTGGTGTGGACGGGGTTCTCGCTGAGCGCGGCGAGCGTCATCGCGGTGATGAATTTGGAGCCGCCTTCGGTGAGCACGCAAGTGACATCGCCGCCACCCTTGCGGATCAGGCGGACGAGCTCGCAGGCCTTGTAAGCGGCAATGCCGCCGCCGACGATCAGCAGGATGCGGGGGCTACCCATGGTCACGCGCTTGTGCAACGCCATTCCCTCATGCGCAACAGGCTTTGCCAAAGCCTTTGCTTGGGGCACAGTGGCTAAATTGAGGTTAACACGATGGAGTTTGGGCGATGCGAATTGCCGTTACCGCGCTGATTTTCCTGGCCGGCATGTTCAACCTGTTCCTGGCCTTAAGCTTTCTGCTCGATCCGGCAGGAATGGGCCGGCAATTCGGCGTTTCGGCCAATGGCCCGCTGGGGCTGGCGGTGCTGCGCGGCGATTTTGTCGCCTATTTCCTGGTGATCGGCTTCTGCATGCTGCGCGGCGCCTGGCGCCGCAACGGCGATCTGCTGCTGATGCCCGCCGCCTTGCTGGGCGTTACCTTCGTCGGCCGCGCAATCAGCGCTACGGTCAGCGGCACCGAGCCGGGCTTCTTCGTACCCATGGCGTTCGAAGCAGTGCAGGTCATCCTGCTGGCGATCGGCTGGCGGGTGGTGCCGCACCACAAGATCGAGGAACTGACGGGTTAGGAAGGAAACGCGCTGCGCCACAGTGATCGCGCGCCCCGCGGCACAAACGCCAGCCCCAGGAACATCGCCGGAGCGATGATCGCGCCCCAGTAAAAATTATCCGGCCGACCGGCGATCATGAAGGCGAGGCCGTAGCCGAGATAGAGCAGGGTCGCGAACACGCCGGCTTCGCTTTTCCACCCGGCCCAGCCAAACACCATCAGCACCACCGCCGGCCCCGCCAGGAAATGCGGCAGGAACCGCACGTTGCTGGACAGCACGACGTTGGATAGCCAGCCTGAGAGCCCGCGCAGCAGCAGCCAGTCGGGGCCCATGACATCGCTGGGCCGAACCTGGGCTGCAACCAGTTGCAGATGCCAGGCAAGACCGGCAAAGAACACCGCGATCAGCGCAGACCAGGCCAGGCCTTCCTTCCAGTCGCGGCGCCAGAACGCCCAGGCGGCCATCAGCACCACGAAGGGCAGCGCGTGTTCGCGGATCGCCAGCGCCAGCGCCGCTGCCACCAGCGCCACGCCGTATTTGCGCCCGGGGCGATGCAGCCCAAAGGCCAGCGCCAGCAGCATCCCCGCCCACAGCTCGTGCAGCACGAAGTAATAGGCGTTAAGCCCCAGGCTGGCCCCGAGGAACATCAGCGCAGTGCCGATCGGCTGATAGCGCTTGCCGCCCGGCTCCTCACCCAGCCGCCGCCACCAGGCCCACAGCACCGCGCACATCAGCAGAATTGCGGCGGCGGTTACCGGCCAGCGCTCGTCCGGCCGGGTCTCGCCCGGAGCGATCTTGCCCAGCCCCATGATCGCATAGGCCAGCGTCGGCAGCCGCACCGCCACGCCGGGGCGCACGGGATAGCTGGAATTGCGGTGTTCCTCGGCCGCGACCGCATAGTAATTCTCGCCCTTGCCGATCCGTTCGATTACCCGGTCGTAGAGCGCCAGATCATCGTCGCGCGGACGCTCGGCCCCTGCCACCCTGGCGCCGGTCAGGTTTTCGACGAAGCCGGCGGTGGTGGTGATTTCCTGTTTGCCGGCGGTGATTGGCACCAGCGCCGCCGCGATCATCAGCAGCGCCACCGTGAACAGCAGCAGCCGCGCGCGAAAGCGCGGCCAGTGGGCGAACCGGTCATCAGGCGCGGCGTTGGTCTGGTCCATGGTTTCCCCTTTTCCGCCTCCTAGCAAAGCGGCGAATCGCGATGCAAGGTGTCGCGATTCTCGCCGGGGATAATGGCGTTAGCTTGCCATTCAGTTCTGCTGTCCTACATTGGGTGCCGAAAGGACCGCGCGTCGCCATGAACAACAACGAAGAGCAGCCGACCGGCAATCCCTGGGTGAAGAGCCTGCTGATCTGGGGCGGGGTGTTCCTCGCGCTGCTGGTCGTGGTTTCGATGTTCAGTTCGAAGGCCGAAGTGCCGGGCCAGACGATCTCCTATTCGGAGTTCCGCCAGAAGGTTGAGGCGGGCGAGATTGCCGCGGTCGAAGTCAGCGAAAAGCGCATCACCGGCACTTTCAAGACCGCCAAAGCGGGTGAGGAGAGCAAGACCTTCACCACCGTGCCGCTGCCCAATGACCCGACCCTGCCAGCACTGCTGCAGCAGAGCGGGGTCAAGTTTGACGGCAAGCTGCCTGAAGAACCCAATTACCTGGCCTATACGCTGCTGCAGATCCTGCCGTTCCTGTTGCTGCTCGGCCTGGCCTTTTTCGCCTTGCGCCAGGTCCAGAAGGGCGGCGGCGCCGGCGGGGCAATGGGCTTTGGCAAGAGCAAGGCCAAGATGCTGACCGAGCGCCAGGGCCGCGTCACTTTCGCCGACGTTGCCGGGATCGACGAAGCGCGCGAAGAGCTGGAGGAGATCGTCGATTTCCTCAAGGATCCGAACCGCTTCTCCAAGCTCGGCGGACAGATCCCCAAGGGCGCGCTGCTGGTCGGTTCGCCCGGCACCGGCAAGACCCTGCTGGCCCGCGCCATTGCGGGTGAAGCGGGCGTGCCGTTCTTCACCATTTCGGGATCGGACTTCGTCGAGATGTTTGTCGGCGTCGGCGCCAGCCGGGTGCGCGACATGTTCGAGCAGGCCAAGAAGAACGCGCCGTGCATCGTCTTCATCGACGAAATCGACGCGGTCGGCCGCCACCGCGGGCACGGCCTGGGCAATTCCAACGACGAGCGCGAGCAGACGCTCAACCAGCTGCTGGTCGAGATGGACGGGTTTGAGGCCAACGAAGGCATCATCATCATCGCTGCGACCAACCGTCCCGACGTGCTCGATCCGGCGCTGCTTCGCCCCGGTCGGTTCGACCGCCAGGTGGTGGTGCCGCTGCCCGATATCGAGGGCCGCGAGAAGATCCTGGGCGTGCACATGAAGAAGGTGCCGCTGGCCCCCGACGTCGATCCGCGGATCATCGCTCGCGGCACGCCCGGCTTCTCGGGTGCGGACCTTGCCAATCTGGTCAACGAAGCGGCGCTGCTTGCCGCGCGGCGCAACAAGCGGCTGGTAGCAATGCGCGAGTTCGAGGACGCCAAGGACAAGGTGCTGATGGGCGCCGAGCGCCGCAGTATGGTGATGACCGAGGACGAGAAGAAGATGACCGCCTATCACGAGGCCGGTCATGCGATCGTTTCGGTGATGGAACCGGCCAGCGACCCGATCCACAAAGCGACGATCATCCCGCGCGGCGGCGCGCTGGGCATGGTGATGCGCCTGCCCGAGCGTGACAGCTATTCCTACCACCGCGACAAGATGCACGCCAACCTCTCGGTGGCGATGGGCGGGCGCGTCGCCGAGGAGCTGTTCTTCGGCCACGACAAGGTCAGCTCGGGCGCCAGCTCCGACATCCAGTACGCCACCGGCCTGGCACGGAACATGGTGACCCGCTGGGGCATGTCGGACAAGCTTGGACCGCTGCTCTACGAGGAAACCCATGAGGGCTACCTGGGTTACGGCGGTTCGCAGCGGACGATGAATTCGGCCGAGACCAACAAGCTGATCGACAGCGAGATTCGCGCGCTGGTCGATGGCGCTCACAAGCGCGCCCCCGCGATCATCAAGAAGGACGTGAAAAAGTTCGAACTGCTCGCCGAGGCCTTGCTCGAGTATGAGACGCTGACCGGCGACGAGATCAAGGAACTGCTCGAAACCGGCAAGCTTGACCGCCCCGAAACCCCGGTTGGCCCGGCTGCGGTCCGCCCGATCAAGGGATCGGCCGTACCCAAGACCGGCAAGCGGTTCGTCGGAGCGGCCTCGCAGGGGGCCTGACCGGCAAGAGCCTCAGCCGGTTGCGACCAGCATGGTCAAGGCGAGCGAGAACAGCGTCAGCGCGCACAGCGCAAACAGCGCCAGAAACCAGGTGCGCCACCACGCTGCAAAGCGGGTCAGGCCATAGGTATCGCGCAGCTGCCGGTACATGTGGAACGGCGCGTAAAAAATCAGGAACACGATCAGCCAGTCGGCCGCCGCCCAGATCATCGCCACACTGATTGCGGAGAGCAACAACAGCAGAAAGCTGAGCGAGTAGGTGACGAACACGGTGTGATCGTAGATGTGAAACCGCCGCGAAAACGGAAACAGCAGCCAGATGAATGGGATCGAGATCGGAATCAGCAGCCAGCTGAACTTGTAGGCGTTCGACTGCAGCTTGTAGATCAGCAGGTCGGGATTGTCCCGGGCCAGCTTGCGCGCCTTGTCAATTGCGGCAAGCAGGCTGCTGTCCGCCAGTTCTTCGGGATTGACGTTGAATTCCGCAGACACCCCACCAGTGGAGGGAGCGATCGCATTCCGCGCAGCCTGAGCACCAGAAATCTGGCCATCGATTCCAGGCAAGGTTTCGCCCCTGGCGGCAGCGCTGGCTTTCTTCGCTTGCAGTGCCTCCAGTTCCTTGTCGGCCTCCGCCAAGGCCTGGGCAGCCTCGACCGGGTTCTTGAATTTGAACTCGATCGGGTCGCTGACCGAATTGAACAGGCCGAACGTCAGGAACACAACGAACAGGAACAGCGCGATCGGCGAGACGTAGCTGGCGCGGCGCCCGTCGATATATTCACGGGTCAGTTTGCCGGGGTTCCAGGCGAGCAGCGGCAGGGTGCGCCAGATCTTGCCTTCGAAATGGAATACGCCGTGGACCAGATCGTGAAAGAACCCGAGCAGCGTGCGGTGAACATGCGCCGCCTGGCCGCACTGGTGGCAATAGCGCCCGGCCAGCTTCGCGCCGCAGTTGAGGCAGGCCTGCTCTTGGCTGTGGCCATCGCCAGCTACCTCGCCGGGTTCGGGCTCAACGGCCCGCGCCGCAAGCGCGCCTTGCGCCAGATCGCCCAACTCTTCGCCACCGCTCATCGGCGTCTCCCGCTTGCGGGCCGTTCATGGTCTTGTCAGGTGGACGTGGTCAAGCCATTGAACGCGAAACCATCCGGGAGAATTCGATGCGCCGCCTGCTTCCTCTGGCCCTGCTGATGCTTGCAGTCCCTGCTGCGGCCGCAGCGACCGGCGACATGTCGGTGGCGGCCTTCCTGGCCAAGGCCGATGCGCTGAAAGCCAAGGGGCTGATGGCGCTGGGATCGAGCGACATCGGCCTGCTGCGCGCCGAAGGCCAGGCCGCCGGGCAGGCCTACAAGGCCCGGCTCGAGGGCGAGCGCAAGGCCGGCAAGCCCAGTTCGTGCCCGCCCAAAGGCACCAAGGTCCAGTCGGACCAGCTGATGTCCTTCCTGCGCACCTACCCCGAACCGGCGCGCCCGCGCACGACGATGAAAACGGCAATCGCCGACTATTTCATCAGGACCTATCCGTGCGGGTGAAGTGAAATCCTCCCCCGTTGGGGGAGGTGCCGAGTGAAGCGCGGCGGAGGGGGTTTGGGGCACAAGGCCAGCGTTGTGATCCTATCCCCCACCGTCAGCGCTTCGCGCTGCCACCTCCCCCGGAGGGGGCGGATTGAGCGGCTTCCTACCCCTCGTAATCCCCGCCCAGCGAGGTGTTGCGCACTGGCGCGGCGGCGGTGATCCGCAGGGCTTCGGCCGACTGGCTGAGCGAGCCGATCTCATCGGCCTCATCGTCGTCGTCGGGCAGGACGCGCTGGAGCGAGCCGATGACCGATTCCTTGAGCAGGTCGGGCCGCACGGTTTCTTCAGCGATCTCGCGCAGGGCAACCACCGGGTTCTTGTCCCGGTCGCGCTCGATGGTGATCTCCGCCCCGCCCGAAATCTCGCGCGCGCGCTGCGCGGCGAGCAGCACCAGGTCGAAACGGTTGGGAATCTTGTCGACGCAATCTTCAACGGTAACGCGCGCCATCGGGCACTCCAGTTCTGGGCAAAATGCAGGAAAGCGCGGCTGATAGGCGCAAGCGTATTGAGAAGTCAAGAAAAATTCGTATAACTGATTGATTTATATATGATATTACTGCGAATCGGTGAGTTACTTGTGTGGTGAGCTATTCGCCTCCGCGAATAGCTTGCAACACCAGCCCGCTCCCCCTCCCGACCGCCCAACAATTGGTGACCCTATGGGTGGTCGGGAGGGGGAGCGGGCTGGTGTTGCAAGGCAAGGACGGATGTCCTTGCCGCACCACATCAATCGTAACTATGCGCGCCCAGGGCATCGTCCGCCAGATCGCTGAACCGCGTGATCCGCGCCTCGAAGCGCATCCGCACCTTGCCGGTCGAACCGTGGCGCTGCTTGGCGACGATCAGTTCTGCAAGGCCGTAAACCCGCTCCATCTCCTCGGCCCACTTGGCGTGGAGGTCGTGGGTCTTGGCATCGTCGCCGTCGCTGGGCCGCTGCGGCTCCTTGTTCTGGATGTAGTAGTCCTCGCGGAATACGAACCAGACCATGTCGGCGTCCTGCTCGATCGAGCCCGATTCGCGCAGGTCTGACAGCATCGGGCGCTTGTCGTCGCGCTGCTCGACCGCGCGGCTGAGCTGCGAAAGCGCGATCACCGGCACCGACAGCTCCTTGGCCAGGGTCTTGAGCCCGCGGCTGATCTCCGAAATTTCGTTGACCCGGTTGTCGCTGGCCTTGCCCGAACCTTGCAGCAGCTGCAGGTAATCGACCACCACCAGCCCGATGTTGTGGCGGCGCTTGAGGCGGCGGGCGCGGGTCCGCAGCGCGGCGATCGACAGCGCCGGGGTGTCGTCGATGTAGAGCGGCAGCTCGGCGAGCCGCTGGCTGGCATAGGAGAGCTGCTGGAAATCCTCGCGGCTGATCTTGCCCATCCGCAAGGCTTCGCTGCTGATCCCCGACTGCTCGGCAAGGATACGCGTGGCAAGCTGGTCGGCGCTCATTTCCAGGCTGAAGAAGGCGGTCGCCGCCCCCACTGATTTGTCGGCGGCGATCCCGTCGGCAAGGTCGCGGCGCAGCCGATCGGCGGCGTTGAAAGCGATGTTGGTGGCGAGCGCGGTCTTGCCCATTCCGGGGCGTCCGGCGAGGATGATCAGATCGCTGTCGTGCAGCCCGCCGACTTTCTCGTTGAGCGAAGTCAGCCCGGTGGTTTTGCCCGAGATGTGCCCGCCCGAAAGCAGCGCCTGCTCGATCATCCCCAAAGCGGTGCGGGTGGCGGTGGAGAAGCCCTGGGCCTCGCTACCAGTCGCGGCGCCCTCTGCGACCTGGTAGAGCGCGGCTTCAGCCAGGGCGACCTGCTCCATCGGCGCGACGCTTTCGGAGGTATCGAGCGCCGAATTGACCAGATTGCGGCCGACCGAAACCAGTTCGCGCAGCAAGGCCAGGTCATAGATCTGCTGGGCCAGCTCACGCGGGGCGAGCAGCCCCTGGCCGTCGGCGGTGAGCCGGGCGAGATAGGCCGCCCCGCCCAGTTCCTTCAATGCCTCGTCGGCTTCGAAATAGGGCCGCAGCGTGACCGGCGTGACCACCGCGTTGCGATCGAGCAGCTGCTGGATCCGGCCATAGATGCGGCTGTGGACTGGTTCGAAGAAATGCTCGGGCCGCAAGGGAACGGTCAGTTCCTCGATCGTCCGGTTGTCGATCAAGGCAGCGCCGAGGAACGCGGCCTCCGCCTCCAGGTTGGAAGGCAGCGCGCGGATCGGCGCGTCGTCGGGGCGGGTAAAGGGAATCGGTTCGGCCATGGGAGGCGATCCATGCGCGCTTGGCCGTACGGGCGCAAGGCGGTGCGACGAGGATCGGGCTGTGGATAGCGGGGACGGTTCGGATTCTATCACGCGGAGACGCGGAGACGCGCAGAAGAATAGGAGTTCGCGCAGAGGCGCAGAGAGAAAGTGGAAGGCGCAAAGGCCTTGGGAAGCGCCGCAGGCATTCTCTTTGCCGACCGATGCGATTTGCAGCACGGCGTTGCCGTGGGAGAGACATCTCTGCGCCTTAGCTTCCTTTGCGCCTCTGCGCGAACCCCCTATTCCTCCGCGTCTCCGCGCCTCCGCGTGAACCGCCAATCCCCCCCTTGCCCCGCAATTGTGCATCTGCGAAAAGCCGCGCGCCATGGCCGACCCGCGGATCATCCATATCGAACTCGACGAGGCCACGATCCTGTGGCGCAACGCCGATATCGAGCAGGAGCGCCGGATCGCGATCTTCGATCTGATCGAGGAGAACGCGTTCAAGCCATGCCGCGCCTGGGAAGCCGGACACCAGGGGCCCTACCGGTTGCGGCTGTCGGTGGAAGACGGGCGCCTGGGGCTCGAGGTCTCGGACGAATCCGGGCAGCTGCTCGAAACGCTGATCCTTGGCCTTGGCCGGTTCCGCCGCCCGATCCGCGACTATTTCGCGATCTGCGACAGCTATTACCAGGCGATCCGCAAGGCTACCGCGGCGGAGATCGAGACGATCGACATGGCCCGCCGCGGAGTTCACAACGAAGCGGCGGAAATGCTGCTCGAGCGGCTCGAGGGCAAGGTCGAAACCGACCACGCGACGGCAAGGCGGCTGTTTACCCTGATCTGCGTCCTGCATATCAGGGGGTAAAGGGATCGCACCGATGAGACGCAAGACTTCCAGCCGCACCCGGCTGCGTGTGTTTGGCACGCTCGTGCTGCTCGGCCTGATCGCCGCGGGCTATCTGTGGTGGGACCTGCGCCACTGGCAGCCGCCGCGCGCCGCCTGGCCGCTGCAAGGGGTGGAGATCGGCGCAGAGGACGGCACTGTCGACTGGACGGCACTCAAGGCTACCGGCGCCGACTTTGCCTATCTCGATGCCTCGGCCAGCGCCTTCGCCCGCGACGGGGCTTTCGCCGCCAATCTCGAGCAGGCGAAGGCGGCAAAGCTGCAACTCGGAGCGGTCCACCGCTACGATCCGTGCCAGCCAGCCGAGCGCCAGGCCGCCAATTTCGTCACCGTGGTGCCGCGCGATGCGGCGATGCTGCCGCCGGCGGTCGATCTTGAGCTGTTGGCCGACCAGTGCCCGGTCAAGGTCAGCGACGCGGCGGTGCAAAGCGAGCTGACCACCTTCCTCAACCAGATCGAAACCCACACCGGCAAGGCGGCAATCCTCAAGCTGTCTTCCCGGTTCGAGCAACGCTATCACATCGCCGCAGCGATCGACCGCAACCTGTGGCTGGTGCGGACCCGGTTCCAGCCGGATTATGCGGGGAGGCCGTGGATGCTGTGGACCGCCAATTCGGCGCTGGCCAGTGCAGCCGGGGAAGGGCCGCTGCGATGGGTAGTGGTGCAGCAATGAGCATCGACCGCGACACCCTGATCGCAGCCGCGCGCATGGCGGCAGCGCAGGCCTATGCCCCCTACTCGCAGTTCCACGTCGGCGCCGCGCTCGCCTTTGCCGATGGCTCGGTGGTGACCGGCGCCAATGTCGAGAATGCCAGCTATGGCCTGGCGCTGTGCGCAGAGACGGTGGCGGCGGCCAAGGCGTTGTCAGAAGAGTGGCGCGGGCCGCTGGTAGCGGTGGCGGTAATCGGCGGCAAGGCCGGCGCAGTTGGCGCGGGCGATCCGGTCACCCCGTGCGGACGCTGCCGCCAGGTGCTCAGCGAAGTCGCGCAACTCGGCGCCAGCGATCCGCTGGTGTGGTGTGTAGGGGAAAACGAAGTTCTGGAGCTGCGGCTTTCGGAACTGCTGCCGCGCGCGTTCGGACCCGCAAGTTTGGCTTAGATTTTTCCGGAGTAGACATCACCAGCCCGCTCCCCCTTTCGACCACCCAGGCCATTGTCCAATATGGGTGGTCGGGAGGGTTTAAAATCTGGAACCTTTTCTGAAAGCAACGACCAAGTCTTATCCATATCAACGTAGAAGTAGCCAAGATTTGGGTTAAAGAGCGAGCTGGT
>JANOGS010000053.1:0-10041 GCA_031414115.1 Novosphingobium sp. | reverse complement strand
CCGTGGACCCGGGCGAGGTAGTAAGCCGTCGCCAGCCCATGCCCGCCGCCACCGATGATCACCACGTCGTAGCTCGGCTGCGGATCGGGATCGCGCCACGCAGGCTGCCAGTGGCTCTGCCCGTTGAACGCGCCGCGCAGCAGGCTGAAAGCCGAGTACTTGCTCATCAGAGCGGCAGCCAGCCCCGCCGCTCGCGCCAATCGGGCTCCAACGTCGCAAAGCGCGAGAGGCTGAGCTTGGCCAGGTCGGCGAACGAACAGGCCCCGTCGATTACCAGATCGCGGATCGCATGGCCCGAGGCCGGGGAAAGCCCGAAACCCACCCCTGACATGGTCGCGATGGTGACATTGTCAAAGCGGTCGATCACCGGGCGGCCATCGGGGGTGTTCTCGATCACTCCCGCCCACGAACGGATCACGTTGAGGTGCGCCGCGCCGGGCAACAGCTGCGCCAGCCGCAGCGCCAGATTGCGCGTCAGCGGGGTGGAGGGGCGGGCGGCGGGGCCACTCTCACCGACGTCGATCCACTCGTGCGGACCGCCGCCATAAGCAAGATTGCCGCGCAGGGTCTGGCGGCCATAGAGCTTGTGGCCATCAACCCCGGTCAGCGGCATCATCGGCGCGGGTTCGGTGACAATCATTTCGGCGCGAGCGGCGGCCAGCGGCACTTCGATGCCGAGCTGCGCGGCAAGCATGCCGGTTTGCGGTCCGGCGGCGATCACCACCGCGTCGCAGCCATGGCTGGTCTGCGCCGTCTTGACGGCGGTCACCCGGCCGCCGGAAGTCTCGAACCCGGTGACCGGGCTGTGCTGGACGATAGTCCCGCCGAGGTCCTGCAAGGCCCAGGCATAAGCCTGGGTGCTGCGCTGCGGATTGGCGTGGCCGCCGAAGCGGTAATGCAGCCCGCCCAGGTTCTCGCCCGCCAGCGGCACCGCCTCACGGACCTGCTGCGGATCGAGCACATCGGCCCGGTAGCCCCGCCGCGCCAGCATTTCGGCGGTATGGTGTTGCTGCTGCGCTTGGCTCGCGGTGATCGAAATCACGATCCGCTCGCTCTGGTGCTCGGTCGGATAGCCCAGCAGCTCGTCCATCTGGGGCCAGAGCCGCTGCTCTTCGTCGAACAGCGGGCTCTGGTAGTGCGAGCACCCGCCGCCGTTGCGCCCCGATGCTTCCCAGCCGACAATGAACTTGTCGAGCACGGTGACCTTGATGCCGGAGCGCGCCAGCCACCATCCGGCGCTGAGCCCGGTGCAACCGCCGCCGACGATCACGACGTGCCCGGCGCTCACTCGTACATCCCCTTGTAATAGGCTTCGTAATGCTCGTCCTCGCGCGGCGTGCCGATGTCGTCGTAGGGCGTCCACTGGGTCGGGATCCCGAACCAGACATCCCAGGCGGCGTCCATCGCCGGTTCTTCCTGCCAGTCGGCCAGGATCTTGAGCGGCAGCGGCCGCACCGGAGCGCGGTGGGTGGCGAGCGGGATTGTGCCAAACGGCTGATCTGCTTCCAGCGCCAGCAGCATCGCCACCTGATCGCGGCAGCGGCGGCCCTGGCAAACCCCCATTCCAGCGCGGGTCAGGCGCTTGATCTGGTCGGGATTGGCCGGGCCGTCGTGCAGCAAGGTTTCGAGGGAGCGGGCACACATCGGCGCGGGGCGGGCGAGGTAGTTGGGCGGCTGCACTCCGATCAGGTCGGCGCGGGTAACCTCCTCGCACTGGCAGATGATCGTGTCTGGCAGGCAAACCGCTGCCAGCGCCCGGACCCAGTCCATCCGGTAGTCGACATGGTCAAATCCGGTATCGGGCAGCCCGGCGCAAAGCCCGACCGCCGCGACGATTGCCTCGCCGCCCGGGACATAGCCGCCGCGCTTGCCGTCCAGCACCCGGGCCCCGTGCATCGCATCGACCAGCTCGATCGACGGCACCAGACCCACCGCGACGCAGATCGTGTCGCAGGGAATCGTCTCGCCGGTGGTCAGCGTCGCCGAATTGACCCCATCGATCCCGCCCTTGGCCACAGCCACCGCGGCACCGCAATGGATCGCGATTCCCGCCGCCGTGACTTTGCTCGCCAGCTCGGGCGATCCTTGCGCGGCATCGCGAACCTCGACCAGCCCAGCCACGTCCAGCCCGCGCTCCAGCGCCAGCAGCGCGGTTTGCAGCGCCAGATCGTGCGAGCCCAGGATCAGCACCCGGCGCCCGGCAAAGGCGTCATAGCGGCTCAGCAGCATCTCCAGCGCGGCGGCGCCCATCACTCCGGGCTGGTTCCAGCCGGGAAAGGCCAGCGCCAGATCGCGCGCGCCGGTGGCCAGCACGATCCGATCGAACCCGACCAGCCACGAACGCTGGGCGTCCGCCAAGCCGACCACCTGCTCGGGCAAGCTGGCGACCCCGGGGCCATTGCGATAGACCCCCCAGGCGCTGGTTCCCAGCAGCAGTTCGACCCCGGCTTCCATCGCCGTTTCAAGTTCCGGCAGCGAGGTGAACACCGCTTCCAGCATGCGCTCGCTGTTCTGGGTCGCGGCGGTCATCCGCCCGCCGAACCACAGCGGCACGTCATTGCCCATCAGCGCCCCGGAAACCGGGTTCTCGTCGACCAGCAGCACCGCAGCGCCGCCTTGCGCGGCCTCGATCGCTGCGGCGATTCCGCTAGGCCCGGCGCCGATCACCACCACGCCGTAGTGCGCTTCGGCCTTGCTGCGGGTGCCGTTGATGGCGCAGAGATCGGTTCCGGTGAAATTGAGTTTCATCACACCGCCTCCAGCGCCTGTTCGAGGTCTGCGATCAGATCATCGTGGTGCTCGAGCCCGACCGAGAGGCGGATCGTGCCGTCGGTGATCCCGCCGGCCAGGCGCTGCTCGCGCGGCACGGCATAGTGGGTGGTGCTGGCCGAATGGCAGATCAGCGTCTCCGATCCGCCGAGGCTGACCGCGAGCTTCATCAGCTGCAATCGGTCAAGCATCCGGAACGCCTCAACTTCGCCGCCGTGGAGGTGGAACGAGAAGGTCGATCCCGCCGCCTTGCATTGCCGGTCATAGACCACGCGCTGGCGCGAGCCTTCAGCTAGGAAGCCGAGGTAGGTGACCGCTGCGACCTTGGGATGATCGCGCAGCCATTCGGCAACGGCGCGGGCGTTGTCCATCGCCCGCTCGGTCCGCACGCTGACAGACTCGAGTCTGCGCAGCACCAGCCAGGCGGTGAACGGATCAAGGTGGCTGCCCCAGATCGTTCGCTGGAAACGCAGCTTATCAACCAGCGCGGCCCGCCCGCTGACCCCACCGGCGAGGAGATCGCTGTGCCCGGCGCAGTACTTGGTGAGCGAGGTCATGTTGAGATCGACCCCAAGCGCGATCGGGCGCTGGGCAAAGGGTCCGAGCAGGGTGTTGTCGGTCACCACCAGCGGGCGGCGGCCGTGCTGCCCGCCAATCTCGTCGGCCAGCCGCACCATCAGCTCCAGATCGACGATCGCCGCGGTCGGGTTGGCGGGAGTCTCGGCGACGATCAGCGCCAGCGGACCCTTGGTCATGGCCGCTTGCGCCGCGCGGCGCACTTCGGCTTCGTCGCAACCGTCAAGATAGGCTTCGCCATGGGTGCCGAACTGGGGGAGAAACTGGTTGTAGAGCATATCCACCCCGCCATAGATCGGGCGGCCGTGGATCATGCTTTCGCCGGGGCGCAGGAAGGCGAGGGCGATGGCGCTGTGCGCCGCCATGCCGCTGGCAAAGGCCACCGCGCTCTCCGCTCCGTCGATCGCGGCGAGGCGGCTTTCGAGGAAATCGAGCCCGGGATGGCCAAGCCGGGCGTAGATGTGGTGGGTTTCGCCCAGCAGCGGTCCGGAATGGTCGAAAAATGCCTCGTGCACATCCTTGGCATATTGCGCCGAGGGGTAGACGAAGGTGCTGGTCATGAAAATCGGCGGCTTGACCGATCCCATCGCCAGCGCCGGATCATAGCCGTGGGCAACTGCCAGGGTTTCGGGACGCAGGCCGGGCGGTGTTTGCTTAGTCATGGCTATCCACATAGTCGCGGGCGCGCTTGCAGTACCAGTCTGTGAAGCGCGCAGCCAGCGCTTCGCCCTCGGGCGAATAGGGCCCCGGAATAAAGCCCGGGCTGAGCACGCCGCGGTGGTTGTTCTCGGCCAGGCCCTTGTCTTGATCGTTGGTCTTGAGCCACAGCTCGGTCAGTTCCGGCACCTTGTAATCGACGCCCTCAACCGCATCCTTGTGGACGTACCAGCGGCTGAATACGTGGGTTTCGCGAGGGCCGACCGGCATGCAGCTGAAGGTATAAAGGTGATCGCCGGTGGCATGGGCAAACATGTGCGGATCGATCGCCCAGCGCAGCGAGCCGACATTGCCGCCGTTGAGCTGGGTCAGCGGTTTTGCGCAAACCGGCTGCCCGTCCATGCTGATCGTGCTGCTGCCGGGATTGAGCGCAAGCCGCGCGATTTGCCAGCTGCTGCCCTCGATCGCGGCCTGGGGCAGGCCAATCTCATCCATCCGCGCGGCAAAATCCGCGCTCTCGGGATTGCGGGTGGTGTCGAAATGGCGGACCATGTGAACCGGGAAGCTCTGGCCCAGCTCAGGATGGCCGGTCGGGCAGTGATAGCACTCGCGCGCGTTCTCCATCACCAGCTTCCAGTTGGCCTGCTCAACCAGAATGTCGGTGGCGGCCAGCTTGAGATCGCCAAAGCCTAGCGGACCAGCATATTCCGCGAAGCGGCTGGCGAAATCATCGAACGGCGGCGGATCGTCCGCCAGGCAGATGAACAGCGCGCCGGCAACCCGGCGCAGCGCCACCGGCTGCAGACCATGGGCCGACTTGTCGAAATCCGGCGCCATCCGTCCCGCCGCAAACAGCGATCCGTCCAGATCGTAGGTCCAGCGATGATAGGGGCAGACCAGCTTTGGGGCCGAGCCCTGGCCCGGCGGGCACAGGATCGAGCCGCGGTGCCGGCACGAGTTGTGGAACGCCCTGATTTCTCCCCCACGGCCGTGGACAAGCAGCACCGGCCAGTCGCCGACGGTCAAGGCGAGGTAGCTGCCGACCTCGGGCAGATCGCATTCCAGTGCGGCCATCAGCCAGCTGCGGCCGTAGATCGCCGCCACGTCAAAATCGAACGCGCGCTGATCGATATAAAGCCCCTGCGGCAGCGCGTGCCCACCGCGCCGCGCGTCCAGTTGTCCGGCTGCCCAGGCCAGGTCGATCATTGCATTCTCCAGGTGGCGTTGACCGTGCTAGTGACCGACAATGGCCGCATAGAAAAATCGACTTTTGGCATAGCGCCATGTCTAATGCTACGGCCACGCACAGGCTGACCAACGGCCGGGGACCGAAAGGGCAAAACCATCGCCACGAAGAGTGCCATCAACCGCCGCTGGCTGCCCTTGAACGCCTTGCGTGCGTTCGAGGCGGTCGGGCGGCACCTCAGCTTTACGGGTGGCGCCGCAGCGCTCTCGGTATCGCAAAGCGCGATGAGCCGGCATGTCGCGGGCCTCGAACAATTGCTGGGCAAGCAACTGTTCGAGCGCGACGGCGGCAAGCTTCAACTCACCGCCGATGGCGTGCAGCTGCTGGGCGAAGTCACCAAGTCGCTCGACCGGGTCGAACGCACGCTCAATGCGATACGCGAAGATCACGCCCCCGGCCGGGCGCTCAAGCTGCATGTTCCGCCGACGCTGCTGCAGCTGACTTTCATGCCGATGCTGGCTGAGTTCCATCGCGAAAATCCCGCGATCCGGATCGATGTATCGAGCGCCAATGTCACCGGCCTGCCGCCTTCGGACTGTGACATGGCGATCGTTTACGACCGCCCCAATGTCGATGACCGGGTTACCGACTTGCTGTGCCTGGTGCGGGTGGCGCCGCTGTGTTCGCCTGCGACTGCTGCGGAGGGGCGCGGCAAGTCCCTCGGGGAATTCCTTGCTGGCCAGGAATTGCTTCACCTCAAGCTCGACAACCAGCCGCGCGAACTGCTGTGGAGCGCTTACCTCAGGCAATCGGGCATCGATCTCGAGGTCGCAGCAGGTCTCGCGTTCGATACCTCGATCGCCGCAGCCCGCTATGCCATGGCCTCGGGCGGGGTGATCCTGGGTGATGTTGACATGTTCGCCGGGGAGATCGCCCAGGGCCATCTGGTGATGCCGTTCGAAGCGATCATCGAGGACGGCTATGGCTACTACCTCAAGCTTCACGCCGATGACCTTGCCGACAGCCAGATTGCAGTGTTTCGTAGCTGGCTGATCGGCAAGTTCGGCACGTTGCGCACTGGTGCGGGCTGAGCGCAAGCGCCTTGCGGGCCCGGCCGGAATGTGATGGATTGGGCCAGCCGACAGGAGAAATGCTATGACCGCACAGCTGGTCGAAACCGTCCGCTCGACCCTCAAGTCAACCGACCATCCCTATATGCAGGGCGCCTGGCGGCCGACCTTCAACGAGTGGAACGCGATCTTCGCGACCGGCGACGCGGATGTCATCGGCAAAATCCCTGACGATATCGAGGGGGTCTACATCCGCACCGGCGAAGTGCCAGTGCATGAGCCGATCGGGCGCTATCATCCCTTCGATGGCGACGGGCAGATTCATGCGATCAGCTTCAAGCACGGTCGCGCCAGCTTTCGCAGCCGCTTCGTGCGCACCAAGGCCTTCGCAGCTGAGCAGGAGGCCGGGCGGGCGCTGTGGGCCGGGCTGATGGAACCACCGCACAAGTCGACCCGGCCGGGCTGGGGCGCGCAAGAATGGCTCAAGGATTCGTCGTCAACCGATGTCGTGGTTCATGCCGGCAAGGTGCTGTCGTCGTTCTACCAGTGCGGCGAAGGCTATCGGCTCGATCCGTTCACGCTGGAAACGCTGGGCACCGAGGGCTGGGTCCCGCTTGACGGCATCTCCGCGCACGCCAAGTTCGATCCGGCAACCGGCGAGCTGCTGTTCTTCAACTATTCGAAGCACGCCCCCTTCATGCATTACGGCGTGGTCGGGGCGGACAACCGGCTCAAGCACTACGTTCCGATCCCGCTGGCCGGGCCGCGGCTGCCGCACGACATGGCCTTCACCACCAATTACACGATCCTCAACGACATGCCGCTCTACTGGAACCCGGAACTGCTCGAGCGCAACCTGCACGTCGTGCAATTCCATCCCGACCAGAAAAGCCGCTTCGGGATCATCCCGCGCCGCGGTCAGCCGGAGGAAATCCGCTGGTTTGAGGCTGAACCGACCTATACCCTGCACTGGCTCAACGCCTGGGAAGAGGGCGACGAGATCGTTCTCGATGGCTATTTCCAGGAAGAACCCCAGCCCAAATCGCACCCCGATGCGCCTGAGGGCTTGGAGCGGATGATGGCCTATCTCTCACAAGGCCTGATGAAGCCAAAGCTCCATCGCTGGCGCTTCAACCTGAAGACCGGCGCAACCATCGAACAGCGGCTTGACGAGCAGATCCTCGAATTCGGGATGATCAACCAGGCCTATGCTGGACGTAAAAATCGTTACGCTTACAGCGCTGTTCCAGAGCCTTACTGGTTTTTGTTCACAGGGCTTGTGAAGCACGATCTGGACAGCGGTGAAAGCTGGTCCTGCGATTTCGGGCCGGGCCGCTATGGCAGCGAAGCGCCGTTCGCACCGCGAATCGGCGCCACGGACGAAGATGACGGTTACCTCGTCTCGTTCGTCGCCGACATCAACACCGACCAGTCCGAATGCGTGCTGATCGATGCCAAAGACATTGCCGCCGGGCCGGTCTGCCGGATAATCCTGCCCGAACGGTTCTGTTCGGGGACCCATTCGGTCTGGGCCAACGGCGATGACATCGGCATGGGGCCCAATAGCGTATTGGCGGCTTGATCGTGTCATAACTTGCTGCCAAGCGCTCGACGATGAACGAGCGTGTCCTGCCCCTGGAGGGGATCCACAACTTCCGCGACTACGGCGGCTATGCCAGTGCCCACGGTGGCCGGGTCAAACCCCGCGTGCTGTGGCGCTCGGCCCAGCATGGCGAGGCCAGCGAGGCTGATCTGGCGGCGGTCGACGGGCTTGGCCTTGTCACCGTGATCGACCTCAGGGGAGACAGCGAGCGCGAGGCCAGTCCCTGCCGCCGCGGCCCGCAATTCGCCGCCAGGGTCCTGACCCAGGCCGGGGAAACCGCCGGTCTGGCCCCGCACATTGCGGCTGCGGCCGATGCCCTCGATGTCGAATCGGCGCACGGGGCGCTGCGCGGCTTTTACCGGCTCATGCCGCACCGCGAAAACCTGGTGCCGGCGCTGCGCAGCTATTTTGCGGCGATGGCGCAGGACAGCGAGCCGAGCCTGGTCCACTGCGTTGCCGGCAAGGACCGCACCGGCTTTGCGGTGGCGATGTTGCATCACATTCTGGGGGTTCACCCTGATGACGCCATGGCGGATTACCTGCTGACCAACCAGGCGGGACGGATCGAGGCCCGGATAGCCGCAGGCGCCGAGCATATCCGCGCGCGTTATGGCGCGATCGACGATGCCACGATCCGGGTGCTGATGGGGGTCGACGCGGCGTTCCTGGCGGCCTCGCTGGACGCGATTGCCGAGCGTCACGGCACGGTCGATGCCTATCTGGAAGGTGTGCTTGGAGTTGATACGGCGATGCAGAACCAGCTCCGCGCGCACTACCTCACGGCTTGATCCCTTTCCTACAGCGCGCGGCCTTGCCATAACCAGCCGCGTGGCTCTGGCACCGCATACTGGGGCCAAGGGCCTGTCAGACTGTCAGCGAAATTCAATTATAGAATTGAATTAAAATAATAATTTATGAAATCCAGGTCGCTTTGTTCAGGCCTTGAGCGCACCTTGGCCCAGCTTGTGCGGCTTTGAGGCGCTTCTTAGCCGCTTTGTGTGCCCTTAAAGAAACGCCCGGACTTCGCGGATAAACCGATCGAACTGATCGTGGTGGAGCCAGTGGCCGGCGTTCTCGAACTCGCTCACAGTGGCATTGCGGAAGTCCTTGTCGCGGCCATCCTTGGCCGGACTTGAAGCCCACGAATCGCTGCCATAGAGCAACAGGATCGGACAAGTGATCGCGCCCCACAGCTCCTGGGTGCGTTCCTCGGGCACATCCTCGAATCCCCAGATATTGAGGTAGGGGTCGAACTTCCAGCTCCAGGTGCCGTCTTCGTTGCGGCTGGCGCCGTGCACGGTGAGGTGGCGCGCCTGCTCGTCGGTGAGGAAGGAGTTCTCTTCCTTCATCCGGGCAAAGGCGGCCTCGATCGTCGAATAGCGGCGCGGGACCCGGCCCGAGGCAGCGCGGCGGTCTTCGATCCATTTGCGGAAGCGGTTGCCATAGCCGGCCGACTCGCGCTTGGCGCGCATTTCCGGCGAGGGTCCAAGCCCCTCGATATTGACCAGCCGGCGGACCTTTTCGGGGTAAAGCCCGGTGAAGCGGGTCGCGATATTGCCGCCCAGCGAGTGGGCGATGATCGTCACTTCGTCGCGGTCCAGGGTGTGGACCAGCTGGGCGAAGTCATAGACCAGCGGCGCCATGTCATAATTGCCGTCGGGGGCCCAGGCGCTGTCACCGTGGCCGCGCAGATCGGGGGCGATCACGTGCCAGTCGCGCGCCAGCTCCTCGGCCACCCAGTCCCAGCTGCGGCAATGGTCGCGCCCGCCATGCTGGAGAATCAGTGGCGGCGCCTTGGGGTTGCCCCAGTCGACATAGTGGAGGCGCAGGCGCTGCGAGACGAATGAGTTGGAAGTCGGTCCGTGCGGGGTCATGGCTTCCCGCTAGCCTGCTGAACGCAGCGCTGCAAGCAGCTGACCCTGGAGCCAGATCCGGGCCTGCGGTTCGACAAAGCTGTGGCTGGCTGCGGGGCATTGCCGGATTCGCGCATCGTTCCTGTCCCAGCTGGCGAGGAAGGCCTGCGCGGTGCGATCGCGGTCGGCCAGCAGGATCGTCACCGGCCCCGAAAATTCGCCAAGCCCGGCAGCCATTTGCCGCGCCAGGGTGCTCACCGGAGGATCGGGCTTGACCGCCTCGACCAGACTGCCGGCAAGCTTGCCGAGTTCGACCTTGCCGGTCAG
>JANOGS010000052.1:0-4929 GCA_031414115.1 Novosphingobium sp. | reverse complement strand
GCCGTACTTGTCGGCCTGGCGCCAGACGGTCTCGGACTGGGGTTCGACCCCGGCGACGCCGTCGAAACAAGCGACCGCGCCGTCCAATACGCGCAGTGAACGCTCAACTTCGATGGTGAAATCGACGTGTCCGGGAGTATCGATAATGTTGATCCGGTGGTCGTTCCAGAAACAGGTCGTCGCTGCGGAAGTAATCGTGATCCCGCGTTCTTGCTCCTGTTCCATCCAGTCCATCGTCGCGGCGCCGTCATGCACTTCGCCGATCTTGTAGGACTTGCCGGTGTAGTAAAGAATACGCTCGGTAGTCGTGGTTTTACCAGCGTCGATGTGCGCCATGATCCCGATATTGCGGTACATGCTGAGCGGATGGCTGCGGGCCATGATCAATTCCTTAAAAGCTTCAGTGGGGGACGCCGGATGCGCCCGCCCCTTGGTTCAGTTCTGTGACCGCCGCGTGACTACCAGCGGTAGTGGCTGAACGCGCGGTTGGCGTCGGCCATGCGGTGGGTGTCTTCGCGCTTCTTGACCGCGTTGCCGCGGTTGTTGGCGGCGTCGAGCAGCTCGGCCGAAAGCCGCGCCGACATCGTCGTTTCCGAACGGTTGCGCGCCGCCGTGATCAGCCAGCGGATCGCCAGCGCCTGGGCCCGCTCCGGACGGACCTCGACCGGAACCTGATAGGTCGCCCCGCCAACCCGGCGCGAACGCACCTCGATCTGCGGCGCAACATTGGTCAGCGCGGTGTGGAACAGCCCGATCGGATCGGCCTTGGCGCGGGTTTCCATGGTTTCCATCGCACCGTAAACGATGCTTTCGGCAACCGACTTCTTCCCGTCCATCATCAGGTTGTTCATGAACTTGGAGAGGATCTGATCCTTGAACTTGGGATCGGGCAGGATTTCCCGCTTCTCGGGACGACGACGACGTGACATCGCAAAATTCCTTTTTCTCGGCCTCTTCCCTTTGCCCGTCACCCTGAACTTGTTTCAGGGCCCATCGGGCGGCTGGATCGGACCTCGGTAAAAACTTCGACCTTGAACCTGGAGGCTCGAGATCCTGAACAAATTCGCTTGTGGCGAATTTTTCAGGATGACCCGTCCCCCGGACGGGTCACTTGGGCCTTTTCGCGCCGTACTTCGAACGGCTGCGCTTGCGGTCCTTGACGCCCTGGGTGTCGAGCACCCCGCGCAGCACGTGATAGCGCACGCCGGGAAGATCGCGCACACGCCCGCCGCGGATCAGCACCACCGAGTGCTCCTGCAGGTTGTGGCCCTCGCCGGGGATGTACGAGATGACCTCGCGCTGGTTGGTCAGGCGGATCTTGGCGACCTTGCGCAGCGCCGAGTTCGGCTTCTTCGGGGTGGTGGTATAAACGCGGGTGCAAACCCCGCGCTTCTGCGGGTTCTGCTCCATCGCAGGGACCTTGGACTTGGTCTTCTGCGGCACGCGGCCCTTGCGGACCAGCTGGTTGATAGTCGGCATGAAGTGCTCTTCACCTTGGTTGCGGCCAGGCCAGCAGGATGAAGAGAATCGCCCGATGCGAAAGCGCCGCGCCAAGGCGGTGCTCGCTCCCCGCCAAGGCAGGGACAGGCTGAAACACTCCACCCGATTGAAAAGACCGGGTTACTTTGACGGATTACCCTTCACGGAAGGACGCACCGGCAATGTTCAGCTCAATCCGGGGTGACCCGGAAGTGGGCCCGTTAGGGGGGATGTTGGATTTGGTCAAGCAGCGATACGGCATAGTCTGAAACATGCTTCATTGACATATACGCCAATGAAGCATAGATTACGATTCGTGACTCATCCCCAAACCGTGGTCGAATTGCCCGAGTTCCTGCGGCGTGCCAAGGCGATCATGGCTGAGGAGGAACGTGCGGCGCTGGTCGATTTCGTCGCGGCCAACCCGGACGCGGGCATTTCGCTGGGCGGCGGGCTGCGCAAGCTGCGGTTTGCCCGGCCCGGCAGCGGCAAGAGCGGCGGCTTTCGGACCATCTATGTATTCGGCGGCACGGAGATTCCGGTGTTCCTGGTCACCGTGTTCGCCAAGAATGAAAAGGACAACCTCAGCAAGGCCGAGCAAGCCGACCTGATCGCACTGAGCAAAGTCCTGATCGCCGGTTATGGAGTGAAGCAATGACCAAGGCCTATGACAGCATCCGCACGGGACTGCTCGAAGCGATCGACTTTGCCCAGGGCAAGCCGATCGGCGCGGCTGTCCACCGGGTCGAAGTCCCCGCCACAAACGTGGCCGCGATCCGCGCCAGCACCGGCCTTTCCCAGGCCCAGTTCGCGCGCAGCATCGGCGTGGCCAAGGGAACGCTGCTCAATTGGGAACACGGCCGACGGCGGCCAACCGGCCCGGCCCAGGTCCTGCTGGCGATGATTGCCAAGCGGCCTTCGCTGGTGGGGGAGTTGCTGCGGTAGGGCGAGGCGGCGATGTGGCGATCTTGCTGGGCAAAAGGGGATTGAAGAAAGTGTCGCCGCAATTTTACCGCTCAAATGCGAAATTCAGCCCGCGGGCGCCCAGCCGGCGTGGAAGCCGAACGGCACACGGCCGGGAATCATGATCCGGGCGACCGGCGGCGCGGTGAAGTTCCGCGCGTCAATCACCATGCACTCGCTACGCTGCTTGTTTTCGTCCCAGACGAACAGCACCAGATAACCGTCGTCCTCGGCGGCGGCGCCGTCGCGCTTGCAAAACACGCCTTCGCCGCCCCAGCGGCCGTCGCCCAGCGCGTGGACCTGGATATCGCCGGTCTGGTCGTCATATTTCAGCGCGGCGTTGAACAGGGCGTCGTGATCGAGGTCGAAGCGGGCCGCATAGGTATAGCGGGTCTTGCGGCCGCACAAATCGTCGTTGATGCGGGTGAAATCGCAGTAATGCTTGGTGTCGAGATGCCGCTCGTTTACGGCGCCGGTTTTGATGTTGAGGCGCCATTCGTAGAGCTGGCCCAGCTGGTCCGACATGTCCATGTGTGCGCCAGCGTTCTCGGTGGCGCGCGACACGTCGGTGCGCAGCGAGCGGCTGCCCTGGACGATAACCTCGTCGCCCTCCTCCCAGGCGTTGGAGACGTGGAACACCATGGCGGTCTTCACATCGAACCACTTCACGTCCTCGTCGGTACCCATGCGCGGCACGACGCCGAGCCGCGAGCCGTTCTCCGGCTCCCAGTCCAGCATCAGCCCGCCGGCCATGGCGCGGCCGAAGTCGAAGGTGATCGGCATGTCGAGGAACACGGTGTAGTGCTCGGTGATGGCGCAGTCATGCATCATCACGCCCTTGGGGATGGTGATCGGCGCGGTGTGGACGATCTCGCCTTCCGGGCTGACCACGCTGTGGGTCAGGTAGGGCGGCATCGGCGAATAGCCGAAGGTGATCATCTCACCGGTCACCGCGTCGACCTTCGGGTGGGCGGTGAACGGATGGCGCAGCTTGCCGCCGAAGGTATGCTCGCCCTCCGTGTCAAGGCCGGGAAGCGACATGCGGTGCGGCGGCGCAGCCTCCATCAGCGCGTAGAGCGTCTTGTTGTGATAGACCATGGCCGTGTTGGCTGTGTTCTTCATCAAGCCTTCGGCGGGCGGCGCGACGCCCTTGACGAAGTCGCCCATGGACGCCATGCCCTTCCAGATCCAGGTGCCCTTGGCGCGTTCCTTGCGCAGGCCTTCGGTTTCGACGAAGCGATTGCGGTAGGTCGCCCGGCCGTTGTCGAACTGCACCGAGTGGATCATGCCGTCGCCATCGAAGATATGATAGGTCGCCGGGTCGGGCACATAGACCGGATTCGGCCCGATGCGCAGGAAGTGGCCGTTCAAGTCCTTGGGGATTTCGCCGATCACCTCGACGCATTCGGCGCTGATCTCCTCGGAAACAGGCGCGTAATTGCCGCTTAGAAACGGATTGAACACTTCTGGAGCCTTCGCTTGCGTCAACATGGTGCGCACTTTCGCTTGGGTGAATGGGCCATGCATGACCCGGAAATACTGAGCGCGCGTAACATTTCTACCGACCGGTAACAATGAAAAGCAGCGCTGCTGAATTGCGGGGTCAGGTGCATCATTCCCCCAATCCACCGCTCCCTCAAACCCCCACCACCCTCACCCCCACCGCCGCCGCGCCTTCCCGCATCCGCGCATCGAGCGTCGCCAGTGCATGGCCGCCGAGCGAGGCCACCGCGAGGTGCAATGCGTCGCCCGCGCGCAAGCCAAGCTCGTGCCGGTCACAGAATCGGGCGGCGAGGGCGAAGGCGGGCTGCGGAACTGGCACGACGGTAAGTCTTTCGGCAATCATCTGCTGCCATTGGGCGAGCAGGTCCGCTTTGCGTTGGACGGGTATTTCGCCGCGCCGCAGCTTGATTGAAACCGCGCTGGAGAATTCTGTAATGACCCAGTCGCTGATGGACAGGACGCCTTCTGCTTGCTGGCTCAGCCATTGCTGGACCGCCTCGGTCGCAGCTTCGCGCGACAGCGCGGCGACCAGCAGCGACGTGTCGCAATAGATCATCAAAAGCGGTCCGAATCCCGCATTTCCCGGATGAACTCGCCCGCGCCCTGCGTCTGGAACGGCAGGGTGTCGGTGAAGGCCTTCATCGCAGCGGCGTCGAAACGCTTCTTCCTGGTTTCAACTGGCACCAACCGCGCGACCGGCTTGCCGCGCCGGGTGATCTCGACACTTTCCCCAGCCTCGACCCGATCGACCAACTCGCTAAGATGCGCTTTGGCATCGGCTAGTTTGACTGTAGGCATAAGCGGCTCCTGACCAGTTAAATAGTCATATAGCACAGAAGCCAGTGTAGCAGAAAGGGTTTTCCTCCACGCCCCCGCCTGCGCCTGTCCTGCGCCTCCAGATCACCCCGCGTTCACCAGCCGGACGATCCCGCCAATCAGCGTGCCGAGCACGAACACATAGATCGGCGGCATCGAGATATAGAG
>JANOGS010000051.1:0-3068 GCA_031414115.1 Novosphingobium sp. | reverse complement strand
GCCGTGGCCTGAAGCTGGCCCGGCGGAATGGGCTGGTGGCCGTACGGAAAGGCCGAAGGGCCTATCCGTACTAAACAAACGACTCCGCTTAAGCCGCCTGTTCCTTGCCCTTATGGACACGGACCGGCTCTTTGCGGCCTTCGACCACGTCCTTGTCGACCACCACTTCGGCGATGTCGGTTTCGGTCGGCACGTCGAACATGGTGTCGAGCAGCAGGCCCTCGACAATCGAGCGCAGCCCGCGGGCGCCGGTCTTGCGTTCGATCGCGCGCTTGGCAATCGCTTCCAGCGCGTCGTCGGTGAAGGTCAGCGCGACGTCTTCAAGGTCGAACAGCCGCGCGTACTGCTTGACCAGCGCGTTCTTCGGCTCGCTGAGGATCTTGACCAGCGCTTCGATATCAAGGTCTTCCAGCGTTGCGATCACCGGCAGGCGGCCGACGAATTCGGGGATCAGTCCGAACTTCAGGAGGTCCTCGGGCTCGGCCTTCTGCAGCAGCTCGCCGGTGCGGCGCTTGTCGGGATCGGCAACGTGCGCGCCGAACCCGATCGAGCGCTTCTGCAGGCGGTCGGCGATGATCTTTTCGAGGCCGGCAAAGGCCCCGCCGCAGATGAACAGGATGTTGGTGGTATCGACCTGGAGGAATTCCTGCTGCGGATGCTTGCGCCCGCCCTGCGGGGGGACACTGGCAGTGGTGCCCTCCATCAGCTTGAGCAGCGCCTGCTGCACGCCTTCGCCCGAAACGTCGCGGGTGATCGAGGGATTCTCGGCCTTGCGGCTGATCTTGTCGATCTCGTCGATGTAGACAATCCCGTGCTGGGCCTTCTCAACGTTGTAGTCGCTCGACTGGAGCAGCTTGAGGATGATGTTCTCGACATCCTCACCGACATAGCCCGCCTCGGTCAGCGTGGTCGCATCGGCCATGGTGAACGGCACGTCGAAGGTTTTGGCCAGGGTCTGCGCGAGCAGGGTCTTGCCGCAGCCGGTCGGCCCGACCAGCAGGATGTTCGACTTCTGCAGCTCGACATCGCCGCCCTTGCCGCTGTGCTTGAGCCGCTTGTAATGGTTGTGCACCGCCACCGAAAGCACCCGCTTGGCGCGGTCCTGGCCGATCACATAGTCGTTCAGCGTGGCATAGATGTCACGCGGGGTGGAAACCCCGCCATCCTTCTTGCCGGCGATCCCCGCCTTGGTCTCTTCCCGGATGATGTCGTTGCACAGCTCCACGCATTCATCGCAGATGAACACGGTCGGCCCGGCGATGAGTTTCCTCACCTCGTGCTGCGATTTGCCGCAGAAGCTGCAATAAAGCGTGCTCTTGGCGTCAGATCCGCTGAGTTTGGTCATGCTTCCTTCCAAGCCCCCGCAAGCGGGGAGATTCGCTGCGACTCTAGCCGCGCGACACCATTTATCAATACAGCCTTATGACACAGGCAGATTTCCGCCGCCTGAAGCGCAAAGGTTACTTATTCCTTGGCGCCGGCATCTCCGCCGTCGCCTTCGGGCCGGGTTTCGAAGACCTTGTCGACCAGGCCGAACTCCAGCGCTTCCTGCGCGCTCAGCCAGGTGTCGCGGTCCATCGCCTCGGTCACCACCGCGACCGACTTGCCGGTGTATTTCGAATAGAGATTGTGCATGGTGTCCTTGAGCCGCATGATTTCCTTGGCCTGGATCTCGATATCGCTGGCCATGCCCCGCGCTCCGCCCGAAGGCTGGTGGACCATGATCCGCGCCTGCGGCAGCGCGATCCGCATCCCCGGCTCGCCCGCCGCGAGCAGGAAGCTGCCCATCGAGCAGGCCTGGCCGATGCACACGGTCGAAACCTTGGGCTTGATGTACTGCATGGTATCGTGGATCGCGAAACCCGATGTCACCACCCCGCCGGGCGAGTTGATGTACATCGAGATGTCCTTGCTGGGGTTCTCGCTTTCGAGAAACAGCAGCTGGGCGACGATGATCGAGGCCATGTGGTCCTCAACCTCGCCGGTGACGAACACGATCCGCTCGCGCAGCAGCCGCGAATAAATATCAAAGCTGCGCTCGCCGCGGCTGGTGTTCTCGATCACCATCGGCACCAAAGCGGCGGTGACCGGATCGCCGGTGGAATGTCCTTGCGCGCTGCCAGCGCCGTAAAGCTCGTGCATGGGGCCCTCTCTGGTTGGACCTGCTATGTCGGCGCTGGGAGGGATATGTTCAAGGGGGTTAACGATTTGGGGAGGGGCGGGCGCGCCATTTTGGGTCTATCCCCGCAGCGACATCAGGCAAGGATCCAGACATGCTCGACACCGTAATCAAGGGCGGCAAGCTTTACGATGGCCTTGGCGGTGCGCCCGTCATCGCCGATATCGGGATCAAGGACGGCAAGATTGCCGAGGTCGCCGCCACCATTTCAACCGCCGCGCGCGAAGTGTTCGATGCCGCCGGGGCGATCGTCACCCCCGGGTTTGTCGATGTCCACACCCATTACGACGGCCAGGTCTGCTGGGACGACCAGATGGATCCATCCGCCAGCCACGGCGTGACCACGGTGGTGATGGGCAATTGCGGGGTTGGTTTTGCCCCGGCCCCTCCCGGCGGCGAGCACGAGCTGATCGCGGTGATGGAGGGAGTAGAGGATATCCCCGGCACCGCGCTCTATGAAGGGATCGAGTGGGGCGCGTGGGAGACATTCCCCGAATACCTCGACTATCTGGCCAAGCGCGAATATGCGCTCGATATCTCGGCGCAGATCCCGCACGCCGCCCTGCGCAACTACGTAATGGGCGAACGCGGCCGGGCCAATGAGGCCGCTACCGCCGAGGACATGACGCGGATGGCACAGCTGGTCGAGGAAGGATTGGCGGCGGGTGCGGTCGGGTTTTCCACCTCGCGCACGATCGGCCACCGCTCAAGCCACGGAATCCCGATCCCCGGTACTTTCGCCGCCGACGACGAAGTGATGATGCTGGCCGAAGCGATGGGCCGCGCCGGACGCGGGGTGTTCGAACTGATCCCGGCGGGGACGATCGGCGAGCTCAAGGCGCTGGGCGGCGAAAAGCACACGCTGTCCGACGAGGTCGACTTGCTCGAC
>JANOGS010000050.1:0-3812 GCA_031414115.1 Novosphingobium sp. | reverse complement strand
TGGCAGGTCGTCGCGCGGACGGACCAGATGCTTGATCGCCTTGCCGCCATGACTGAGCAGGTAAAGAAAGCTCTCGGTCAGACCGTCGGCGGCGGCATTGTCAATTACCGGGCCCATGAACGGGGTAGGCTCGTCGAACGGCGCGCCGACAATGATCCGTTCGGTCAGGCGTTTAACTTCGCCGATCACCGCGTCGTACATGCTCGACTTCAGAATAAGGCGTCGACCGGCGGTGCAGCGCTGCCCGGCGCTGGTGAAGGCCGACTGGACGATCAAGGCCGCCGCGTCGGTGATCTTGGGAGTGTCCCAGACCACGATCGGGTTGTTACCGCCCATTTCCAGCGCCACGATCTTGTCAGGCCGGGTCGCCAGCCGGCGGTTGATCGCGATCCCGGTGTGGGCCGAACCGGTGAACAGCACCCCGTCGATCCCTTCGTGCGCGACCAGCGCCTGGCCTTCCTCGGGCCCGCCGACCAGCAGCTGGATCACGGCTGCCGAAATCCCGGCGCGGTGGAAGCACTGGACCAGCATTTCAGCGGTCGCCGGGGTCTTTTCCGAGGGCTTGAAGACGATCGCGTTGCCCGCGATCAGCGCCGGGACGATGTGGCCGTTGGGCAGATGCGCGGGGAAGTTATAGGGTCCCAGCACCGCCAGCACCCCGTGCGGCTTGTGGCGCAGCGCGGCGGTGCCTTGCAGGGCATTGTCAAGTTTGCGTTGGGAGGTGCGTTCGGCATAGGCGCGGATCGAAATCTCAACCTTGCCGACCACGCTTTCCACTTCGGTGCGCGCTTCCCACATCGGTTTGCCGGTTTCGCGGGCGATCATCGTCGCCAGCTTTTCGGCGTCCTTGCGCACTTCGTTGGCAAAGCGGCGGACCATTTCCATGCGGTTGGCCAGCGGCTGCGCGGCCCAGGCCGGCCAGGCCCGCCGGGCGCGGCCGACGATGTCGTCGACATTGCCGTGCTTGCCCCGCCAGATCTCGGCACCGGTGGCCGGCTCGAAGGAAACCAGTTGCTGCGTGCTCAAGCGAACCTGCCCTGTCAGTAGAAGGGTTGCGACCCCAATTGAATGTACGCTTCTGCATGCGCCTTAGCCGTTCGGCCGGTCTATTGAAAGCCTTGGATAAGCACATTATCCCTAGGGTATTTTCTGGGCTGCGCTGCTTGCGGAAACAGGCTGGGGAAGCGATAAGCGGGCCAGTCATGACCAGCCAAGCCAGACCCGACCAAGCCCAGCCAGCCGCGCCCGGCAGTTACGCCGATCGCTTTTGGACCAGCCGCGACGGGCTCAAGCTGCATTTCCGCGATTATCCTGGGCGCCAGAACCGCCCGCCGCTGCTCTGCCTGCCGGGTTTGACCCGCAACGCCCGCGATTTCGCTCACGTCGCCGCGCGGCTGGCGGGCGAGTGGCGGGTGCTTTGTCCCGATCTGCGCGGCCGCGGTGACAGCGCCTATGCCAAGGATTCGGCGAGCTATAATCCGCTGCAATACGCCGATGACATTACCCTGCTGCTTGAGGCTGAGGGACTGAGCCGGTTTGTCGCCCTGGGGACTTCGCTGGGCGGCATCCTGACCTTGCTGCTGGCCATGGCCGGGCCCGAACGGCTGGCCGGGGCGCTGCTCAACGATATCGGGCCGGAGATCGATCCGACCGGGCTTGAGCGGATCCGCGACTATGTCGGGCAAGGCCGCTCGTTCCCGACCTGGATGCACGCCGCCCGGGCGATCGAGGAGACCCAGGCCGCAGCCTTTCCCGACTATGAGATTGCCGACTGGCTGGCGATGGCCAAGCGCTGCATGGTGCTGGGCAGCAACGGGCGGATCGTGTTCGATTACGACATGAAGATCGCGGAACCGTTCGCCCGGCCGGGCGGCGAGGCGGGTGCGGACCTGTGGCCGGCGCTCGACGCGCTGAAGGGGTGCCCGGTTACGTTACTGCGCGGCGAGACTTCCGATATTCTCTCGGCCGCGACCCTCGCCCGGATGGCCAGGGCCCTGCCACAGGCCGAAGCGGTCACCGTGCCGCGGGTCGGCCACGCCCCGATGCTCGACGAACCGGCCGCCGTCGCCGCGATCGACCGGCTGCTGGCGCGCGTGGAATGAGCATCGTGCCGGCGCCAGTGCGCCTGCTTCACTTGCATTCAAGCTTCGCCCCTGGCGGGAAGGAGCTGCGCGCGGCCAAGCTGATGAACCTGTTCGGGGCAGGGGTGCAACACACCGTGATCTCGGCGGTGCCTGGCGAGCTTGGGGCGGCCAAGGCGATCGATCCGGCGGTTGCGGTCCAGTACCCCGATGATTTCCCGCCGCTGGCGGGATCGCCCACCCCGTGGCGGCTGCGCCGTCTGGCCCAGGTGATGCGCGGTCATGATCTGGTGCTGACCTACAACTGGGGGGCGATGGACGCAGTGATGGCGCACCGCCTGTTTGGCCTGTCGCTGCGCCTGCCGCCGCTGGTTCACCACGAGGACGGGTTCAACTCGGACGAGGCCGTGCGGCTCAACCCGGTGCGCAGTTTCTACCGCCGGATCGCGCTCGATCGCGCTGCGGCGCTGGTGGTGCCCTCGCAGCGGCTGGAGGCGATCGCGCTTGGCGCCTGGCAGCAGCCGCGCACGCGGGTGCGGCGGATCGCCAACGGCATCCCGCTGGCGGCTTACGGCAAGGCGGCGCGGGCCGATGCGGTGCCGGGTCTGACCAAGCCGCCGGGCGCTCGCTGGCTTGGCTCTCTGGCGGGTCTTCGCGCGGTCAAGAACCTGCCGCGGCTGGTGCGCGGCTTTGCCGCAATGCCGCCCGAGTGGCAGCTGGTAATTCTGGGCGAGGGGCCGGAGCGCGCGGCAATCGAGGCCGAGGCGGCGCGGCTGGGTGTCAGTGCACGGGTCCACTTGCCTGGCTTCGCTCCCGATCCGGCGGCGGTGCTGGGATTGTTCGATCTGTTCGCCTTGTCGTCGGACAGCGAGCAGTTCCCGATCTCGGTAGTTGAAGCGATGGCGGCGCGGCTCGCGGTGGTCAGCCCGCGGGTCGGCGATGTCGAAGCGATGGTGGCGGCCGAGAACCGGCCCTGGCTCAGCGCGCCAGGCGATGATGCGGGGCTGGCAGCGCTGCTTGCCCAGGCTGCCGCCGATCCGGACCGCCGCGCCGCGATCGGCGCCGCCAACCGCGCCCGCGCCGAGGCTGAATACGATGAGGCCACCATGCTCGCCGCCTACCGCGACACTTATGCCACGGCGCTGCGGCGCGAGAGCTTTCCCTAGCGTTTTTCTGGAGCAGACATCACCGGCCCGCTCCCCCTTTCGACCACCCAGGCAATTGTCCAATATAGGTGGTCGGGAGGGGGAGCGAACTGGTGATGAGCCGATGCCAATCGGAAAAACTCCAGCGCTGCCGTTCATCCCGGCTTCACCGGGGGACAGCCAGAGATCAGGCGTTGAAAAGGCCGGTCCATCCGCTAAACAGCGCGCGATTGCATTAACCAGAACAGGCCCCCAAACTTGGCTTCCGATCCCAACGCTCCCACCTCGATTGCTGCCCAGCGCGCCGCCGCGCAGGAAGACGGCTTCCTGCGCGAGGTCGACGAGGCGCTGCGCGAGGAGCAGTTCTTCGCTAGCCTGCGCCGCTATGGCCGTCCGCTGGCCTTGGTGATCGGGATCGGACTGGCGGCGCTGGCCGGCTATCTGTGGTGGGACAATTCGAACAAGACCGCGAATGCCGAGCAGTCCGAGCGGTTTATCCTGGCGCTCGACCGGCTCGATGCCGGGGCGGCTGACGCCGCGTCGAGCGATCTTGCCGGCCTGGCCAAGGAAGGCAGCCCGGGCAACC
>JANOGS010000049.1:0-2493 GCA_031414115.1 Novosphingobium sp. | reverse complement strand
GCTGATGGGTGCGCCCGGTCAAGGGCTGCAGTTCGACCCAAGCGGCGCGGTTGCCAGCGAAGTTAACCCGGTAGCGGGTCCGGGCCGATTGCCCCTCGGCCTCGTCGACATGCATCTTCTCGCCGCCGCTGCCGGGCTGCTAGGCCAGGGGCAGCTCGATCAACCCGTCTTCGATCGCGGGCACGCCGCAAACCAGCGCCCAGTAGATCTTCCTGGCCGAACGGCCCGCGAAGTGTTTGGAAAAGAACGCGGCGCTGCCGGGGGTACGGGCGATCAGCAGCACGCCCGAAGTGTCCTTGTCGAGCCGGTGAACCAGCCGCGGGCGCGGGCCTGCTTTGCCTTCTGCCCCAAGCCCGCCCTTAACATAGGCATCGAGCAGGCCATCAACGTGGCTGAAGGTGCCGCTGCCGCCCTGGGTCGCCAGCCCCGGCGGCTTGTTGAGCACCAGCGCGGCGGGGGTGGTGTGGATCACCATGCTTTCCGCCAGCGCGATCTGATCGGGGGTGAGCGGCTTCTTTGCCCGCGCCGCTTTGGTCGTGATATCGCCGCCGGGGGGGACCCGCAGCACCTGGCCCGCGCTCAGTCGGTCAGCAGGATCAGCGCGCTTGCCGTCGACGCGGATCTGCCCGGTGCGGGCCCAGCGGCTGATGGTCGCGAAGCCGATGTCGGGCAAATGCCGCTTGAACCAGCGGTCAAGCCGAACGCCCTCGTCGTCAGCTTCGACGGTAAACTGGCGGACGGTTTCGCTCATGAGAAGGACCGCATCATGGCCAGGCCGGCGAACAATCCGGCGATCCCGCCGATCAGCGAAGCCGCGGCATAAAGCCCGGCCTGCGCCAGCGCGCCGCGCTGGATCAGTTGCACCATCTCCAGGCTGAAGGCGGAAAAGGTGGTGAACCCGCCCAGCACCCCAACCCCGAGCAGCAGCCGCCAGGTTTCGCTGCTCGTGCCATTTCGCGCCAGCCACCCGGCCAACAGTCCTATTGCGAAACTGCCCAGCAGGTTGACGCTCAGCGTCGCCCAGGGGAAGCTGGCGTTGCCGATTAGCCGCCCGGCCACGAACCGCAGCCACGCCCCCGCGCCGCCGCCAAACGCGACAAGAACGGAGGATTGCAGGAAGGTTGGCGCGTTCATCGTTTGCGCCTTAGCTGGTGCCTGCGCACTGCGCCACTCCCTTGCCGGTCGGGACGATCTGCGATTGCCCCCTTGCCATTGCCCTTGCGCTTTGCTAGCCGCCCGCCGGTTCGAGCCGTTCCCAAAGGGATTCGGCCTATTTTCTTTTTGCCGAATCAAAGGCGCTCCCCCGCACACAATCAGGCGGGGTTCTGGCCTTTGGCATGTGAGGTGTGACGGTTTATGCAAATTCTCGTTCGCGACAACAATGTCGAGCAGGCCCTGCGCGCGCTCAAGAAAAAGCTGCAGCGTGAAGGCGTGTACCGCGAGATGAAGCTGCGTCGTCACTACGAAAAGCCCAGCGAAAAGCGCGCCCGTGAAAAGGCTGCTGCCGTGCGCCGCGCCCGCAAGATGGAGCGCAAGCGGATGGAGCGTGACGGGGTCAAATAGACCCTTCAGGAAAAGTGGAAGCCGGTTTTCCGCCCGGAAGGGTCTTCCTCAGGAACGCTTGCGCCGCCAATGCTGATAAGCCATGAGGGCGCGGAACTTTCCGCGCCCTTTCCATATTTGCCGCACAGGATTCGACGATGACCGAAGTAACCCGCGTTCCCCTCCAGCCGATTGCCAAGGGCGCGCTGACCAAGCTGTGGCTGGCAGTCGCCGCGGTCTTTCTGGCCGCCGCTGGCCTCGCCTGGGCGTCGTTGCCAGGCTCGGTCTCGGTCGAGACACTCAAGGCCGGCACCGGCGCGTCACCGACGCTCGCAGACGTGGTGCTGATCAACTACAAGGGCACGCTGGCGGACGGCAAGGTGTTCGATGAAGCCAAGCAGGCCGCCCTCGCGGTGGATGGTGTCGTCCCTGGCTTTACCCAGGCGCTGCTCAAAATGCAGCGCGGCGGCAAGTACAAGGCCCATATCCCGGCCGCGCTGGGCTATGGCGACAAGGGCCAGGGCCCGATCCCGGCCAATGCCGACCTGACTTTCGAGATCGAATTGCTCGACTTCAAGAACCGTGCCGAGCTTGAGGCCCAGATGCAGGCGATGCAGCAGATGCAGCAAATGCAACAGGGCGGTCCGGGCGGTGCGATGCCACCGGGCCTGGTCCCGCCGGGCGCACGCCGGCAGTAAGTCCTACCCAGGTTCCGCAAAGTGAGTTGATCGCATGTCGGTAGACACCGCCACCGTGGCCAAGATCGCCGCGCTGGCCCGCATCAAGGTGAGCGAGGCCGAGCTGGCGGCGATGGTCCCCGAACTCAACGGCATCCTCGCCTGGGTCGAGCAGCTCGGCGAGGTTGATGTCGCCGGGATCGAGCCGATGACCGCAGTGATCGAGAACCATCTCCGCCTCCGCCCCGACGCGATCGACGCCGATCCGCTGACC
>JANOGS010000048.1:0-3911 GCA_031414115.1 Novosphingobium sp. | reverse complement strand
GATTCCGCTGACCTACAGCCGCCCGATCTTCGTGGTCACCTGACCCGATCCTTCTCAAATTCCTAAAAAAATTAACCGCGTTCGTTCGCTATTGGCTTACGCGGCGCTGCTAGACGAGCTGGAGTAGATATCTCTGGAGCTTGGCCGCAGACCATGGTCCCTAGCCGTGACACCCCTCCCCCAAAGAGCTTTCTTGCCCGGCTGCGGCAAGACACTGGCGGCAACACGCTGGCGCTGATCGCGGCTGGACTGGTGCCGCTGCTGGCGCTGGTCGGCGGCGGGGTTGACATGGGCCGCTCCTACCTTTCGCAGACCCGCCTGCAGCAGGCCTGCGACGCAGGCGTGCTGGCGGCGCGCAAGACGCTGGGTTCGGCGGTGGTGACAGACGGCAACGTGCCCGCCGGCGTCGCGACGATCGGCGAGAGGTTTTTCAACCTCAATTTTCGCGACGGCTCTTACGGCACCGACAACCGCGCTTTCGATATGACGCTGGAAGAGGATTACTCGATCTCGGGCGTGGCCACGGTCGATGTTCCGACCACGATCATGACCCTGTTCGGCTACAACCAGATGCCGATCAGCGTTCAATGCGAAGCGCGGCTCAATTTCAACAACACCGACATCATGTTCGTGCTCGATACCACCGGCTCGATGAAACAGACTATCGACGGCGATGCCAAGATCGATTCGCTGCGCCAGGTGGTCAAGAATTTCCATGCTCAGCTCGAAGGCAGCAAATCGCCCGACACGCGGGTGCGTTATGGGTTCGTTCCCTATTCGAGCAACGTCAACGTCGGCTACTTGCTCGAGTCGGGCTGGATGGTCGACAAGTGGAACTACCAGGGCCGCGTTCCACAGGATACTGGTGAGACCAAGAAAGAAAACCAATATGACAGTCAGTACACTGACCTGAATACAAATTACACTGCTATCACGATGTACGAGGACGATGACTGCCCAAATAGCTCGGATGATTGGGACGTTGTAAGCAGCACTGTCGATGCCAATGGCTACACAATCGATATCATCGAGGTCGATGGAACATATTATTCGTGCACCAATCCGGGAGCGGACAGCGACAAGTATGTTATCGGCGGGACAATATACGACAACTACCGCTACCAGCACCGCTACAAGCTGATCGGCACGATCGATGTCCCGGTTTACACCTGGCTTTACAAGCCGGTCGAGATCGATGTCACCTCGCTCAAGGGCGCCAGCGACGACGATCTGTTTGTCGGCGGTTCGATCGATGTGCCGATGAACGGCTATCCGGCGTCGCCGACTATTCTGACCGGCTGGTTCCGGGGCTGCATCGAGGAGCGCGCGACCTACCAGATCGCCGACTTTGACGATGTCGATCTGACCAGGGCACTCGATCTCGATATCGACCTGGTCCCGACTCCGGGCCTGCCCGCCACGCAGTGGCGGCCGCTGCTCAACGAGATCGCCTTCAACCGCAGCATCAGGTGGAGCGGATCGGGTTCGTTCGACGCCAACAATGTCACTTCGGACGAAGACTTCTTCCGGCCCAACGACAACGGCATGTCGGCCTGCCCCTCCGCCGCGCGCAAGCTGGCGGAAATGGATGCAAGCACTGTCGCTTCCTATGTCGACTCGCTCGAACCGCGCGGCAGCACCTATCACGACATCGGCATGATCTGGGGCGGACGGCTGCTTTCGCCGACTGGCCTATTCGCGGACGAGAACGTCGACGTCGATGGCAAGGCCACCAGCCGCCACATCATCTTCCTGACCGACGGCCAAACCTCGCCGCTCGACCTGACCTATGGCACTTACGGGGTCGAGCCGATCAACAAGAGCGACAACAACCGCTGGGACGGCGGCAACTCGCCCTCGCATGTCGAGATTGTCGAGGACCGTTTCAACTTCGCCTGCGCGGAGGTGCGCAAGCGCAACATCACGGTCTGGGTGATCGCCTTCGGGACCGACATGAGCCCGATCTTTACGACCTGCGCCGGCCCCGGACATTTCTTCGAAGCCGACAATGCCGCTGAACTCGACGATGTGTTCAGCAAGATCGCCGCGCAGATGGGCGACCTCAGGATCTCGAAATGAGCCAGCGCCGATTCTACAGGCTTTGGCGAGAAGAAGGCGGCGCCACCGTCGTCGAATTCGCGCTGATCCTGCCCGCGCTGATGATAGTGCTGTTCGGGCTCTTCGACCTTTCGCACAACATGTACACCGTCCAGATGCTGCAAGGCGCGATCCAAGGCGCCGCGCGTGATTCAACGATCGAAGGTGCTGGCGGCAGCGAGGCGGCGATCGACGCCAATGTGACCCGCGCCGTGCGCGCGGTCGCGCCCGGCGCCACGGTAACATTCGCCCGCAAGGCCTATGCCAGCTTCTCCGAGGTCAACCGCCCGGAAGACTATGATGACGCCAATTCCAACGACACTTGCGACAACGGCGAACCGTTCGAGGATGCTAACGGCAACGGCAGCTGGGACATCGATCCGGGGATCACGGGCTTCGGCAGCGCGCGCGATGCCGTGCTTTACAGTGTAACCGTAACTTACAAGCGCGCCTTTCCGATTGCTGAGTTCATCCCCGGCCAGACCGGGAATTTCACCCTGGTTTCCAACACCGTACTGCGCAATCAGCCCTATGCGATGCAAGCCAATCCGACCCCAGCTATTGGAAATTGCCCATGAACGTGCTCGCCGGGTTTCGCCGCCTGCTCCGCAATCGCTCGGGCGTGGCGATGACAGAGTTTGCGCTGGGCGTGCCGTTCCTGCTGGTGGCCGGGCTGTGGGGCACTGAGACGGCCAATTTTGCGCTGGTCCAGATGAAGGTTGGGCAGTTGACGGTTCATATTGCCGACAACGCCAGCCGGATCGGTGACACCAGCACCCTGCAGAACCGCAAGATATTCGAGGAGGACGTCAACGACCTCCTGTTCGGCGCCAACATCCAGGGCGGGGCTGGCCTCGATCTCTACGAGCACGGACGAGTGATCATTTCCAGCCTTGAGGTGTGGGATCAGTCCCACCATTGCACTGCCGCCGGCGACTGCCCGTCAGGGAACAAGGGCTCCGGAGTCCAGTTCATTCACTGGCAGCGTTGCAAAGGCGTGCTTCCAGTCTCGTCAAACTATGGCAACGAAAATGCCGCCAAGCCGAACGGCTTGGGCCCGACCGGCGAAGAGGTTTATGCGACAATCGAAAGCCCCGTGATCTTCGTCGAGGTGCAGTACGATTACCAACCACTGTTCTCGACACGCTTCTTTGGTTCGACCCGGATCAGTTCGACTGCGGCATTCATGGTCCGTGATGACCGCGACCAACTCGACGTTTTCAAGCGCAACATGACGACCGCAATCGCCGATTGCGACCTCTACGACGCCTTTCCTGCCAATTGAATCGCCTCAGCGATAGCAGACCTTGCGCACCGCCGCGGCAATCCGCGCCGCGTTGATCAGCGCTGCTTTTTCCAGGTTTGCGGCATAGGGCAGCGGCACATCCTCGTTGCAGACACGCAGCACCGGGGCGTCGAGGTTGTCGAAGCCCTCATCCATGCACAGCGCGACGATCTCCGAAGCAATGCCGCACTGCGGCCAGCCCTCTTCGGCCACCACCATGCGATTGGTCTTGGCCAGCGAGGTCAGCACTGCCTCGCGGTCCAGCGGGCGCAGGGTGCGCAGGTCGAGCACTTCGGCCGCAATCCCCTCACGCGCCAGCACTTCCGCCGCTTCGAGCGCGAGCCCAACCCCGATCGAGTAGGTGACGATCGTGACGTCGCCGCCTTCGCGGACCACCCGCGCCTTGCCGATCGGCAGCACGTAATCGTCAACTTCGGGCAGATCGAAGCTGCGGCCATAGACCAGCTCGTTCTCGAGAAAGACTACCGGATCCTCGCTGCGGATCGCGGCCTTGAGCAGCCCCTTGGCA
>JANOGS010000047.1:0-2113 GCA_031414115.1 Novosphingobium sp. | reverse complement strand
CGATAGTTGTGACGGCGACGCTTCTTGAAAACGATCACCTTTTCGCTCTTGGCCTGGGCAATGATTTCAGCCGAAACCACGATGCCCTTGGCATCCTTGACCTCGCCGCCGTCGCCGGCCAGCAGGACATCGCCCAGAACGATGGTCTCACCGGCTTCGCCGCTGAGCTTCTCAACCGCAATCTTGTCTCCGGCGGCAACCCGGTATTGCTTGCCGCCCGTGCGCACTACAGCGAACATGGTACCCTTATCCGTTCATCGTCGTGTTCCGCGCCGCCGAATCGGACAGCGCAGCGGACACCCCGCCAGACGGCAGGGGGGTCCAAAGAAGGGCTGCCCCTAGTCGAACCTCCCCAAGCTGTCAACGGAGGAACAGGGACTCTGGCATGGTTTTGCGGTCATGCTATGGGCACACGATGCAACGCTCGTTATCCCTGATCCTCGCTGCCGCATCCGCGCTCGCTCTGGCTGCTTGCGGCAAGGATCAGGGCGAATTCCCCTCGCTGGCGCGGCGCCCGGCGGAGAGGCTGAATACGCCGGTGCCCGCTGCCACCCCCACCGCTGTTCCTGCGCAGGCCGCGCCAGATCCGGCGCTGCTGGAGCGAATCGCCGCGCTGGAGGCGAAAGCCCGGAGCGCGCACGAGCGCTTCATCGCCCGCAGCGGCCCGGCCCGCTCGCTGGTTGCCGCCGCTGCCGGAGCCCCGGTCGCCAGCGAGAGCTGGTCCGTCGCGACGGTCGCGCTTTCCGAGTTGGAAGCCGCACGCAGCGAGGCGATGATCGCGCTGGCCGATCTCGATGCGCTTTATGCCCGGGCAGTGATCGATGGCGCCGATTCGCCGGCGCTGAGCAAGTCCCGCGAGGCGGTGGTGGCGCTGGTTAGCGAAGAAGACCGGGTGCTGGGCGAGTTGCAGGGGCGGCTGGCTGACTAACCCCAACGTGCCTTGTCGGCGTAATCATCGGGCCGCGGTTCGATCCAGTGCCATTGCCCACCGCGCAGTTCGCGCTTCCAGAACCAGCTCTCGCTCTTGAGGTGGTCCATCGCGAAGTCGGTGGCGGCGAAGGCATCGCGGCGGTGGCGGGCGGCGGCGGCAACCAGCACGATCGGCTCGCCGGGTGTCATCCGCCCGCAGCGGTGGAGGATCAGCAGACCATCTAGCTCCCAGCGGGCCAGGGCGGTTCGGGCAAGCTCTTGCATGCCCGGCAGGGTCAGCGGCGCGAAGTGCTGGAGCTCGAGCGCCTCGACGCCCTCTCCCGCCCGCACCTGGCCGAGAAAGCTGACTACGCCGCCAGCGCCATTATGCGCTTTGGTAAAGGCGGCCAGTTCAATCCCCGGATCGAACGGTGCGGACAGCAAGCGGACATCGGCAGGCATCGCAGCCTCCGCTGGATTCTCCATCTTGTCAGCCTCCGCTGACAGGCGGCAGGAAGGCGAGCTCGTCGCCGTCTTCCAGCACAATCCCGCCGCTGGCAACGATCAGCTCGCCATTGTGGGCAAGGCGGATACGCTCATCGAGCAGGGCCACGGCCAGCGCCGGATCGAGCCCGGCGAGGATCTCCTCCAGCGGCCCTGCGGAAACGGCAAGCTCGGCTGCACCGGCCAGATCTTCGAGCCGGCCGAGGAACACCAGCTTCACCGCCAAGTCAGCCCCCCGTGGCCGACATGTGCCGGGCGAGGTGCGGCGCTGCGCCGGGGCGGTCGATCACGAAATGGTGGCGCTCCGGCTTGATTCGCATCGCCACATCCAGCGCCGCCGCCAGCGCCGCGTCAGGTTGCTCGGAACGCAAGGCCGCGCGCAGGTCGACCTGCTCGGTGCCGCCCAGACAAGCGAACAGCTGACCGGTGGCGGTGACCCGCACCCGGTTGCAGCCGTCGCAAAAATTGTTGGTCAAGGGCGTGATGAAACCCAGTCGTCCGCCGGTTTCCGCAATATCGACATAGCGTGCCGGGCCGCCGCTGCGGTGATCGCTGGGGGTCAGGGTGAAGCGCTGTTCGAGATCGGCACGGACCCCAGCCAAAGGCAGGTAGTGATCGAAGCGGTCACCATCGACCTCGCCCAAGGGCATCACCTCGATCAGGGTCAGTTCGATCCCCCGCGCATGCGCCCAGACGATCA
>JANOGS010000046.1:0-16750 GCA_031414115.1 Novosphingobium sp. | reverse complement strand
AAGGTGCCGAACAGCTTGTCCCAGACGATGAACACCCCGGCATAGTTGCGGTCGAGGTAGATCGGATTGGTGGCATGATGGACGCGGTGGTGGCTGGGGGTGTTCATCACCGCCTCGAACCAGCGCGGGCACTTGCCAATCGCTTCGGTGTGGAACCAGAACTGGTAGATCAGGTTCAGGCCCGCGCAGAAGAAGATCATCGCCGGGTGGAAGCCGATCAGCACCAGCGGCAGACGGAAGACGAAGCCCAGCGCGATCACGCCGGTCCAGGTTTGCCGAAGCGCGGTAGAAAGGTTGTAGTGCTGGCTGGAGTGGTGGTTGACGTGGCTGGCCCAGAGCCAGCGCACCCGGTGCGCAGCGCGATGGAACCCGTAATAGGCGAGATCGTCGAGCACGAAGCAAAGCACCCAGGCCCACCACGCCCAGCCGATCTCGAACAGGCCGAATTGCGCAACCCACAGATAGCCCGCCATCAGCGTGCCGGCCTCGAGCAAGCCGACAACCGAGCTGCCCAGACCCATGGCGAGCGAGATCAGCGTATCGCGCGGCTCATAGGCGTGCGGATCGCGGGCCCGCGCCCACAGCATCTCGATCACGACCAGCGCGACGAAGGCGGGAACCGCGTAGTCGACCGGATTGAAATCGGGGGCCACGGCTCAGCTTCCCAGCCGGCGCAGGCTGCCGGCCCAGACCTGGGCCTGCTCGCCCAGGTCCAGCGTGACGCTGCCAAAGGCCTTTTCGCCGGTGCCGATGGTCAGGAAGTTGCGATCGAGCCGGGCGTAAACGTGGCTATCGAGCAGCCGCGCGGCGAAATGCGCGCCGTGGCGCCGCAGCAGCATCACCCGGCCCTGCGAATCGCGCAGCAATGCGCCGATCCCGGCGCGGTCGAGCGCAAGGTCGGCGGCCTCGAAGCCGCACAGCGCCGCGCTTGCCAGCCGCCGGGCTTCGGCGGCATCACGCAGCCGCACGTCGCCTCCCAGCCCAAGCCGGCGGCAGGTCCAGGCGAGCAGCAGGATCGCGGTCAGCGAAGCGGTCAGCTGGATCAGGTGGGCGATAGTCACGCCTGCGCGCCCCGCGCCGCCAGCATGTCGAGCAGGGTGCGGATCGGGCCAAGATCGTAACCGGCGCGCGCCGCAGCGGCGGCGAGCTCCTGCGGATCGGCCCCGCGGCTTGCTTCGGCCAGCGCCCACAGCAGGGTCGAGCGGGTGCCCGAGCGGCAATAGGCCAGCACCGGACCCGCGCTTTCGCCCAGCGCCCTGGCCATCGCCGCAACCTGGGTTTCGGAAAAGCCGGCATGGGTCACCGGGATCGCGATATAGCCCAGTCCGGCGGCGCGTGCGGCGGCCTCGATCGCGGCGCCCGGGGTCTGGTCGTCGCTTTCGTCCTCGGGGCGGTTGTTGATGATCAGGCTGATCCCCTGCGCGGCCGCCGCGGCCACCTCGTCCAGGCCGATCTGCGGGCTGGCAAAAACGTGCTCGCTGAGCTGGCGGAACATGGCGGCGGTTCTCCTTCGCTGCCCTCCTGCCAAGCCCGCGCGCGGCAGGCAAGAGGGCTGGCTCCTTTGCAGAAATGTCACACCCGCAAGCCCGCGTCGGGACGAGATCGCGACAGCGCGGGATTCGATTCGCACTTGTGGATAAATTGGTCTATCAGCGATCTTGCAGAGGAGGGGGTCGTGTGCCCGTTTGCCCTGTCGCCCGGTGCGATTCGTCCGCGCCTCCGGGCGTGTCGAATGGGGCGAAGCGAAGGTAAGTTCGAGTATATGGGTTTCGATAGAGGGCGTCGCGGCCGTGGGCGCGACAAGCGGGATGGTTTCGCAGAGGAAGGCTTTGATCCTTTCGCAGGCGGCGGCGGTGGCGACCGGTTTGGCGGCGGCGGCGGTGACCGATTCGGTGGCGGCGGTGGCCGCAGCGGCGGTTTCGGTGGTGACCGGCCGAGCTATGGCGGCGGCGGCGGTGATCGCGGCGGCTTCGGCGGCGGCGCTCCGCGCGGCGGCGGTGGCGGCGGCGGAATGCCTGCCCAGGTCGTTGGTGAAGCCACCGGCACAGTGAAATTCTTCAACGCAGGCAAAGGCTTCGGCTTTATCCAGCGCGATGGCGGTGGTGAAGACGTGTTCGTCCACATCAGCGCCGTTGAGCGCGCCGGACTGGACGGTCTGGCCGAGGGTCAGCAGCTCAAGTTCAACCTGGTCGATCGCGGTGGCAAGGTCTCTGCGAGTGACCTCGAAGCGGTGGGCGATGTCATCGCCGTGGCCAAGAAGGAAGCGCCGCAGCGCGAGCTGACCGGCGAACGCGCCACTGGCACGGTCAAGTTCTTCAACGGCATGAAGGGCTTTGGCTTCATCACCCGCGACGACGGCCAGCCGGATGCGTTCGTGCACATCTCTGCGGTCGAGCGCTCGGGCATGTCGGGGCTCAACGAGGGTGACCGACTCGAGTTTGATATCGAGGTCGATCGACGAGGCAAGTACTCGGCGGTCAACCTGGTGCCGCGTCAGGATTGATCCCGTCCGCACCGATCCTGGGGGTTGTCCCAGGGTCCGCGAAAGTTTAGATACGCGCAAGTGGCGGTCCTTCCGGGGCCGCCATTTGTCGTTTTCGCATTTCTTGCTTTTTTGAATGTGAAGGAAGTTCCCGATGCCGATCACCCCGCTGATGCCCGTTTACCCGCGCTGCGGTTTTCGCCCGGTGCGCGGCGAGCACTGCCACTTGATCGGCGAGGACGGGCGCCGCTATCTCGATTTCGCCGCCGGGATCGCGGTCAATCTGCTGGGCCATTCGCATAAGGGGCTGATCGGCGCGATCCAGAAGCAGGCCGAGACGCTGATGCACGTCTCGAACCTCTATGGCAGCCCCCAGGGCGAACATCTGGCGCAGCGGCTGGTCGAGCTGACCTTTGCCGATACGGTGTTCTTCACCAATTCGGGGGCCGAAGCGGTCGAATGCACGATCAAGACCGCGCGGGCCTATCACCAGCACGTCGGCAACGATCACAAGTTTGAGCTGATCACCTTCAAGAACGCCTTCCACGGCCGGACCATGGCGACGATCAGCGCAAGCAATCAGGAGAAGATGCACAAGGGCTTCCATCCCCTGCTGCCGGGCTTCAAGTATGTCGATTTCGATGATCTTGACGGCGCGCTGGCGGCGATCGGACCCAACACCGCGGGCTTCCTGGTCGAGCCGGTCCAGGGCGAAGGCGGCATCCGCCCGGCCTCGGACGCGTTCATGCAGGGGCTGCGCCAGGCCGCCGACGAGCACGACCTGATGCTCGCGCTCGATGAGGTGCAGTGCGGCATGGCCCGCTCGGGCACGCTCTATGCCTACGAACAGTACGGGATCGTGCCCGACATCCTCGCCACCGCCAAGGGCCTGGGCGGAGGCTTCCCGATCGGGGCCTGCCTCGCCACCGAAAAGGCCGCGCGCGGCATGGTGATCGGCACCCACGGTTCGACCTACGGCGGCAACCCGCTGGCCATCGCGGCGGGCGAGGCGGTGCTCGACGCGGTCGCCACCGACGAATTCCTGGGCGAGGTCCGCGCCAAGAGCGAACGCCTGCGCAGCCGGCTTGAGCAGTTCATCGGCAACTACCCGAACCTGTTCGAACTGGTCCGCGGCAAGGGACTGATGCTGGGGGTCAAGATGACCCACGAAAGCCGCACTTTCGTTGCCCATCTGCGCGACAATCACCAGCTGCTGACGGTTGCGGCGGGGGACAACACCCTGCGGCTGGTCCCGCCGCTGGTGATCGAGGACGCCGAGATCGACGAGTTCTTCGACAAGCTCTCGGCCGGGGCGGCAAGCTACCAGCCGCCCGAGCCCGCCGACAAATGACCCGGCATTTCCTCGAGCTGGCGGATGCCGGCGGCGATGCCATCGCGGCGATGCTGAATGATGCGATCGATCGCAAAGCGGCGCGTGCCAGCTGGCCCAAGGCCCGCATTGACGGCGATGCGCCGCTCGCCGGACATGTCCTGGCGATGGTGTTCGAGAAGAATTCGACCCGCACCCGGGTGTCGTTCGACATCGCGATGCGCCAGCTGGGCGGCAGCGCAATCGTGCTTGAGGCCGGGGTCACCCAGCTTGGCCGCGGCGAATCGATTGCCGATACCGCGCGGGTGCTCAGTCGGATGGCCGATGCGATCATGATCCGCACTGACGATCATGCCAAGATCGAGGCGCTGGCCGCCCACGCCTCGGTGCCGGTGATCAACGGCCTGACCGATCAATCACACCCCTGCCAGATCGTCGCCGATCTGCTGACCCTGATCGAACATGGCAAGGCGCTGCCCGGGCTGGAAGTGGCCTGGCTGGGTGACGGCAACAACGTACTCAATTCGATCGTCGAAGCGGCCGGCTTGATGAAGTTCAACGTCCGCATTGCGGTGCCTGCGGGCTACGACAGCGATCCGGCCTATATCGAGGCGGCGCGGCAGCGCGGAGCGCGGATCACGGTGACGCGCGATCCGGTCGAGGCGGTCACCGGCGCCCAGGCCGTCATCACCGATGCCTGGGTTTCGATGGGCCAGGAGCACGCCGCGGCCAAGCTGGCGGCGATGGCGCCCTATCAGGTCAACGCCGCGCTGATGGCCCGGGCCGCGCCCGGCGCCAAATTCCTGCACTGCCTGCCCGCGCATCGCGGCGAGGAAGTGACCGACGCGGTGATCGACGGGCCGCAGTCGGTGGTCTGGGACGAGGCGGAGAACCGCATTCACGCGCAGAAATCGGTGCTGCGCTGGGTATTTGACCAATTGTGAGCGCGCCCGAGCACATTGCTCAAGGTGAAACCGGCTATGACCGGGTGCTGGGTTTCACCCTGCCGGATCGCCATGCCCGCGGCCGGGTGGTCCGGCTTGGTCCGGTGCTCGAGACCATTCTGTCCGCCCATTCCTACCCGGCGCCGATCATGCACCTGCTGGCCGAAGCCTTGGTGCTTGCAGCATTGCTCGGATCGCTGCTCAAGGATGGTCAGGGTCAGCTGACCATGCAGGCGCAGACCGAGGCGGGGATTGTCGACCTGCTGGTCTGCGACTTCCGCGGCGGCGAGCTGCGCGGCCATGTTCGCCACGATCCGGAGCGGCTGGCGATGCTCGGTGCCAATCCCTCGCTCTATGCCCTGTTCGGGCAGGGCTATCTCGCCATCACCTTCGACATGGCGACCAGCGGGCAGCGGTATCAGGGGATAGTTCCGCTTGAAGGGAGCTCGCTGGCCGAGGCGTGCGAGAGCTACTTCGCCCAGTCCGAGCATGTGCCGACGCTGATCCGGGTCGCGGTGCGCTCCGATGCACAGGGTTGCGTCGCGGCAGGGCTGCTGGTCCAGCATCTTGCCGAGGGGGAAGAAGGCCGCGAGCGGCTCCATGTCCGGCTGGACCATCCCGAATGGGAGCATGTCGCCGTGCTGGCCGGATCGATCCGCCACGACGAGCTGGTCGATCCCGATCTCAGCCTGGAAGCGCTGACCTGGCGGCTGTTTCACGAAGAACCCGAGGTTCGGGTGCTGCCCGGCGCGGCGCTGTCGCGCGGCTGCCGTTGCAGCGTTGCCCATTATCAAGACGTGATCGGCAGATTCCCCGAAGCCGAACGTTCAGAAATGCGCAATGAGGCCGGGGTAATAGTCGTCGACTGCGCGTTCTGCTCGCGGATGTTCGAGATTCGGCTCTGATCGCTCGATTCGTCGACGAAAATGCACACTTGGCCGTAGTTTGGTGCTGTGGTACAAGCACGTTTAGCGGCAATCGCCATCTTGGCGGCCGGACCCTGACAAGGACACTGGATTGAGAGCGGTGGGGAAGAAGCTGCGACGCCTTGCTGCTGCGGTGTTTACCGCAGGAATTGCCGTTGCCGCCACTGCGCAGGGCGGCGGGCCTTCGCTTGCCATGCTTGACCGGCTTGAGGCAGGCCGCTGGGAGATTCGCCTGCGCGAGCCGGGCAACCCGAGCGAGCGGATTTGCGTGCCCAACGGGCGGCGGTTGATCCAGCTGCGCCACCCCGATGCGACGTGCGAGCGTTTCGTGATCGAGGATAGCGCCACCGACGTGGTGGTTCAGTACACTTGCCGCGGCAAGGGCTATGGCCGCACCCACATCCGCCGCGAAACCGGCCGGCTGGTCCAGATTGACAGCCAGGGCATCGCCCAGGGGCTGCCGTTCGAGTTCTCCGCCGAAGCCCGGCGCGTGGGGGATTGCCCCGTCGGATAGCGCCATTGCCACGGCACCAGCTAGCGGCTAGCCCCGCAGCAATGGAGCCGAACCGCGAAGGACACTGTGATCGACCGAACCGCCCGGCGGTAGTGCTGCTTTCTGGCGGGCTCGATTCGATGGTCTGCGCAGCACTGGCCTGCGAAGCTGGCTACAGGCTCAATGCCCTGACGATCGACTACAACCAGCGGCACCGCCGCGAGCTCGATGCTGCCCGCACAATCGCCGCGCAGCTCGGCGCGGTGCGCCATGTGGTGCTGCCGCTTGATCTCAGGCAATTCGGCGGATCGGCGCTGACCGCCGATATTGCGGTGCCCAAGGATGGGCTGGGGGATGATATTCCGGTCACCTATGTTCCCGCGCGCAATCTTGTGTTTCTCTCGCTGACCCTGGCCTGGGCCGAGGCGCTGGGTTCGCGCGATGTTTTCATCGGGGTCAACGCGCTCGACTATTCGGGCTATCCCGATTGCCGACCGGAATTCATCGCCGGGTTCGAAAGCCTGGCGGAACTGGCGACCAAGGCCGGGGCGGAAGGGCAGGGCTTCACCGTCCATGCCCCGCTGCAATATCTCGGCAAGGCCGAGATCGTCCGTGAGGCGGTGCGGCTCGGGCTTGATCCGGGAATCAGCTGGTCGTGCTACGATCCCCAACCGGGCGATCTGGCCTGCGGCCTGTGCGACAGCTGCCGGCTGCGCCGCGCGGGCTTTGCCAAGGCCGGAATAGACGATACGACCCGCTATGCAGCGGGCTGAACTGGGGAGAGACCGGGTGAGCGAAGACAAGACCACAGCTCCGGCGCAAGACCGGGTCGATCCCTATAGCTGGTACGTGCTTTCGGTCCTCGTGCTGGTCTACATTCTCAACTTTATCGACCGCCAGATCCTCTCGATCCTGGCCAACGATATCAAGCGCGACCTTGGCGTCAGCGATGCCTACCTCGGGTTTCTCTACGGCACCGCTTTTGCGGTGTTCTATGCCCTGTTCGGGATCCCGCTGGGGCGGCTGGCCGATTCGTGGCACCGGGTGCGGCTGATGAGCATCGGCCTGGCGCTGTGGTCGCTGATGACCGCAGCGTCCGGCTTTGCCCGCAACGGCGCGATGCTCACCGGCGCGCGGATCGGCGTCGGGGTGGGCGAGGCGACCGCAAGTCCCGCCGCCTATTCGCTGATCGCCGATCTGTTCCCGCGGCGGATGCGGGCCACCGCGCTGGCGATCTATTCCTCCGGGCTATACTTGGGCGGCGGATTGTCGGTGCTGTTCGGGGGGGAAATCGCCGAGCGCTGGAACGTGGCCTACCCGGGCGGCGGGCCGGGCGGACTGGTTGGCTGGCAGGCGGCCTTCGTTGCCGTCGGCCTGCCCGGCCTGCTGCTAGCGCTGTGGGTGGCGACGATCCGCGAACCGGTGCGCGGCGCGATCGACGGGATTCCAAGCCCCAGCGATCCGCAGCCGTTCAAGGGGTTCGTTGTCGAACTGCTCGACCTGACGCCAGTCGGCGCGATGCTGCGCGGACCGCGGGCGATGCTGCAGAATTTGTCGGCCGCGGTGGTCATTGGCGCTGCGGTCTATGGCCTGACCTGGCTGACAGGTCCCGCCCATTGGCTGCAATGGCTGTTCGTCGGGATCGGGGTCTACTGCGTGTTCAGCTGGGCAAATGCGATCCGCGAGCGCGACCGGCCGACCTTTGCGTTGATCTGGGGAACCCCGGCGTTCCTGTGCACCACGCTGGGCTATGGCATGGTCGCGTTCATCGGTTATGCGGCCGGATACTGGGGTGCGCCTTATGCCGAGCGGACCTTCGGCATTTCGAAAGCCCTGATCGGCTGGGCTGTAGGCGCGCCGGCCGCTCTGGCGGGTTTCCTTGGGGTGATTCTGGGTGGCTTGCTCGCCGATCGGTTGCAGGCGCGCTATGCCAATGGCCGGATCATGGTGGTGCTGCTGGGGCTGCTGGCCACCGCCTTGCCGTTGTTTGCAACCTACCGCGCTGAAGATTTCACAAGCTTTGCAGTGCTGAGCTTCATCACCGTGATGTGCTATTCGAGCGCTTTGGGAGGGGCGGCGGCGGCAAGCCAGGCGCTGGTGCTGCCGCGGATGCGCGGCACCGCAACGGCGACGTTCTTCATCGCCACGACATTGGTGGGGCTGGCACTGGGGCCGTTCATGGCTGGCTACGTCAGTTCGGTAAACAACGACGATCTCGCCAAGGGCGTGCTTTCGACACTGATCGCGGTTCCGATCGGAACGGTTTTTCTGATCTTCGCGCTAAAGCTGTTCCCGGCCGCTGCGTCCACTGTTGAAGCGCGGGCGCGGGCGGCGGGTGAGGCGATCTGAGCGCTACCGGCTGAACACGCCGCAAGCGATCCGCGCGCCGCTGTTGCCGGTAGGGTCGGTGCGATAATCATCAGCTGCGGCGTGGATGATGACCGCACTGCCATCGTCATCAAACAGGGCAGCCTCGGCTTCGCTGCGGGTCGCCTTGAGCTCGACCGTGAGAGTGCCGGCACCGTTGTCAGTACTGTTGAGATTGGGCAGGTCGCCCAGATGACTGCCTTGCGGGTTGGCGCTGCCGTGCTGGTGCCCGCCGGGGTTGAGATGCGCTCCAGCCGAGGTGAAGCCCGGCGCTTCGCATTTTCCGACAGTGTGGAGGTGGAGCCCGTGAGGCCCTGCCGGTAGTCCAACTGCAGCAACCGTGATTGAAACCCGGTCGCCCGCAGCGGACAGAACCGCGGTGCCTGCGGGCAAACCATTGGCAGCCAGCAATTTGGCCTGGGCAAGCCTGGCGGTGGGAACATTGCTGCGCGTGGTGCAGCTGGTCAGGCCCAGGGTGATGGCGATGAAAGCGGCGAGGTTCGGTTTCATACCCGGCACCTTGCCTCAACCGCGGACACTATCCCAACGAAAAAGGGGCCGGATTGCTCCGGCCCCTTGAACGTTTGGCGTGATCGCCTGGATTACATGCCCGAACCCGGACCGTAGGAGATTTCGACCCTGCGGTTCTGGAGTTCGCGCACCCCGTCGGCGGTGGGGACGCGGTTGTTGTTTTCGCCGAAGCCCTGGCTGGTGATCGCCCCGGCCGGGATTCCGGCGGAGGAGAGATAGGCCGTGACCGAGGCGTTGCGGCGTTCCGACAAACCCTGGTTGTAGGTCGGCTTGCCCGAACGGTCGGCATAACCGGCGAGCATGACGGGGACATTGGCGCAGCTGCCATAGGCGGCGACAGCGCTGTCGAGGATCGAGGCGGCCTCAGGCGTGATGTCCGACTTATCCCAGTCGAAGAACACGATGTAGGGTCCCTTGTTGCACACCGGCGGCGGCGGTGGCGGCGGCGGGGGAGGGGGCGGCGGAGGCGGCGGCGGGGGAGGCGGCGGCGGGGGAGGCGGCGGAGCCACATCACCACCGAAGTTGTAGCCCAGCGTCAGCATCAGCGAGTGCGAACGGAACCGGGTGTCAAGCGCAGCCCCGGTCGTCGGCACCACCAGGTCAACATTGTCCTGATTGAAGAAGCGATACTTCAGGCCGACGTCCATGCTGTCGCTGACCGCGTAACGGAAGCCCGCCAGCGCTTGCCAGGCAAGCCCGGTGTCGGAATCGTCAACCAGGACCGTTGCCGGGTTGCTGGTTTCAGCGCTGACCTTGGCCCGGCTGACGCCGATACCGCCACCAACAAAGCCCTGCAGCCCGTCATCTTCACCGAAATCGAGCAGGCCGTTCATCATGAAGGAGAGCGCGCTGGCGTCACCGTCGAAGCCGCTGGTGGAGTTCGGGAACTGAGTGGTCTCAGTCGTGAACGAGGAGCCCGACGCCTTGCGATAGCTGGTTTCGGCTTCGAGACGGAAGCCGCCGAAGTCATAACCGACAACGCCGCCGACATCGAAGCCGGTCTTGGTGTTGAGCACGCCCGAAGTGGTCGAGGTTGAGGTGGGCAGAAGACCTTCGAGGTCTTCCACAATCATGCCGCCAACATCGGCTTCGATATACCATGCATCATCGCGAGCCAGCGCGGGCGTCGCAAGGGCCGTGGAGGCTAGAGCCATCCCTATGACCAGTTTGCGCATTATCGTATTCCCCTTTTTAGCAGGATTGAACCACCGAGTAGGGGCTGTCTAACTGCATAGAATTCGCTGCGCAAGCGCTCAAAACCGCCAACTGTTGCAATAATGCCGCGATTTGATCCCTAATTTACATGAAACGACACGAAATTGCGACCATCGCCCGACCGACAATGAGGAAAGCCGCTAAAAGCAAGCGATTGCAATCAGGTTTGGGGGATGATGCCGGCAGTGGTCAAGCTGTTCAGTATCGCACCGATCGCGCTGCGCGCTTCGGCATCGATCGTGGCTCCGCCAGCGGGAGCAGCGGGGCGGGCCGCGATCTGCCAGCCAGCGCGGTAGCGGAGTTCCTGGCCGGTCGCGCGGTTGAGCAGCTTGATCCCGTCGCGGGGGCTGAAAAACAGCCAGTTGCCCGCCTGTCGCGCCGCGATCTTGCCGGCCTGGCCCACCCAGTCGCCGGTCGGGCTGGAACCAACCAGCCAGCACAGTCCGTCGACCGGTGTAGCTGGAGGAGTCGCCGTCTCGGCCTCAATCGCGCCGTGGAGCAGCGCATCAATCCGGGCGGTGGCTTCGTTGACGAAGCCTTCCTTTTGCGTCTGGCCGGCGAGCAAAGCCGTGCTGCGGGCCGCGCAGGCTCTCCGGCTCGCCCGCTGAATAGAGGGTCGCTTCAGCGCCGTTGGGCCAGGTCAGGCGGCGCAGCGACGGTTCGAACGCAGGCCGGCGGCCCGGCGGGCAGACCGCCAGCAGTCCGCTTTCACCTTCAACCATGACACTGCGCGCCTCTCCCAGCGTTGCTCCGACCAGCGCGATCCGTACCGACGGATCGGCCTCCGCCACTTCGCGGACCCATTCGGCCCCGGCGCGGGTTTTGCCGAAGCCGCGCCCGGCCAGGATCAGCCAGGTCCGCCAGTCGCTGTCAGGAGCAACCTGAGCGTTGCGGGCATGGATCCGCCAGACATGGCGAAACTCGCGTTGCTCCTGTTCGCTCATGACGGCGATCAGCTGCATCCGTTCGTGATGGGGCCGCGACAGCAGGAAGCGCAGCCGCTTGTTGAACTCGCGCCTATTCATCGTCGCCATCGACTGCCCAGACGTCTTCGCCGGCCTCCAGTGCGCGCTTGCGCATCAGATCGAGCTTGGCGTTGATCGAGGCGGCAACCTCGGCGGCGCTTTCACTGTCACGGATGGCGCGTTGGCGGGCAACGCTGTCCTTGTGCGCGGCGAGCTGGCGCAGCGCGACGGCGTTCTCAAAAGTGCGGACACCGACCTTGGCTCCGGCGGCGCGTTTGATCTCGCCGGTGCGGAGCCGGTAAAGCAGCTCCATTTCAAGGTGGTCGTAACCTTCGCACAGCGCTTGCTGCCAGGCGCGGTTGAATTCGGGCCTGACGCGCCGGGCTTCATAGGCCTGGGCGGTAGTCGCCCCAGCCTTCTTGGCCGAAGCCGTGACATTCGAGGAGGTGGCCAGTTCGGCCAGAAAGATCTTCGACCATTGGGCAAAAGTCGCTGATTTCCTGCGCGCCGCAGCTTTGGCGCGCGCGCCGGACTTGGGGCTGTTCGCCATGCGAGAGCGATCCGAATAGTTGATGGGGGCTTCGCGGGTCCGGAGCCCCGGAGGGCGAATCGGTCTATCGCGATGTTCCCTTTATGTACCGATTGAGCGTGACGATGTCAAGGAGAAAGAACCAGATTGGTTCACACGAAGCCACGAAGTCACGAAGATGTGGCTCTTGCGGCGCAGCTGCTCCCCGGTTCGATGGATTCGCGCTGGGCTGGAGCCGAAGGGTTGAGGCCTGCGGCGCTGCTCAACCTCTTCGTGGCTTCGTGTCTTCGTGTGAAATCCTTTCCACTTCGCCGCCAGCCTCAACGCTTGCGATCCGCCCCGCGCTCGGACAAAGCGGAGGTCCGCGCCAACCGACAGGACCGCCGCATGCTTCGCCGCCTCTACGACTGGACCATGGCCAAGGCCGTCCATCCGCAAGCCGAATGGTGGCTAGCGGCATTCGCCTTTATCGAGGCGAGCTTTTTCCCGGTGCCGCCGCATCCCTTGCTCGGGATCATGTGCCTGGCCGAACCGAAGAAGGCGATCCGCTTTGCCCTGATCGCCACCTTTGCCTCGGTCGCCGGCGGCCTGCTGGGCTATGGAATCGGCTACTTCCTCTACGAAAGTGTCGGCACCCAGCTGCTCGCCTTGCTCGGCCTGACCCAGAGCTTCCCCAGCGCCGCCTGCTATCTGCGCGAATACGGGGCGGAGATCATCATGATCAAGGGCGCCACCCCGATCCCGTTCAAGCTGCTGACGATCACCGCCGGTTTCATCGCCATGCCGCTGCTGACCTTCATCGCCGCCTCGGTGATCAGCCGGGCGATCAGTTTTATGATCGTGGGGGTGCTGTTCCGCCTGTTCGGGGCGCCGATCAAGGCCTTCATCGACAAGTACCTTGGCCTCGCCACCGCCGGTTTCGTGGTGGTGGTAATCGGCGGGTTCATCGCCGCCTCGCTGCTGACCGGCGGTTCCGACGACGCCAGCGCCAAGTGCGCGGCGGCGACGCTGGAGGCGCTGCGGTGACCCCCGACATCCGCCTCTACCACTGCGCCGACGCGCGCTCGTTCCGGGCGCTGTGGGCGCTGGAGGAGCTGGGGTTGCCCTACCAGCTGGAGCTGATGACCTTCCCGCCGCGCGCCACTGTCGAGGGCTACCGCGACCTCAACCCGCTCGGCACCGTCCCGGCCTGCCTGGTCGACGGCGTGCTGATGACCGAGAGTTCGGCAATCCCCCATGTGCTGGCGACCCGCTTCGGCCCCAGCGAACTTGCGGTGGCGCCAGACGAGCCGGCCTATCCCGCCTACATGAACTTCCTGATGATGGGCGAGGCGACGCTGACTTTCCCGCAGACCATCCACCTGCGCTACACCCGGTTCGAGCCCGAGCGCGGCCTGACCCAGGCAGCCGAGGACTACGCCCAGTGGTTCGGCTCGCGGCTGCGCAATGCCGAAACGATGATGGGCAAAGAATTCGCCTGCGCCGGCCGCTTCACCATGGCCGACATCTCGGTGGCCTATGCGGTGATGCTGGCGCTGACGATCGGGCTGGAGGAGCAGGTGACCCCGGGGATGAAGGCGTACTTCGAACGGCAGAGCGGGCGCGAGGGGTTTGTGCGGGCGAAGGCGGCGCAGGGCGGGGGTGGGTTGGGGGTTTGAGGGCGTACTCAGCCTTCCATCGTAAACCTCTGGCACACTGGGATTCGGAACAAGCTAAAATAAGAAACTGGCGGATTTCCGATCATTTTTACGCCTTCCGCCAATTCTGCGATCAATCGCTAAAATGACATTCGCCCTTCCGGACTGCGAATGAGGTAAAATAAGAATGCCTCGGATTTCCGGGCATTATCCCCACCTTTCAAACCATCTGCGCCAGTCGATAAAATGACATCATGTCAGGTCACCTGACAGCTTGGCGAGATCCAGGATCTCACCGCCAGAATGGTTAAGCCCAGCTGGGCAGGTAACGCGCATATTTCTTCGAGCCACCGACGGCCTCATCCGATTTGATGAATCCCGCCTCGATCGTGGCGTTGATGATCTGGGACGCTGTCGCGGATTGCCCTTCCGACAAGCCGAATCGCTCCCTGAGGCTTTGATTGGTCATGCGTTCGGTCATGACATAGCGAAGCACGCAATGCTGGTGGCAAGCCCGGACTCGATCATTCCTGTCCATGTCAGCGAAAGGACGAAGACCATGGACGATCACCACAGTTCGGTTGTGTGCCGACCGGAACTCAGGTGCGGGCAATTGGAAAGCTTCAGCCTGCGCAACAACACGATCAATCCCGCTGCTCTTTTCCTCGCAAATATTCATGCGTCGCATGAAATCTGCCAGCCGCTCGTTCCTGGATTGATAGCCATCGATGAACCGCTCGACCGGAACGATCGGTTCGCCGGGGTTGGAAATCTCGATCCGGTTCGAATAGATTTCGATCATTGGGCCTGCGCCCTGGATCGCAAAATTCTGGTGAATCAACGCATTCGCGATCAGCTCACGAATGCTGTCCGCAGGAAGCAATTTCACCTGCTTCCGCAGTGCGTTCTCGATCACCTCGTTTTGCGGCAACTGTGCCATGACAAAATCGACAAGGCCCTGAAAGCCTACGGCGTAACCTCGGGTACCCGTCTGATCCAAACGTGTTTCCGTCTTTCCACTGCCGGAATAGACGACGACCCGCGCCGCCTTCCGACCAAGGTCAGGAAACGCATCAAGCCTCTTGGCGAGTAGCAGGCCGCACAAACGCCGGATTGACCAGCCGCTATCCAAAGGATCGATCAAGCGTTCGGAGCGCAGGCGATCAAGCACGCCATCCCGATCCGATGGGTAGGGCAACCGCATCAATTCGAAAAAGGTCTGCGTATCGAGCATTTCGATAACGGACTGACTATCCAACCCAGTCGTCGCTGGTTCCTCGAGCCAATCAGGCGCACCTTCTGCAAAGATCGCCCGCAACCGGTCTTCAGACATCGGCCTTAACGATTCACCCGATCGCATGAGATATTGCCCATTGAAGTGATAGGCGGTCCCACGCGGACGGGTTGGAACGTGAAACGCCAATACCCTCCAATCAGGATGCGCGACTTCTTCAAGATCGACACGGAAACCGATCTTGACAAACAATTCGTCTGCTGCGGCGACAACATCGGGAAATGCTGCGCTTCCAACTACAGCTCGAGGCGGGCGATCCGCTATGCCGAGCAGAAGCGTTCCGCCGCCTTCATTCGCAAGCGCGACACAATACCTTGCCAGCTTCTCGCGATCATAGCTGGCCTTGGCTTCCTTGAACTCAAGATTCTGGGTTTCGGTCGCTGCTGAACGCCATACATCGATCTGGTTTGGAGTTGTGGGCATCGTAGAGGGATTTATCCCACAATCCTCGAAACTCCAAGAATGTGGAATAATTGCTACAAATCAGGCTAATCCCGCTTCACCGCCACCGTATAGTTCAGCCCCAGCCGCCCGCCATCGGGATAGATCGTCTGGCCGGTCAAGTAGCTGCTGTCCTCGCTCGCCAGGAACAGCGCGACCGCGGCGACTTCCTCGGGCTCGCCGAAGCGGCCCAGCGGGGTTCGCGACAGGACCCGGTCCTCGGCGGCGGGGTCGGTGAGGATGCCGCGCATCATTTCGGTCATGATTGAGCCAGGGCCGATCGCGTTGACCCGGATACCCCGGGGGGCCAGCGCCAGCGCGGTGACGTTGGTCAGCTGCTTGATCGCGCCCTTGGAGACCACGTAGGGGATCTGATTGGGCAGCGCGAGCACGGCATTGACCGAGCTCAGGTTGATGATCGAACCGCCTTCGCCCATCAGCCGCGCCGCTGCTTGGGTGGCCCACAGCGCCGACTTGCAGTTGGTAGCGAAGACCCGATCGAAGTCATCCTCGGTGAGGTCGTCGAGTTCGCAGGCGTGGGTGATCCCGGCGTTGTTGACCAGCAGTTCGTGTCCGCCCCAGCGCGCCGCAACCTCGGCGAAGAGTTGCTCGATCTCGGCCTTCTTCGAAACATCGCAGCGGATCGCCGTGGCTCCGAGCGAAGCCGCAACCGCCTCCACGCCCGGCTGGTCGATGTCCGCCAGCAGCAGTTCCGCGCCCTCCGCCGCGAACCGCGCCGCAATCGCCTTGCCGATCCCCTGCGCCGCCCCGGTGATCACCGCGCGCTTGCCCGCCAGGCGCCCCATCAGATGATCCCGACTGCCGCGCCCGCCCGCTTGAACATGCCGATGATCGTCTGGACCTGCTCCGCCGTGTGCTCGGCGCACAGCGAGCAGCGCAGCAGGGTCATGTTCGCCGGGGTCGCCGGGGGCCGGGCGAGGTTGACGTAGAGGCCCTCGTGCAGCAGCGCTTCCCACATCGCCGCGCCGCGCTCCAGATCGGGCATGATCACCGCGATGATCGCCGATTGCGCCTCCTGCGTCCCCAACTGAAACCCGGCATCGCGCAGGCCCTGGTGCAGCACCCGCGAATTCTCCCACAAGTGCGCGCGCTTGTTCCCGGCGTGCATCAGCTTGCGGATCGAGGTGGCGGCGGTGTGGACCACGCTGGGCGGCAGGCTGGCGGTGAACACATAGGGGCGGCAGACCAGCCGCAGGATCTCGACAAATACCTCGACCGCGGGGTCAACCTCTGCCTCGGGACCGATAGTCTCGCGCTCTCCGAATCTCTGAACCTTTTCGACGAAATGTATTGCCTGAAAAATGAGGCGCCCGAACTGACCGACGAACAAATTCTGAAGATTGCCGTATTGGGCGGCGCGCGGGCCATCGGGATGAGCGGTGAATTGGGCCAGATACGTCCCGGGTTTTTAGCCGACCTGATCGGGTTGGAACTTCACCCGTCCTCGGGCCCCAATCTTCTGGAAGAAATATTGACCGAAGACCGGGAGATCAAGTTCGTCATGGTGGACGGCCGTGAGGTGCTCGTATGACCCGCGCCCTTTTATTGGACATGGACGGTGTTTTGGTCGACACC
>JANOGS010000045.1:0-6386 GCA_031414115.1 Novosphingobium sp. | reverse complement strand
GAGGAACTGTCGGCCTTCTACGAGGCCGAACACCGCGCCCACGGGGTCGACCTGCGCACCGGCACCGGGGTCGAGGCGATCGAGGGGACCGGGCGGGTTAGCGGGGTGCGGCTGAGCGATGGCGCGGTGGTCGAATGCCAGCTGGTGATCGTCGGGATCGGCATTGTCGCGGCGGTCGGGCCGCTGCTGGCGGCGGGGGCGGCCGGTGGCAACGGGGTTGATGTCGACGAGTTTTGCCGGACCAGTCTGGACCATGTCTATGCCCTGGGTGACTGCGCGGCGCATTCGAACCAGTTTGCCGGGGGATCGGTGATCCGCCTCGAAAGCGTCCAGAACGCCAACGATCAGGCTACCTGCGCGGTCAGGACGATCCTGGGCGATCCGCAGCCTTATTGCGCGACGCCGTGGTTCTGGTCGAACCAGTATGACCTCAAGCTCCAGACCGTCGGACTCTCGTCCGGGCACGATGCCACGATCTTGCGCGGTGATCCGGCGGCGCGCAGCTTCTCGGTGATCTATCTCAAGGCCGGGCGGCTGATCGCGGTCGACGCGGTCAACATGGTCAAGGATTATGTCCAGGCGCGCAAGCTGATCGAGGAAGGCGCGGTGATCGCGCCTGAGGACCTGGCCGACACCAGCCGACCGCTCAAGGAACTGCCGCGGGCCTAGCCGTGCAGCAACTTGCCGATTGCGGTCGCTGCGGCAATGCAGTCACAGTCGGCAAAGCGCGGGCCGATCACCTGCATCCCCACCGGCAAGTGCCCTGCGCTACCGACCGGCAGCACGGTTGAGGGCAGGCCGGGGAAAGTGGCCATCCCGGCATAGGCCAGGATCGAATCGACCGGCATCGCCTGGCCGTTGACCATGTATGTCCGCCCGCCGAACGGGGACTGATCGTGCGGGAAAGCCGGGACCGCGCAGGGCGGGAACAGGACGAAATCGACTTCCTCGAATACGGCGCGCCAGGCGCGCTGGGCTGCGGCCTGGGCTTCGAGCAGGGCGAACCAGTCAGCCGCGCTGGCCACTTGCCCGTCGGGTCCGGTCGCACCACCGGTCATCGCGATATTGAGCATTCGCAGATAATCACGGTGCGCTGAGACCAGATCGGGAAGCACGGCGGTGTCATGCGAGATTGCCGCGCCTGCCGCGCCGATTGCCGCCGCCGCTGCCTCGACTGGTTCGCGCACGCTGTCATCGACCTCGACCAGCGGGTGGCGGTCAAGGTAGAGGAAGCGGCACTCAGCGAGCGGCCGTATGCGCCGCGCCAGCGGCCGGTCGAGCGTGAGATCAAGCAGTAGCGCCAGATCCTCGCCATTGCGCGCCAGCGGGCCAACCACCCACAGCGCCAGTTCGTGTCCACCCGTGCCGGGTGGTACCTGGCCTTCCAGCGTGACCACGCCCCAGGTCGGCTTATGGCCCCACACCCCGGAGAAATGCGCTGGGATCCGCACCGAGCCGCCAATATCGCTGCCGTACTCGGCTGCGACCATTCCGGCTGCCAAAGCCGCCGCCGCTCCGCCGGATGAGCCACCGGGCGTGAGCTTGAGATCGTGCGGATTGTGGGTCCGGCCGTGGATCGGGTTGTCGGCCTGCCAGTCGGCCAGGAACGGCGGGATATTGGTTTTGCCCAGGAACACCGCCCCGGCGCGCTTTAGCCGCTGCACCACCACGGCATCGCGGGCGGCGACATTGCCGCGGTGCTGCTCGATCCCCCACGAGGTCGGCAGCCCGGCGATGTCGAAGCTTTCCTTGATTGTCATCGGCAGCCCGAACAGCGGTTGATCCTTGCCCGGTCCGGCAGCAGTCATGGCCTTGGCGACGCTGCGGGCGCGGTCGAAATCGCGGATCACCACGGCGTTGATCGGTCCGTCGAGCGCCTCGATCCGCGCGATCGCGGCATCGACGGCTTCGAGCGGCGACAATTCGCCGCGGGCAATCGCGGCGGCGGTGGCGATGGCGCCGGGTTCTTCGGTCAGGCGTGGGTACATGGCTAGGATCCTTTCGGCACGACGCTCGCCCGCCGCCGCCGGAACAGCAGCACGCAGCCGAGCAATGCGCCGATCGTGCTGAGCGCGGCGAGCAAGATCAGCAAGGGGTGCGAAGTATCCTCGCGCGCCTGCGGATCGAGGATGTGGAGCCCCCACATGAAATCGAACGCGCGCCACCAGCGGGTCCGCACTGCTTCGATCCGGCCGCTGTGCTGGCCGACATAGACGCGGGTGCCGTCCTCCAGCACCAGCTGCCAGACCGGCATGGGCTGGCGGAAATCGAACGGGACCTTGCTGGCCGGGAACATGGCGGCGCTCTGCACCTGGTCGCCGCCGACAATCTGCGCGGCGACCAAGGCGCGGGCAGCGGCTTCGTCCAGCGGCGGCAATTCGGCGCCGTCTTCGCCGAACCGGGCGAGGCTGCCGTCTGCATAGTCAAGCCGGGTAGTGACCTTGCCGCGTTCCATTGCGGTGGTGATCGCGCGAACCGGTTTGCCCTGCGGAATGGCCAGCACGATCTTGCTTCCCGCCGGCAGCGCTTCCTCCTTGGCCGCGACCTTCAAATGCGCACCGCGCACTTCGTTGATCGGGCGCGCGACCATGAACAGCCCGGTCACGGTCCACATCAGCACCGGCAGACCAACCACCCAGCCCAGCCAGATATGCCAGCGGGCAAAGCGCTGCATCAGCATCGGGCGGGCCGTCCTGGCGGGCACCTTATTCGTCGATCAGGCCCTGCAGCCGGGTCATCAGCTTCTGGATGTTCAACGCTGCTGCGGTGAAAGTATCAACGTCATCGCGCTTGTTGTTGGCGCGGGCTTCCTTGGCGGCTTCGACATAGCCTTCCATGTCAGCCTCGAGCGCATCGACCAGGATGCCGATATCGTCTTCGGTCAGCTCGAGCTTGATCGTGTCGGCCATTCGTCTTGTCTCCTTCAGATATGAATCGGTTTGCCGGTCACCGCCATCGCCGCTTCCTTGATTGCCTCGGAGTGCGTCGGGTGGGCGTGGCAGGTGTAGGCGATGTCTTCGCTGGTGGCGCCGAATTCCATCGCCTGGGCGACCTGGGCGACCATGGTCCCGGCGAGCGAAGCGATCATCCAGGCGCCGAGCACGCGGTCGCTTGTCGCATCGGCGATGATCTTGACGAAGCCATCGGGCTCGTGGTTGGTTTTGGCGCGGCTGTTGGCCATCATCGGGAACTTGCCAACTTTGATCTCGTGGCCCGCGGCCTTGGCGTCTTCCTCGGTCAGGCCCACGCCGGCGATCTCAGGCATGGTATAGACCACTCCGGGGATTACCGCGTGATTGACGATCCCGGTCAGCCCGGCGATGTTTTCAGCGACCGCGATCCCCTCGTCCTCGGCCTTGTGGGCCAGCATCGGCCCGGGAATGCAATCGCCGATCGCCCAGACGCCGCTCACCTTGGTGCGGAATTCGTGGTCGGTTTCGATCTGCCCGCGCGGGTTGAGTTCGAGCCCGATCGCCTCAAGCCCGAGCCCATCGGTGTGTGGCCGCCGCCCGATCGAAACCAGCACGCAGTCAGCCTCAAACGTCTCGGAGGCGCCGCCTTTCGCGGGTTCCAGGATCAGGGTGGCCTTCTTGCCCTTGATGCTCGCGCCGGTGACCTTGGTGCCGAGCCGGATTTCCATGCCCTGCTTCTTGAAGATCTTGGCGGCTTCCTTGCGGACATCCATGTCCATGCCGGGGAGCAACTGGTCGAGGAACTCGACCACGGTGACTTTGGCGCCCAGCCGCCGCCAGACCGAACCCAGTTCAAGTCCGATCACCCCGCCGCCGATCACCACCAGATGCTGCGGCACCTTGGCCAGCGCCAGCGCGCCGGTGGAATCGACGATCACGCCCTTGTCGTTGTCAACAGCGACGCCCGGCAGCGGCGTGACGCTCGATCCGGTGGCGATCACCACGTTCTTTGCGGTGTAGTCCTTGCCCGAAACGGTGACGGTATGCGCATCCTTGAACGAGCCATGGCCCTTGAGCCAATCGACCTTGTTCTTCTTGAACAGGAACTCGATCCCCCCGGTCAGGCCCTTGACCGCCTCAGCCTTGTCCGCCTGCAGCGCGGCGAGATCGAGCTCGACCTTGCCCAGCTTGACCCCGTAGCGCGCCAGCGAGCCGTCGGCCGCCTCAGCGAACTTCTCCGAGCCATGCAGCAGTGCCTTGGAGGGAATGCACCCGACGTTGAGGCAAGTCCCCCCCAGCGTCTCGCGCCCCTCGGCGCAGGCTACCTTGAGCCCAAGCTGCGCCGCGCGGATCGCCGCGACATAGCCGCCCGGGCCGGCGCCGATGACGATCAGGTCGTAGTCGCAGTTAGACATTTTTCTTCCAATCAGTGGAAATAGATCAGAGCAGCACACTGATGATCGGTGCAATATCGGGCAAACGTTCGAAGTTCGGCGGACTTTTGGATTAGTGCGGGCTTCCATTCGCTCAGATCTGAGAGAATCTGATCTCGCTCGTAGATTCCCGCCGCAGTCATTTCCGCGTCATTCAATCTTCCGCCGATATCATCATCCGAGAGGGCTGAAATTGCAGTGTCGAACTGAGTCATTCTTGAAGTTGGAATGACACGTGGAGGGCCGTAACCAAGGTCAATCGATGTGCAGGGTTCAAAGTCGGACTCGACCAAGTCAAGAGGGTTGTCCGTTGGTGGATTGGGACCGCTCATCGCAAATGTCATGATCTCCCAATGGCCTGCCAAGGTCACGCTTGGAGTGTCATGAAAGGGCTGCACTGCGTCGTGTTCGGTCTTTCCAAGCAATCGGCCCAAGAAAGTGCGCTTATGCGGTGATACTGCAACTGGATTGGTTCCAGCGAGAAACGGGATCAACAAGCTTGAATCTGCTGAAATCCGAGCCAAGTCGTTCGTGTGAATCGCCTTAAGTGATGCAGAGACTCCCATACCGTCCTCACAAATCAATCAACAACCGCGTCGGATCCTCGATCGCTTCCTTGACAGTCATGAGCGGGCGAACATCTCGGCCCATGTGAAAGTGACGCCAAGAGCCTCAATGATGGCATCGCTGCCTTTATTGAGTTCGATGTCCTTCCACCCCCGGCCCGGGCCGCGGGTCAACAACCGGATTGTCTCGACTTCCGGATCGACCAACATGATCGCGTCAAGTGACCCCACTGCTTGATACTCGCGCAACTTGACTGTTTCATCGTCGCGGCGGGTCGATGGCGAGAGGACTTCGACGACCAATTTGGGATCGTCAAACTGCTTGAGTTGATCGTTTTCCGGCCCTTCGCGTCCGCAAAAAACCGAGACGTCGGGATAGCGCAATGACAAGTCATGGGTGCGAATTCCCATGTCGGAGCCATAAGGGCTGCACCCTGAACCCTTCAACCGCTGGAACAGCGTACCAAGTATGTTCGCCTGTACACGCGAATGCGCAGCACTGCCACCGGCCAACATCCGAATCGTACCGTTGTCGAGTTCGATACGTGGGCATTCGTCCCCGGAAAACTCGAGCTCGAGGAATTCCTCGACAGTCAGCAATCGTTTCGCAGAGGTTGCCATATCAAAGATCAATCAAAAGCCGCGTCGGGTCTTCTATCGCTTCCTTGATGATCTTCAAAGCCGTTACCGCCTCGCGCCCGTCGATCAGGCGGTGGTCGTAGCTGAGCGCGAGGTACATCATCGGGCGGATCACGATCTCGCCGTCGCGCACGACCGCGCGGTCCTCGATGCGGTGGAGGCCGAGCACCGCGCTCTGCGGCGGGTTGATGATCGGGGTGCTCATCAGGCTACCGAACACCCCGCCGTTGGAAATGGTGAAGGTCCCGCCGGCCATGTCGGCCATGGTCAGAGCGCCGTCCTTGGCCTTCTTGCCATAGTCTCCGATCGCCTTCTCGATCCCGGCAAAGCTCAGCGCCTGACAATCGCGCACCACCGGCACGACGAGGCCATTGGGGGCCGAGACCGCGACCGAGATGTCGATATAGGGGTGGTAGACGATCTCCTCGCCCTCGATCCGGGCGTTGACGCTGGGCACGTCCTTCAGCGCCAGGCAGGCGGCCTTGGCGAAGAAGCCCATGAAGCCGAGGCGGACCCCGTGCTTCTTCTCGAACAGGTCCTTGTAGCGTTCGCGCGCCGCGATCACCGCCGACATGTCGCAATCGTTGAAGGTGGTGAGCAGCGCCGCAGTATCCTGCGCTTCCTTGAGCCGGCGGGCGACGGTCTGGCGCAGCCGGGTCATCTTGACCCGCTCCTCGCCGCGCTGGCCAGGCGCGTGGCCTTCGACAGGCTCAGGCTGAGCGGAGGTTGTGGCTGGAGCCGGCGCCATACTCTTGGCCTGGGCGGCGGCGACCACGTCTTCCTTGGTCAGGCGGCCGTCCTTGCCGGTGCCCTTGATGCTGGCCGGATCGATGGCG
>JANOGS010000044.1:0-2135 GCA_031414115.1 Novosphingobium sp. | reverse complement strand
AGGCTGAGATCGCCTCCATCATGGCCATCAGACCGCCTTCGATGCGCTTGGCGATTTCGATTTCGCCTTCGCGGGTCAGCAACTCGACCGTTCCCATCTCGCGCATGTACATGCGCACCGGGTCGGTGGTGCGGCCGAACTCGCTGTCCACGGTGGACAGCGCGGCTTCGGCTTCCTCTTCGGCTTCCTCCTCGGACGCGGCGGTCGGGCCGGTATTGGTCAGCAGCAGGGTCTCGGCGTCGGGCGTCTGCTCGTAGACCGCCACGCCCATGTCGTTGAGCATGGTGATGACGACTTCCATGGTCTCGGCGTCCACCAGCTTGTCGGGCAGGTGGTCGGAGATTTCGCCGTGCGTCAGGTAGCCGCGCGTCTTGCCCAGCTTGATCAGCGCCTTCAGGCGCAGGCGGCGCTTGAGCAGGTCTTCCTCGGACAGGACAGTCTCGTCCAGGCCGAACTCTTTCATCAGGGCGCGCTCTTTGGCCTTGCTGATCTTCATGCGCAGAGGTTTGGCCTTCTCGCCGTTGGCCAGCTGATCCTCGGCAAATTCGGCGGCCAGGTCCGGCGTGTCGTCGACGGCTACTTTGCCGATCTTGCCCTTGGCGCCTTTCTTCGCGTCGTCGCCCTCTTGCGGCTTGCCTGGACGTCCCGGTTTGCGCCTCGCTGCAGCCGCGTCCAGTGCGGCAGCCATCTTTTGCGCCAGCAGGTCGGCGGCCCTGGAACTCAGGGTGACGCCGGTTTTCACCGGCGGAACGGTTGCCGCAGCGCCCGTCTTGGCCTGGCCTGCCGGCACGGCAGCGGATTTGGCCGGGGGTTGCGCGAGCGGCTTTGCCGGCAGTTTGGCCAGAGCCTTGGCGACGGGCTTTGCGCTGGACTTGGCGCTGGGCTTCGCGCTGGCCTTGGCCACAGGCTTCGCGCCTGCCTTGGCAGCCGCCTTGGCGACAGGCTTGGTGGTTTTCAGGTTCGGCATCGAACGACCTCGAAAAAAAGAAAATGTGGCGGCCAAGGCGCAGCGTCGCGCGATGGGCTCAATCAGTCTTGCGGGCATCCCCGCTGGCAAGGTGGTTGGGCGAACATTTGGTGTGCAGTCCTTGCGGTGAAGTGCCGGTTGTGAACTGTGTCAACGGTCGGCTGGCCCGGAGGTGCTGCTGTCGCTCTTGCCGTCAGCAAACGGGTGGATTATACCGGCCAACCTGCTGGCGCAGGCCCAACACGGAGCCGACCCAAAGCCCGACGGGCTCCTAGACGGGCAGTCCGGTCCCCGCGCGCAGCATGCCTTCGAGCTCCTTGCGTCGCTGCTGCAATGCGCGGTATTCGCTCAAGGCGGCAGGGTCGCTGGCGATGCGATGGACGGTCTCGGTTTCCTGTTTCTTGATTTTCTCCACCAGCATCCGGTTCAGCAGGTCGCGCAGCTCGGCACGGCTGTCGATCAGCAATGTGTCGGCTTCGGCCTCGGCGCGAGCGCTGGAATCTGCGGATGGCTCGGGTGGCGAGCTGGTGGATGCGCCGTCGCCGCCGGACATGGCGCGCAGCGCCAACTCCTCACTCTCATGCCCGCGCAGGCCTTCGCGCAGGGCGCCCCAGGGCAACGGCCCGTGGTCGTGCAACTGGCCATCGAGCCAGGCGAACAGCGGGCCATGCGGCGTGGGCAGGGAACAAAGCAGGTTATGGTCTTCGCTGGACAGCGCCTCCCAGCAGGCGGGGTAGCTGAGCAGCAGTCGCGCTGCGCGTTCGGCTCGGCTCAGTGGCGCCGGGCGACCCTTGAGGCGGCTGGGTTGGGCGGCGCTGTTGCGCCCGTAGCCGTTTGGCGGTTGCCAGGTCGCTCGTTCCGACCCGCTCTGTTGCGCAGCGCCATCCTGCGCCATGCGGTCGCCGCGCCAGGCTGCCGCGGGTTTAGCGACCTGACCCCAAATGCCGTTCAGTTCGCGCACGCCCAGTTGCACCTTCTCCGCTATGTCACCGATCAATTGCGCCTTCAGGGCACCCGGGGGCAGGGCGCTCCACAGCGGGAATGCCTGGCTGGCCATGCGTGCGCGTCCCTCGGCGGTCTGCAATTCGCAGTCTTCGCTTGCTGCGTCCAATAAGAACTGGCTGAGCGGCTGGGCCTGCGCCACCATCCTGGCAAAGGCATCGCGCCC
>JANOGS010000043.1:0-4786 GCA_031414115.1 Novosphingobium sp. | reverse complement strand
CTGTCCGGCGCGCAGTCCTTGCCCGGCAGCAACGATCACTGCGGCGGTGCGGGGCAGGGGTGGAGGACCATTCATCGCACCTGCCGGTATAGGCTTGCCGGGCGGCGGGCAATTCCCTATGTGCTGCCCAAATTTTAGGCATCCTTGATGAACCCGCTACCCTCTCCTCCCCGGCTTGAGCCGATCATGGTCGGCCCGGTCCGGATCGACTGCCCGGTAATCCTGGCACCGATGACCGGCGTCACCGATCTGCCGTTCCGCCGCGCGGTGCGCGGCTTCGGTTCGGGGCTCAACGTCACCGAGATGATCGCCAGCCCGGCGGCGATCCGCGAAACCCGTCAGTCGCAGCAGAAGGCGATGTGGGACCCTGCCGAAGAGCCGGTATCGATGCAGCTGGTCGGCTGCGAGCCAGCGCAGATGGCCGAGGCGGCCCGGCTGGTTGAAGACCGCGGCGCCGCGATCATCGATATCAACATGGGCTGCCCGGTGCGCAAGGTGGTCAACGGCGAGGCCGGATCGGCGCTGATGCGCGACGTCAAGCTGGCGTCACGGCTGATCGAAGCGACGGTCAGGGCAGTCAAGGTGCCGGTTACGGTCAAGATGCGGATGGGCTGGTGCCACCACAGTCTCAACGCCCCCGAACTGGCGCGGATCGCGCAGGATCTTGGCGCGCAGATGGTCACTGTTCACGGCCGCACCCGCAACCAGATGTACAAGGGCGCGGCCGACTGGGCGTTTGTGCGCCAGGTCAAGCAGGCGGTTTCGATCCCGGTGATTGTCAACGGCGATATCTGCGAGATCGGCGATGCCGCCACTGCGCTTGAGCAGTCAGGCGCCGATGGCGTGATGATCGGGCGCGGCGCCTATGGCCGGCCGTGGTTCCTTGCCCAGGTGATGCATTGGCTGAAGACCGGACAGCAAATGGCTGATCCGACGCTTGATAAGCAGTTCCGTCTGATCCTGGAGCACTACCGCTGGATGCTCGAGCTTTACGGCGAGGACACCGGCGTCAAGCTCGCCCGCAAGCATCTTGGCTGGTACACCCGCGGGCTGCCGGGCTCGGCCGCGTTCCGCAACATGGTCAACTTCGTCAACGATCCTGATGAGGTGGTGCGGCAGCTTTCCGAATTCTACGATCCCTTCCTGGCGCGCGAAGCGGCATGAGCGCGGAGGCGCAGCGCCAACTGGCCAGCTTGCCGCTCGCGGTGGTGCTGCTCGGCCCGGGGCAGACCTTCGCTTCCGCCAATCCGGCGGCCGAGCAGTTCTTCGGCCAGAGCCTGCGCCGCCTGGCCGGACGGCCGTTGGCTGAACTGTTGCACTTCGACGAACCCCTGCTGGCCGCGCGTCTTGCCGAAGCCGATGCCCAGGTTTCGGCGCGCGCTGCCGGAGTCAAGGTTCCGGGGCAGGGGCCACGGCGGATCGACGTCATGATCGCCCCGATGATCGACCAGCCCGGCTGGCAGGTGCTGAGCCTTCATGACATCGGCGGGGCCGAGGCGATGCGCGACAATGCCGCCGCCGGTGAGGACAGCTTGCTGCGCGCCCCCGAAGTGCTCGCGCACGAGATCAAGAACCCGCTGGCAGGTATTCGCGGTGCGGCGCAGCTGCTCGGCCGCAAGCTCGAAGGCGGCGACCGCGCGCTGACCGGGCTGATCGCCGACGAGGTCGACCGGATCGCCAAGCTGATCGACCAGATGCAGTCGCTATCACGCCGCACCGCGCCCGAACTGGCCCCGTGCAACCTCCACGAAGCGGTGCGCCGCGCCAGCGCGGTGATCGAGGCGAGCGGATCGGCACCCGCCATCGTCGAGGAATTCGATCCCTCACTGCCGCCGGTACTCGGCAATGCAGATGCCTTGTTGCAAGTGTTGATCAACCTGATCGCCAACGCCGCCGATGCCTGCCGATCAGTCGCCGAACCGCAGATCGTGATCCGCACCCGCTTTGCCAGCGGCTTGCAGCTCCACGTCGGCGCTGACGGCAGCACAGTGCGGCTGCCGATCGAACTGCGCGTCTCGGACAACGGCGCGGGGATCGATCCGGCGATGCGCGATCACCTGTTTGAGCCGTTCGTGACCACCAAGAAGAGCGGACAGGGGCTGGGCCTGGCGCTGGTTCGCCGGCTGGTTCGCGACATGAAAGGCCGGGTTGGTCACGACCGCGAGGAGGCGACCGGACTGACCCATTTCCGGCTGCACCTGGCGGTCGCCGAAAGCTCGCGCAAGGCTAAGCGGGAGCAGGCGGCATGAGCGTGCTGCTGGTTGAGGACGACGCCACCATCGCGATCGTGATCACCGCCGCGCTTGAGGCCGAGGGGTTTGCGGTCACCCATTGCGATTCGGTTGCCGGTCGCGACAAGCTGCTGAGCGAAGGCCGCTATCAGGCGCTGGTCACCGATGTGATCCTGACCGACGGCGACGGGATCGAGACGATCGGCACGGTTCGCGAGCTGGCGCCCGAGATGCCGGTGATCATTCTTTCGGCGCAGAACACGCTCGATACCGCAGTCCGTGCCAGCGATACCGGGGCCTTCGAGTATTTTCCCAAGCCATTCGATATCGACGAACTGGCCCGCACCGTGCGCCAGGCTGTGGGCCGCACAACCACTGCCGGCGGGATCGACGACGAGGCCCCGGTTACTGAGCTGCCACTGGTCGGGCGCAGCGCGGCGATGCAGGCGGTCTACCGGATGATAACCCGGGTGCTGCGCAACGATCTGACCGTCCTCGTGCTCGGCGAAAGTGGCACCGGCAAGGAACTGGTCGCCGAGGCCATCCATCAGCTGGGCGCGCGCAAGGCCGGGCCGTTCGTGGCGGTCAACACCGCCGCAATCCCCGCCGAACTGATCGAAAGCGAGCTGTTCGGACACGAGAAAGGTGCTTTTACCGGCGCGGTGGCGCGCCATGTCGGCAAGTTCGAGCAGGCCAATGGCGGCACGCTGTTCCTTGATGAGATCGGCGATATGCCGCTTGAAGCCCAGACCCGGCTGCTGCGTGCCTTGCAATCGGGTACGATCCGCCGGGTCGGCGGGCGCGAGGAAGTGAAGGTCGATGTGCGGATCGTCGCCGCGACCAACCGCGATCTGGGGCCGCTGATTGCGACGGGCCGGTTCCGCGAAGACCTCTACTACCGGCTCAACGTCGTCCCGATCACTCTGCCGCCGCTGCGCGAACGGGCCGACGACATTGCTGCGCTGGCGCGCCATTTCCTGCGTCTCGCGGCGGGAGAAGGGCTGCCGTTCCACCAGCTTACCGATGATGCCGCAGCCATGCTCTCTCGCCAACCGTGGCGCGGCAACGTCCGCGAGTTGCGCAATTTCATCTACCGTCTGACACTGCTTGCGCGCGAAGACACGATCGATGTTGCCAGCATTTCCGCATTGCTCGATGGCGCATTGCCCGGCGATGCCGAAAGCAGCGACGGGATCGCTGGCGCAGTCGTGCAATGGCTTGCCACCAACCGCCCGGCGGCCGGCCGGGTCTACGACGAGGCGCTGGCTGCGTTCGAACTGCCCTTGCTGCGCGCCGCGCTGCGCGAGACCGGCGGCAATCAGCTGCGCGCGGCCCAATACCTCGGCATCAATCGCAACACCTTGCGCAAGCGGCTCAGCGATCTGGGAATCGATCCGACCGACCTGTGATCGGGATCGGCGAAAAACCTTGCATTGTTGCAACAGCGGTGTTGTAATCTCGCAACTATGGATGCCGCGCGCAAGACAGGCTGGCCGCGCTGGTGGCGCAGGTTCCAAATCTGGACGCGCCGCGCCAACTTCTTTCCGATCATGGAAGTCGGCTCGATCATTGCCTTCCTGACGATGACCCTGGTCACCTGGTTTGCAGTGACCGAACAATCAAAACGCGGGCAGATCCTGCCCTCGGACCTCACCGCCACGCTGCTGGTTGGTACGCTGGTGCCGGCGATGGCGATCCTGGTGCTGCTGGGGCGGCGCATTGCCTTGCAACGCGCTGCCGAGAAGGCGGGAACCGGCGGCCAGCTGCATGTCCGCCTGGTGTTCCTGTTCTCGCTGATTTCAGCGATTCCCACGCTGCTGGTGGTGATCTTCGCTTCGTTCCTGTTCCAGTCGGGCGTCGAGTTCTGGTTCTCCGACAAATCGCGCGGGCTGTTGGAGAACGCCAACAACCTGGCGCGCGGCTATTCCGAGCAAATCCAGCGCGATCTTGAATACGAATCGCTGGCAATGGCCGGTGATCTGGGCGCCGGGCTTTCGCAGATGCAGGTCGCCAGTGCCGAGTTCCAGGATTATTACCTCTACCAGGTGCTGCACCGCAAGATCGACGAATCGACGATCCTGCAGAAGGGCGCGAACGGGCAATTGCACAAGGCCGCCTTCACCCGCGGTGATGCCCCGCTTTCGGAGATATCGGGGACCGCCCTGCGCCAGCTTGATCGCGGCGAGGACATCGTGGTCTCCTCCAGCGGCAACGCGATCAAGGCAGTCACGCCGATCGACCGCAGGGCCGGGATCTACCTCTACACCGTCCGCAAGTCCGACCTGCTGTCCAGCGGTTATGCCCAGAACATTGTCCGCGATTATGAAGAGGTCAGCAGCCGCGCGCGTATCCTGCAGCTGCGTTTCAACGTCGCCCTGTTCGTTGCCAGTCTGGCGTTGGTTGGCCTGGCAGTGTGGTTTGCGCTGCGCTTTGCCGATCGCCAGGTCAAACCGCTCTATGATCTGGTCGACGCGGCGCGCGAAGTGGGCGCGGGCAATTTCTCGATGCGGGTCGAAGGCCGGATCGGCGCCGACGAGATTGGCCTCCTCAACCGC
>JANOGS010000042.1:0-1948 GCA_031414115.1 Novosphingobium sp. | reverse complement strand
CTCGCTCATGCCCCTCTCCCCAGTTCCGGGCAGCCTAGAGCTTGATTGCGGTGCGTCACCATGTTTCTTGGCGATCGATGTCAGGTAATTCTTCCTCACCGACTCCAGCCCAGCCCGCCGACTTCCACCCGCGGCTGGTCGAGGCGGCGATGGCGCTTAATCGCAATGCGCTGAGCGTCGCCGAGCCGCTGCTCAAGCGCCACCTCAAGGAAGACCCGTTCGACGTGTATGCAATCCGGATGCTGGCCGAGCTGGCCGGGCGGATCGGGCGGATGAAGGATGCCGAGAACCTGCTGCGCCGGGCGCTGGAGATCGCGCCCACCTTCACCGCGGCGCGTTCCAACCTGGCGCTGCTGCTCCACCGTTCCAACCGTCCCGAGGAAGCGCTTGAGGAACTCGACAAAGTTCGCGATGAGGAGCCCGACGATCCCCAGCACAGCACCTTGCGCGCTGCGGTAGTCGGCAAGATCGGGGCGTTCGACGAGGCGCTGGCGCTTTACGAGACGATCCTCGCCCGCGCTGAGCGACATGCCCCGATCTGGCTGAGCTATGGCCATACCCTCAAGACCGTCGGGCGGCTGGACGAGGGGATCGCGGCCTATCGCAAGGCGATTGCAATCAAGCCCTGGTTCGGTGAGGCGTGGTGGTCGATCGCCAACCTCAAGACCGCCAAACTGGGGCCGGAGGACCGCGCAGCGATGCTGGCGGCGCTCGCTGCGCCCGAGGCGACCTCGGACGACCGCTTCCACCTCCATTTCGCGCTCGGCAAGGCGCTCGACGACAGCGGCGAGGGGGCCGCTGCGTTCGACCACTATGCCGAAGCCAACCGGCTGCGACGCGCGGAACTGCCCTATGAAGCCGCGGAAACCAGCCGTGCGGTTGACCGCGAAATCGCCCGCTTCGATGCCGCCTTCTTCGCGGCGCGCACTGGCCAAGGCTGCACTGCGCCCGATCCGCTGTTCATCGTCGGCATGCCGCGCGCTGGATCGACGCTGATCGAGCAGATCCTCTCGTGCCATTCGCAGGTCGAAGGAACGATGGAGCTGCCGGACATTCCGGCGATGATCAACCGCCTCTCGCGCCGCGAGCACTGGACCCAGGCGCTCGCCAAACTCGATGCCGATGGACTGCGCCAATTGGGCGAAAGCTATCTCCAGACTACCCAGATCCAACGCCGCGAGGCAAAGCCGCGGTTCATCGACAAGCTGCCCAACAACTGGCTCTATGTCGGGCTGATCCAGCTGATCCTGCCGAACGCCCGGATCGTCGACGCCCGCCGCCATCCGCTCGATTGCGGTTATTCGAACTTCCGCCAGCACTATGCCCGCGGTCAGGCGTTTTCCTACGATCTTGCCGATATCGGCCGCTACTATGCCGACTATGTCCGGCTGATGGCGCATTTCGACCGGGTGCTGCCGGGGCGGGTTGTGCGGGTGATCCACGAGAACCTGCTCGACGACCCCGAGCGCGAAATCCGGGCACTGCTCGATGGCCTCAACCTGCCGTTCGAGGAAGCGTGTCTGAACTTTTCCAGCAGTGATCGCGCGGTCCGGACCCCCAGCAGCGAACAGGTCCGCCGCCCGATCAACCGCAGCGGCGAGGGCCAGTGGCGCGCGGTCGAGCAGCACCTTGGCCCGCTGGTCAAAGCGCTCGGGCCGGTGCTCGAATGCTACCCGGCAGTGCCGGATGCGTGGCAAGGCAGCAACGCCTGAGCGGAAAAGCGCCTCAAAACAGGCGACGTTTACCGATTTACCGTTGTTTCGAGGGCAATCCCCGCCCTAATCGATCCAAGTCGCCAAGAATGAGGGAAAACCATGAAAATGAACGCTTCGCTGCGTCATCGCACCCTGCTGCTGCTGGCCTCCACCGCCATCGTGCTGCCGGGCACAGCACTTGCCCAAGACGCACCCGCCGACGAGGATAGCGGCGATTCCGAGATCATCGTCAC
>JANOGS010000041.1:0-28404 GCA_031414115.1 Novosphingobium sp. | reverse complement strand
CCATGGGAATTCTCGGCAAGATCTTCACCTGGTGGGACGGTGCCACCGTTGGCACGCTGTTCACCAGCGCGATGACCGGCGAACTGGTTGGCACGGACGGCACCGGCAACCGCTATTACCGCGGCAAGAAGCGCCGCGGCGCCACCGAGCCCAATCCGGGCAGCGAGCGGCGCTGGGTGATCTATGAGGGCGCCAACGATGCCAGCCGGGTCCCGGCCGAATGGCACGGCTGGCTGCACGGCAGTTTCGATGGACCGCCGGAGAGCAACCTGCCGCCAGCGCGGATTTGGGAAACCGATTACACCCCCAACGCCACGGGCACGGCCGAGGCCTATCGCCCGGCCGGAGCGCTCGAGCGCGGCGGCAAGCGGGCTGCTGCCACTGGCGATTACGAGGCCTGGTCGCCGGAGGGCGACAAGAGTCGAGCTTCGCCGGACGCGTGAGACTCGCGCCGGCCTTCATCCTGCTCGCACTGGCCGCCTGCTCGGGTGAACCTGCGCCGGAAGCGGTCGCGACCGAAGTGCCCAGGGCGGTGGCCGGCAAGGGCGCGGCCGGGCCGGTGGTCGAAAGCGAATACGGCACCCCGGTCAAGGACCGCACAGCCACGATCGGCCTGCTCAACAAGCGCAACAACCTCACCCAGGACGTGCTGCTCAAGACCGGTGAGGCCAAGCGGATCGGCAATGTGGTGATCAAGCTGGCGACCTGCGAGCGGACCCTGCCGTGGGAGCGCCCGCCCGAAACCGGGGCCTTCATCCAGGTCTTCGTCGAAGAGCGCAAGGATGCCGACAGTGCGCTGGCCTGGCGCAAGGTGTTCTCCGGCTGGCTGTTCAAGAACTCGCCGTCACTCAGCGTGGTTGAGCACCCGGTCTATGACGTCTGGGTCAAAGACTGCGCGATGAAGTTCCCTGGCGAAGAGGCGTTGCCCAAGGCCGCGGCATCGCCAAGCAGCGCGGCGAAACCAGCGGGCAGCGGCAGCGCTGCACCGTCGCCCAAGCCAGCGGCGTCGCCGTCACCCGAACCCACGGCCGCGCCGTCGCCTTCGGTCGATCTCTGAGCCATTTGCAACAGCTCCCGATAGCGTTTCTGGCTGATCTCGACTGCGCCCAGTGAGGCAAGGTGCGGGGTGATGAACTGGCAGTCGAGCAACGCGGCTCCCGCCCGGCGCAGCGCCGCGACCAGCCAGGCCAGGGCAATCTTCGAGGCATCGGGCACGCGGCTGAACATTGATTCGCCGCAGAACACCCGGTCAAAGCCGACTCCGTAGAGGCCCCCAACCAATTCGGCGCCCAGCTCGCCGCCCTGCCAGCATTCGAGCGAATGAGCCTGGCCAATGCGGTGGAGCTCGAGGTAGCTTGCCCGGATCCGGCCGCTGATCCAGGTTTCGGCAGTGTCGCGCCGGGGGGCGGCGCAGGCGTCGATCACCTCTGCGAAAGCGCGGTTGCAGGTCACTGCAAAGCCTCCGCGCCGCAGCGTCCGGGCCAGCGAGCGCGAGCAGCGGAACCCATCGAGCGGCAACACCGCGCGCCGCCGCGGCTCGACCCAGAACACCTCGGGATCATCGCGGGTATCGGCCATCGGGAAGATCCCGCTGCGATAGGCCAGCATCAAAAGCTCGGGGTCGAGCGGGGGCGGGGTGACTGGGGCGTGCACGGTGGTTCTTTATGAACCCAAGCGTATCGCTTGTCATCAGCGCGCCGAGCCTGTAGGGGCACCTGCGCCCGGAGGAGTGTAGCTCAGCTGGTAGAGCATCGGTCTCCAAAACCGAGGGCCGCGGGTTCGAATCCTGCCACTCCTGCCAGGCAACCGATCAGATCAGGTTTGTTATCGGCCCGGTTGAGCCGGCGATCCGGCGGTTCCTGGTCCGTGGCGGCTGGCTCTGCGCCGGGGCAAGGCCCGCAGCGGCTTGCAAAACCCTGCCGCCATAGCTAAGTGCCCGATTGTCTTCCGCCACATGGACAGAACATAGCCCCTCCCGGCCCCCCCTTTTTCGAGTAGGGCGGCCGGGGCGGCGATGAAGCCTAGGCGCAAGAAACGTAGAGACGCAGGCGAAACGAAGAGGCAGATGCGATGGCCAGGATCAACCCCGGCGAATTCATGCGCCAGGTGCAGGCGGAAGCCCGCAAGGTGGTGTGGCCGACATGGCGCGAAACCTCGACCACGGCGATCTTCGTCGGGATCATGATGGTGATTCTGGCGCTGTTCTTCCTGGGGATCGATTCGTTGTTCGGTGCGGCCGTACGCTGGCTGCTGTCGCTGGCCTGAGGGCCGGCAGATTCAGGGAATTCGAAAGAGAAACATGGCTCGCTGGTACATCATCCACGCCTATTCCGGCTTCGAGAACAAGGTTCGTGATTCGATCCTGTCCGAGGCCGCGCGCATGGGCCTCGAAGCCCTGGTCGAAGCGGTCGAAGTTCCGCATGAGACCATTACCGAGGTCAAGCGCGGCAAGAAGGTGCAGGTCGAACGCAAGACTATGCCCGGCTATGTCCTGGCCAAACTGGCGCTCACCGACGATGTCTACCACCTCGTCAAGAACACCCCCAAGGTCACCGGCTTCCTCGGCCCCAACGGCAAGCCGCAATCGATCACCGAACGCGAAGCCTTGCGCTATTTCGGCGACCGGGCGGCACTGGCAGCGGAACCGAAGAAGCATATCCATGTCGATTACGACATCGGCGATGCGGTCAAGGTGCTCGACGGTCCGTTCAACTCGTTCACCGGGGTGGTCGAGGAACTCGACTTCGACAAGAGCCGGGTCAAGGTCTCGGTCTCGATCTTCGGTCGCGCGACCCCGGTCGAGCTCGACTTCGAGCAGGTCGAACTGGTCAAGTAGACGCCGCGCCCCGGCGCGGTCTACTTCTTCTTTGCGGACTTGCGCAGTGCGGCCAGCTCAGTCTCGAGCTTGGCCTCGCGTTGCAGCGCTGCCAGTTCCTCGTCGAGGGAGGCTGCCTTGGCGGCCGGGGCAACCGAATCCTGGGCGAAGTCCAGACGCCGCTCCAGCGTTGCGATCCGGTCGCTCATCCGGCCGACGCGGTCGGCGACCTTGGTCGAGGCGGGTGGAGTTGCCGTAGCGGGCTTGGCGGCGGCGCTGGTGGATTGCAGTTCGGCCTGGAGGCGCAGCCGGGTTTCCCCCAGCTTGGTTTCGAGATCGGCGACGGCCGCAGTCAGCGCGCCCGCCTCGGCCTTGGCGTCACCGGCAGCCTGGCGCTGCCCGGCAGCGGCGGCCAGCGCGCTCTCACGCTCGGCCAGGGCGCCCTTGGCCAGGTCTTCGCGGTTGCTGGCCAGGGCCAGCTTGGCCTTGTCGTGCCAGTCCTTGGCGGCGGCATCGTGGCCATCGGCTGCGGCAAGCAGCCGCTGCGCGCCGCGCCCGGCCAGCGTTGCGTCACGTTCCAGGGTGATGATCGCCTCTTCCAGCTCGGTGGTCAGCAGCCGCAGCATCTTGGCCGGGCTTGCCGCCCTTTCGACGAGGTTGTTGAGGTTGCTTGACGCGAGTTCTTTGACCCGCACTGCTATTTCGAACATTTTACCTCCGCTACCGCGCTGACGGCCAGAATATCCGCTAGCCTAAACTGTTTAACAGGCGGTGCAATTGCGGCTTGTCACGAATCCGCTTTTCTTTTGGGCCGTAGCGGACTAAGGGCCCGCGCTTCCAGGCGGGAAACTGCCCGGAAATCCCGCGCGGGAGCCCCGGATCAAGTCCGGGGTGCTTGACCGCTCACTCTGAGGCCCTCCGCTGAAACATGCGGGCGCCAACAGGAAGAAAGGAGGCCCTTCGTGGCCAAGAAGATTGAAGGCTATATCAAGCTGCAGGTCCCTGCAGGCAAGGCCACCCCGTCGCCGCCGATCGGCCCGGCGCTGGGTCAGCGCGGCGTCAACATCATGGAATTCTGCAAGGCGTTCAACGCCGCGACGCAGGACCTTGAAGCGATGATGCCGATCCCGACGATCATCACCGTCTATGCCGACCGTTCGTTCACCTTCGTCACCAAGACCCCCCCGGCAAGCTTCCTGATCAAGAAGGCCGCCGGGCTCAAGTCAGGCTCGAAGGAGCCGGGCAAGGTTTCGGGCGGAACCATCAAGCGCTCGCAGCTCGCCGAAATTGCCCAGGTCAAGATGGCCGACCTTTCGGCCAACAGCATCGAGCAGGCAACCAAGATCATCGAAGGCTCCGCGCGTTCGATGGGTCTCGAAGTGGTGGAGGGCTAAGGACATGGCAAAGCAGACCAAGAACCGCAAAGCCCTTGTCGCCAAGCTCGGTGCCAACCTCAAGCACTATGGTGTCGACGAGGCGATCCAGTTGCTCAAGGACCTCAAGACCACCAAGTTCGACGAGAGCCTGGAAGTAGCCTTGAACTTGGGCGTTGACCCGCGCCACGCCGACCAGATGGTCCGCGGCATGGTCGTGCTGCCCTCGGGCACCGGCAAGGACGTCAAGGTTGCGGTGTTCGCGCGCGGTGACAACGCCGAAAAGGCGCTCGCCGCCGGGGCCGACAAGGTTGGCGCCGAAGACCTGCTGGAAGACATGCAGAAGGGCAATCTCGACTATGGCCGCGTGATCGCCACGCCGGACATGATGGGGATCGTCGGCCGCCTCGGCAAGGTGCTCGGCCCCAAGGGGCTGATGCCCAACCCGAAGCTGGGCACGGTCACGCCGAACGTGGCCGAAGCGGTCAAGGCTGCCAAGGGCGGACAGATCGAGTTCCGCGTCGAAAAGGCCGGGATCATCCACGGCGGGATCGGCAAGCTGTCGTTCTCGAACGACCAGCTCAAGGCCAATTTCGACGCTTTCGTCGATGCCGTGGTCAAGGCCAAGCCGGCCGGCGCCAAGGGCAAGTACCTGCAGAAGGTCGGTCTCAGCTCGTCGATGGGCCCGGGCCTCAAGATCGACGTGGCGGAAGTCCACGCCGGCTGAACTTAAATAGGGACAGTCCCTAATTATCAAACCGGCCGGGAGGGGAAACCTTTCCGGCCGGTTTCGCTGTCAGGCCATCAGCTTGACGTCGTGGCGGCCAAAAATCTCGATCACTTGGCCAAGGTCTGGCGCGCCCGGCATTTCGCGATCGAACGCGCCAAACATCGCGGCGGCCTTGCTGCCGGTGCCGGTCATCTCGATCATCTTGCCGCCACCGGGGCCATAGCGAAAAGCGTGGGAGGTGCCGCCGGGAACCTAGACCAGGCTACCGGCCTCCAGCGTCGCGGTTGTCTCGGCGACGGTGAACTCGATCGTGCCGTCAAGCACGAAGAAAGCCTCGTCCCAGGGGTGGCAATGTAGTGCCGGACCGCTGCCTTCGGCGCCTTGCTGGACGGTAAAGCCCATGCCGCCGGTTTCGGCACTGTCGGCCAGTACGGTGACACTGGTGCCAATCACGTTCAATGGCGCTGGCCGGTCGCCTGGGCGAACAATCAGGAGTTCGCGGGTCATTGCAGGCCTTCTTTCGGCGGCGGGTCGCAAGTCGCCGCGCAGAGCGGTATTCTGCGCCGATCACCGGGCGGGGTAAAGGGCGCCTTCGGCAACATAGCACTCCTCGACCAGCGCCAGAGCCCGGCCATCGGGCAGGCGCAGCAGCGCGCGCTGAAACAGTCGAGTCCCCGCCGGACAACCTGGGCCGCTGCCACGTCGGCTGGCGATCCGCTCGCGGTGGAAGCCGAGCGGCGCGGCAACCTTGCCGAACGGCGTGGTGGTGCTGGCAAGTGCTTCGTTCATTGCCGGGGTAAGCCGCCCTGGCACGTACCAGTTGACGGCATGTGACAAGGTCAGCTTCCCGCAAGCCAGGCGGACATGGCGCAGGCCCAGCGGTTCAGTCGCGCTGACCCCCAGCCGTTCGCGCAGATCGTCAGGCGCGCGGACCCTGGCTCCGACCACCGGGTAGGCCACCACCCGATAGTCGGCGATGCCCTGGCTGCGACACCAGTCCTCTAGCGCAAGGGTCGCGCTGTCATGCTGCGCGAGCAGGGCCTCGAGCCGGGCGACCCCGCTCTCGCTGGCAGTGGTGCAAGCGCTCAGGCTGGCGAGCGCAGCTGCCACAACGAGTCTGGCAGCGAACCTAGATGCCACCCGCCACGGCCTCACGCCCGATCGCGCGCAGGCCCGCCATCAGCGCCTCGGCGCAGGCCTCGATCCGGGCGGCCTCGGTCGAGCGGATCACGAAATTGGCGCCGACTCGGCCTTCGCGGAAGAACGGGTAAGAGCCGATTACGCAGCCTTCGTGGAGCCGCTCGGTCTCGCGCAGCAGCTCGGCCACTTCGCTTTCTGCGACCCAGCTGCCAACGGTCTCGCTCAGCATCGGCAGCCCGCCTTCAAGCTCGCCGGTCAGGGCATCGAGCATCCCGGCAGTGATCGCCGGAACCCCGGCCATCAGGAACACGTTGCCGATCCGGATCCCTGGCGCGCCCGACATGCGGTTGCGGATCAGCTCGGCCCCGTCGGGCACTCGGGCCATGCGCAGGCGCGCTTCGTTGAGCCCGCCGCGGCTCTCGTAGTAGCGTTCCAGGATCGCGCGGGCCTCGGGGTGGATCGTCACTTCGACACCCAATGCCTCGGCCACCGCATCGACCGTGATGTCATCGTGCGTCGGGCCGATCCCGCCGGTGGTGAACAGGTAATCGTTGGCCGCGCGCAGGGCATCGACTGCTGCGACGATCGCGGCGGTATCGTCGGCCACTACTCTGACTTCGCTGAGGCGGATGCCCTGGACGTTGAGCCAGGACGCGACCTGGGCGACGTTCTTGTCCTGGGTGCGGCCCGAGAGAATCTCGTCGCCGATAACCAGCAGCGCGGCTTTCCAGATGCGGGGGGAATCGGGCATGGTTGGAGGGTTAGGGGATTGTTGCGAGTGGGGCAATTTCTGGTTCACGCGGAGTCGCGGAGGCGCGGAGAAGGAAAAAAGGGTTCAGCACGCGAAGTCGCTAAGAGGTTTGCAGGCGCCGCAGGCAATCTTGATCGGACCAGCTGTTCCATTTGCGGCGAGCGAGGATTGGATAGCGGCATGCACCGCATGCGCTGCAACTCCGCGCCTCCGTGTGATGCAACAAACCTCCGCGCTTCCGCGTGAACTCCTTTAAGCCCCGACCAGCTCCCGTGCTCGGGTGAACACCAGCACCCCGTCGTCGATCGGGGCCTGGCGCATGTCCTTGCGGTCGCGCAGGTAATCCTGGTTGAGCCGCCAGGGCAGGGTCGCGGCGTTCTTCGGCATCTTGTCCTTGCCGCGCTGGATATAGCCTGACGAGAAATCGAACACATCGGCCTCTTCGGGTTCGGTTCCAGCCGGCATGGCCGGGGTCGCGGCGACTGCGCCGTAGGTATCCATCTGCTTGATCAGGCGGGTCAGGTATTGGGCAACGATATCCACCCGCAGGGTCCAGCTGGCATTCACGTAGCCGAAGATGCCGGCAATGTTGGGCAGGTTGGAGAACATGCAGTTGCGGTAAAAGTACTGCTGGCTGAAATCTACCGGCTGGTGATCTACACTGACCGCGATCTTGCCGGCGAAAGTCATTGCCAGGCCAGTGGCGGTTACAATCACGTCGGCATCGAGGTGTTTGCCCGACTTGAGCTTGATCCCGGTCGCATCGAAGCTGTCGATATGGTCGGTGACCACCGAGGCCTTGCCGGCATTCATCGCCGCGAAGAAATCGCCATCGGGAACCAGGCACAGCCGCTGCTCCCAGGGGTTGTAGGGCGGGGTGAAATCGGCGGCGTTATAGTTCGGTCCCAACAGTGCGCGGTTCTGCTTGTGCAGGAATCCCTTGACCCTCTCCGGCTCGTTTCGCGCGCGCTTGTAGAAGTAGTCGCCTAGCGCGATGTTCTTGGCCCGGGTGATCGCATAGGCCAGCTTTTCGGGCAGAAACTTGCGCAAGGTGTTGGCGATGGCGTCCTTGGCCGGACGACTGGCAAACCACGAGGGTGTGCGCTGCAACATGGTGACGTGGGCGGCACCACCTTCGGCCAGTGCCGGAACGATCGTGGCCGCAGTGGCGCCAGAGCCGATCACCACCACCTGCTTGCCGGTATAGTCGAAGTCCTGCGGCCAGAACTGCGGATGCAGGATCGAGCCCTTGAACTTGTCGCGGCCCTTGAACCCGGCGTCATAGGGGTTGTCGTAGTCGTAATAGCCCGAGCCCAAAAACAGAAACCGGCCCTGCAGACGCTGCCTGGTGCCGTCGCTCTGCTCGGTGGTCACTGTCCACAGCGCGATCGTGCTGTCCCAGTTGGCGGAGATCACCTTGCGGCCAAACTGCATGTGCTCGGCAAGGCCGTACTGGGCGGTAATATCGTCAAGATATCTCACGATCGACGCCCCGTCTGAGATCGCCTTGTCGTTCTTCCACGGGGCGAAAGCGAAGCCAAAGGTGTGCATATCGCTGTCCGAACGGATTCCGGGATAGCGGAACAGGTCCCAGGTCCCGCCCTTTTGCGCGCGCCGTTCGAGAATTGCGAAGCTCTTGCCCGGGCAGTCCCTGGTCAGGTGCACCGCCATGCCGATGCCGGAGATCCCGGCGCCGACAATGATCATGTCGACATACTGTTCGATCGGCGTCTGAGCGTTCACGGGCTGCCTCTCCCAAGCAATTGACACAGGTGTAAGTTGCTTTTTGCGGCGCTAACAGGTTTGTCGCGGGATTGCCAGCATGATGCCGTAATGGCACAGCTTGGCGATGACAATGATCGCCGCGCGCCGTTACCTCGGCGGGAAACAGTCCGACCAGCTTCTGCCGATCGATGGCAAGGTGCGCGCCGCCCTGCCCAAGCGGACGTTCGACTGGGTCGGGCTGGCCGATCCTTCGCCTGAAGAGCTGGAACTGGTCCGCACCCAGTTCTGCCTCCATCCGCTGGCAATCGAGGATGCGCTCAACTCGACCCAGCGGCCCAAGGTCGAAATCTATGGGACGCAGCTGTTCATCATCACCCGCACCGCCGCGATCCAGGAAGGCGAGAATATCGGGTATGGGCAAACCGCGATCTTCCTGGGGGCCGATTTCATCGTCTCCGTTCGCCTCGGCTCAGCCCGCGCCCACGATGCCCTGCGCGCCCGCCTGGAAAGCGATACCGACCGGCTGGCCGAAGGGCCGGACTATGTCGCGCACGGGATTCTCGATTTCGTCGTCGATGGCTATGTGCCGATCATCGAGCATCTCGAAGAAGCTGTGCTGACTATCGAAGAACGCGCGATCGAGGCTTTTCCAGAGCCTTCGACGATCCGCCGCGTGTTTCGCCTGCGCCGCCAGTTCCGCCGCTTCCAGCGCATCGTCGGGCCGATGGAGGAAGTCTGCGAACGGCTTGCCACCACTGAGCTGCCGGCTATCGATCCTAGCGCCCGGGTGTGGTTTCGCGATGTCCTCGATCACATCAAGCGGACCATGGCACGGATGGACGCGCTTCATGAAACCCTTGCTACCGTGTTTGAAACCGCCAGCCTGCTCGAGCAGCATCGCCAGGGCCAGATCACTCGCCAGCTTGCCGCCTGGGCCGCGATCCTTGCGGTGCCGACGGCGATTGCCGGGATCTATGGAATGAACTTCGACTATATGCCCGAGCTGCATCAGCGTTGGGGCTATCCCGCGATCATGGCCGTTATCGCGGCGATCTGCGGCGGGCTGTTCGTGCGGTTTCGGCGGATCAACTGGCTGTAGTTCCTGACGAACAGGGCCTAGGGCATCACGATAAACTGTTCCCAGCGCCCCTCCGCGCCCGGTTCGGAATAGGTGCTCACGGTCAGCGTGCGCTTTTCGAACGTGGCCTTGAACACCCGGTTGACGAAGCCGCCGCGCAGGCTAGGTGGCCGGCTGGGTTCGAGTTTGGTCAGCGCGCCCAGTTCACCCAGGCTCTGACGGTAGTCGCCGCGTACTTCCTCGGTGAAATAGTACTGGGCATTCTCGGTAAAGCGTGCCGGATCGAATGACCCTGCCAGCAGTGCTTCGAGCGTTGCCTTCGCTGGCTCGATACGCGGCGCCTCGCCGGTCTCGGTCTGGGCGCTCTTGGGCACTACGATCGCGGCCACTTTGGCGGTGATTGCATCCTGGGCATTGCCGAAATCGCCGTTGGTCAGCACGGTGATGGCCAGGCCATCGTCGACCCAGACGCTGTTCTGCGAGAAGAACCCGATCGAACCGCCGCCGTGATCGACTATCCGGCGCCCGCCGGCGATCCGGGTCGAAACCCCCAGGCCATAGCCGGTGCTGGTGCCGTCAGCCAGCCGCACCGGGCGCTCCATCTCTTCCCAGTCCTCCCGCGGCAGCAGGCTGCGCTCGATCCGGGCGATGTTCCATTCGGCCAGTTCCGCCGCGCTCATCGCCAGTTCGCCCGCCGCCCAGAACCAGCCCGGCGCGGGCGGCTTCGCGGGGCGCACCGGGCCCAGTGCATAGCGGTGATAGCCCTGCGGAAAGGCCGGGCCGTTGGTGGCGTCAAGCGGGTGGGGATGAATCCCCAGCGGCAGGAAGATTCGCGTCTCGAACTGCTGCCACAACGGCTTGCCGCCGGCTTTCTCGGCGATGATCCCGGCGACGACATAGCCGGTATTGGAGTACTGCCAGCGCGTCCCCGGCTCATAGTCGAGGGGTTTTGTCCCCCAGCGCCGGACAATGTCCATCGGCGCCGCTGCCCGCGCGGTCGCCGCAAAAGAATAGTCCTGCGGCCAATAGTCCTGCAGCCCGGAAGTGTGGCTGAGCAGCTGGCGGACGGTATAGCGATCAGCGTGGGGCAGCTCGGGCAGCCACTTGACCACCGGATCGTCGAGATCGAGCTTGCCCTCGTTCTCCAGCATCAACAGCAGCGCAGCGAGGAACTGCTTGGAATTCGAGGCGATCTGATAAGGCAGATCGGGGTCAGGGGCGGCAATCGTCTCCGAAGGCTTGCCCCAGGCCCGGCTCAGCACCAGCTCCCCGCCGCGCACCACCGAGACCGCAGCCGAAGGCGCGCCGCTCTCCTTCAGGGCTTCGCTCACCGCGGTGTCAATCGCGGCAAGTTCCTCGGCTGTAAGCTGCTGCGCCGATGCGGCACAGGGCAGGGCGAAAGCGGCAAGCGCTACGAACCAACGGATCATCAGCGAATGGTAAGCGGATTCCTCCGGCGATCAAGTCCGCGGGTCTTGCGGCCAGTCGGCCATTGGCATAGCGCTTGGCCGGAGGAGAGACCATGACCCGCTATATCGGCGCTATTGACCAGGGAACCACCAGCACGCGTTTCATCGTCTTCGATGGCGGCGGCAATATCGTTTCAGTCCATCAGAAAGAGCATGCCCAGATCATGCCCCAGCCAGGCTGGGTCGAGCATGACGCTATCGAGATCTGGCGGAACACGCGCGAAGTCATCGCCGAGGCACTGGCCAAACGCAATCTCGCCGCCTCTGACCTCGCCGCGATCGGGATCACCAACCAGCGCGAAACCGCGGTGCTGTGGGACAGGGCCAGCGGCCAACCGGTGCACAACGCGCTGGTGTGGATGGATACCCGTACTGACAAGCTGGTCGCCGAGCTGGCGCGGGTGGGTGGGCAGGATCGGCTCAGGGCCAAGACCGGCTTGCCGCTCGCGACTTATTTCTCAGGCCTCAAGCTGCGCTGGCTGCTCGACCAGGTTCCCGGCGCGCAAGCGAGGGCCGAGGCGGGCGAGCTGCTGTTCGGCAATATCGACACCTGGCTGGCCTGGAACCTGACCGGCGGAAGCGATGGCGGGCTCCACCTCAGCGACGTTACCAACGCCTCGCGCACCCAGTTGATGAACCTCGAAACCCTCGATTGGGACCCGGAGATCCTGGCGCTGCTCAATATCCCGCGCGCCTGCCTGCCGCAGGTCCGCTCCTCGAGCGAAGTCTACGGCGCATGCCGCGGGGTGCTCGAAGGGGTCCCGCTCGCCGGCATTCTGGGCGACCAGCAGGCCGCGCTGTTCGGCCAGGCCTGCCTTTCCCCGGGCGAGGCCAAGAACACCTATGGCACCGGCTGCTTCATGCTGATGAACACCGGCGAAGTGCCGTTCCCCTCCAAACATGGCCTCCTCACCACGGTTGGCTACAAGCTGGGCGATGCGCCGGCGGTCTATGCCCTCGAGGGTTCGATCTCGATTGCCGGAGCGCTGGTCCAGTGGCTCCGAGACAACCTTGGCCTGATTACCCGTGCCGAGGAAATCGAGGCACTCGCCGCCACTGTCGAGGACAACGGCGACGTCTATTTCGTCCCTGCATTTTCCGGGCTCTACGCCCCGCACTGGCAAGACAGCGCCCGCGGGGTGATCGCCGGGCTGACCCGCTTCGCCACCAAGGCCCACCTCGCCCGCGCCGCGCTCGAAGCCACCGCCTTCCAGACCCGCGAAGTGATCGACGCGATGACCAAGGATTCAGGCGTGGCGATCACCGAGCTGCGGAGCGACGGCGGGATGGTGGTCAACGAGCTGCTGATGCAGTTTCAGGCCGACATTCTTGGCGTGCCGGTGGTGCGGCCGCGGGTGATCGAAACCACCGCGCTGGGCGCCGCCTATGCCGCTGGCCTCGCGGTCGGCTACTGGCAGTCCACTGCCGATATTACCGCCAACTGGGGCGTCGACAAACGCTGGCATCCGGAGATGGCGGAGGAGCGGCGGGCAGTGCTTTATGGCAAGTGGAACAAGGCAGTGAGCCGGTCGCTGGATTGGGTGGAGTAGGGCGCGAGGCTCGCCCTCTCCCGCAAGGGGAGAAGGGGGAAGAATCCGGAATTCGATCTACCGCATCAGCAGGATCGACATCCGCCGGTTCCGCGGATCGCTGGGATTGTCGCGCACCAGCGGCTCCCTGTCGGCCACGCCCTCGATCTTGCGGAAGCGCGGTTCGCCAATGCCCACGCGGAGCAGTGCTTGTCGGGTTGCCTCGGCGCGGCCGGCGGAGAGCGACCAGTTGTTCGCCCCGATCCCGCCATTGTAGGGCAGCGCATCGGTGTGCCCGCGCAGCGACAGCGCGCCGCGCTCAGGCGAGACCATTGCGCCGATTGCACTGAGCAGCTCTGTGGCTTCGGGGGTTAGCACGGTGGTGCCGAGCTGGAACATCGAGAAATCGGCATCGTCGACCAGGTCGATCCGGATCCCTTCGGCGGTGTCGACCATCCGCACCTTCTTGGCCAATCGCGCCAACCTGGGGTTGGTCGCCAGCTTGGCGGCCAGGCGTTGCTGCATCGACTGCATCCGTTTGACCCGCTCGCCGCCTTCCTTGGCCCCGCCGGTGGTGTCGCGCGGGATCGTCATCGATTTGGTCCCGGTCTGGCCGGCGCGGTTGGGGTAGTTGTCGACGTCGGTGATCGAGCTGCCGCCGAGCATGCCGTTCGAGCCGGCGCTTTCCTGGCGCAGCTTGACCAGGGTAGGGGTGAAATGATCGGCCAGGCCCTTGCGCTGCTTTTCGGTGGTCGCGCCGAGCAGCCAGAGCAACAGGAAAAACGCCATCATCGCGGTGACGAAATCGGCATAGGCCACCTTCCAGGCGCCGCCATGATGGCCGCCGGCGACGACGGTGATCTTCTTGACGATAATCGGCGGCGGCAGCTCGTTCTTGCCCTTGGCGGCGGCCATGGCTCAGGCCCTTGCCTTGGAATGGTTCGCGCGGAGGCGCGGCGGCGCGGAGAAGAAAAGGTTGGGGTTCACACGAAGCCACGAAGCCACGAAGAGTTCGTGCAGCGCCGCAGGTACTATTCCCTTAAGCAGCACTTCGGCCAGCGGGACTGTAGAAATTTGAACGGGCTTCGCCCGAAGCGCAACCTCTTCGTGGCTTCGTGTCTTCGTGTGAGAATCCCTCTTCTCTACTCCGCGCCTCTGCGCCTCTGCGCGAACCATCTTCACCTCACCGCCCCCTGAGTGCATCAAGCAGTTCGGTGAGGCCCGGGCGGAATTCGTGGCCGAGGCCCGAGCGTGCTGACTCCACCACCAGCGGCTGTGGAAAGCCATGCAGGCTGGCGATGATCACCTGCTTGACCGCGTGGAAGATCATCTCGTCGGCCTCGATCACCTGTTTGAGCCGCGTCGCCATCGGCCCGACCATACCGTAGGCGAGCAGCACCCCCAGGAAAGTGCCGACCAGCGCCGAACCGATCATGCCGCCGAGCACCGAGGGCGGCTTGTCGATCGAGCCCATGGTCTTGACCACCCCGAGCACCGCCGCGACGATCCCCAGCGCGGGGAGCGCATCAGCCAGGCCCTGGAGCGCGTGCTGCGGCTCGTGCAATTCGTGGAAATGGGTTTTCATCGCATTGTCCATCACCTCCTCGACCGCGTGGACTTCGAGGGTGCCCGAGGAGACCACGATCAGGGTCAGGGTGTCGCAGATCAGCGCGGTCAGTTCCTTGTTGGCGAGCAGGCGCGGGAACTCGGCGAAGATCGCGGACGTGGCCGGATCGGTAACATGGCTTTCCAGCGCCACCGGGCCTTCGGCGCGGAGCAGCTTCATCAGCTTGGTGGTCAGCACGATCACGTCGATATGATCCTGCTTGGTGTGCCGGGGGCCTTTGAAGACCTTGGCGAAACCGCCGCCGATGCCCTTGAGCCCGTGCATCGAATTGCCGGTGATCAGTGCCCCCACCGCAGCGCCGCCGATGATCAGCATCTCATGCGGCAGGGCGTGCAGCACCGGGCCGAGCGCACCGCCGGTCAGGGCAAAGCCGCCGAACACCATGACTATCAGGACGACGATTCCGACCGCCACCAGCATTGCAATTACCCCCCGAAAAGACGTTTGTGCCGGTCAGCCCAGCACGTTGAACAGCGAAAGCGAGGACAGCCGGGCGAAGCTCGCCTGGCTAGCCTCAAGCACGGTCATGGTCTGCTGCAGCTGCATCACCGCTTCGGTCAGATCGGTGCCGCCGATCTCGGCCTGGTCCTGGCTGCGCAGTTCGGACATGTCAGTGCGGCGCTCGGCGGCGAGCTCGATCCAGGCCAGGCGGGTGCCAACCACGGTCTGCTGGGTGGTGATCGCATCGAGCGCGCTGTCCAGCGGTGCAAGCGCATCGCGCGCGGCCCGGGCCGGATCGGGCGCGGCGCCGCGCAGGGCATCGCTGAGCGTGCGGACCACGGCAAACAGGTCGGTGGGCGCGTTGCCCAGCACTTGCGGGCCGGTCAGCCCGCGGGTCACAGTCTGGCCGTCGCCCAAGGGCAGCAGGCCGGCGCTGGCGGTGCCAGCGTAGACCGGGTTGCCCAGCGCATCGAGGGTATAGGCCTGGCCTGTGGTTTCGCCGCCGAACAGCGCATGGCCGGCGCTGTCGCGGCTATTGGCCAGGCCGATCAGCTCGCCGCGCAGCTGTTCGAGTTCGGTAGCGATTGCGTCGCGCTGGACTGGCGCCAACACTCCGTTGCCGGCCTGGATCGCGAGTTCCTGGATCCGGGTGACGTAGCTGGCGAAGCTTTGCAGGGCGGCGTCGGTCAGGGTCAGGTCGGACATTGCGCGGGCCGCGACAGTGGTGTCGATCGCAGCGAAGCTCTCGGCCCGGGCCAGCCGGCGCAACTGCGAGGCGGCGAGCGGATCGTCGGATGAGCGCGCCAGGCGCTGGCCGCTGCCGACCGATGCCTGCAAGGCCTCGGCGCGGCCGCGCAGCGCGGAAATGTCGCGGTTGGCGCGCAGATAGAAGGCGCTGGTGCTGATCGCGGTCATGGCATGGCTCCGTTCAACGAATTGCCAGGATCGTGTCGATAACGTTGGCGGCGACCTGGATCGCCTTGCCGCTGGCCTGGAACGCCTGCTGGAAACGCACCAGATTGACCGCCTCCTGGTCGAGATCGACCCCGGCCTGGCTGTCGAGCGCGAGCTCGGCCTGGGCGTTGATGGCACCCAGCGCCTCGGCGGTGATCCGGCTGCCGGCGACCCGGCTGGAGACAGCGAACAGCAGGCCGTTGGCCTGGCCAGAAATGTCGGCGCCGGACAGCGCGGAGAGCAAGGCATTGAGGTTGGCCGGATCGCGGCTGCCCGCCCCGGCGCCTGCGGGGGCAGTGGCGATCTGACTGGGGAAGGTCAGCGCGAGGGTAATTCCCGCTGCGCCGCTGCCGCCAAACAAGGCCGCCCCAGCGCTGCCATCGAGCGCGGCGCCGCCGCTCTGGACCGCGTTGACAGTCGTCATCAGATTGTCCGCAAGGGCATCGAGCGATACGGCAGTGTCGCGCACCGCAACCAGCGCCTGGGACTGGCCGGCGAGTGATCCCGCGCCGGGCGCGACCGGGCTGCCGCCGAGGGTGAAAGATAGGGTACCGTCGCCCGCAGTTGCCATTGCGAGGGGCGAGACCGTGCCGCCTTGCACCAGCGAGGGTCCACCCGAACCACCAAGCCGAACTTCGACCGTGCGGTCCGGGGCGAACGTGGTGGTGACATCGGCAAAGGCGGAGAGCTTCTCAAGCAGGCTGTCGCGCTGGTCGAGCAGGACGGTCTGGTCGCTCGATCCGGCAGATGTACGGCTCAGCTGGAGGTTGACGCGGCCAAGCTCGGCGGCATACAGGTTGACCTGCGCGACCCCGTCGGCAGCCTCGAACCGCAGCCCGGTGCCGATGTCCTGCAGCCCCCGCGCGGCGATGTTGAAGGTGGCGCTGAGCGTCCGGGCGCTTTCCAGCACTGCGGCGCGCAGTGCCGGGTCGACCGGATCGCTGACCAGCCGCGCCAGATCGGCCTCGAACGTGGTCAGCGCCGGGTAGAGGTTCGATTGTTCGACCGCGGCTTCGATGTTCTCAAGGCCGGTGAGTTCGGCTCCCGATCTTGCCAGGTCGGCGCCGGTGCGGCGTACTTCGCTCTGGCGGAACAGGTCGGCGTTGCGGGTCACCCCGTCGATCCAGACGCCGGAGAACGCAATGTCGCCGGTACGCCCGAAGCTTCCGGCCATGGCCAGTTCGCTGAGCCGCACGGAGCGGCGGACATAGCCCTCGGTGCCGGCATTGGCGATGTTCTGCGAGGTTACCTCAAGGCCTGCGCGGGCGGCGCGAACCCCGCTGGCGGCGATCTGGAGCAGGTCGGAGGCCATGGCCTATTTCCCTCCCTCTAGGTGCCGGGCCAGCTGCGCTTCGATCTGCGCGGCGAGGCCGAAGGCGCCGCTGGTGGAGGCGAGGTCGGCGAAGTGCTCGTCCTGCATGGTGCGGAAGGTCTTAAGCCCCTCGCCGCCCAGCAGGTCGCCGCTGAAATCGGTCTTGCGCGCGGCGGCGAGCATCTGGCGCAGGAAGATCGCCTCGAACTTCTTCGCTGCCTCGGCGAGCTGGTCGCGGTCGGTTCCGTGCGGTCGTTTGGAGGCCGAAATGGCTGCGGAAACCGGGGTCATATCACCACCATCTCGGCCTTGAGCGCGCCGGCCTGCTTGAGTGCCTCGAGGATCGCGACCAGGTCGGACGGGCTGACCCCGAGCAGGTTGAGCGCATCGACCAGCCGCGCCAGCGAAGCACCGGGCCTGAACAGCACCACGGCGTTGCGGTCCACTTCGGCCTCGAGCTTCGAATCCTCCTGTTGCGCGGTCTGGCCCCGGCTGAACGGCGCGGGCTGGGAAATCGTCGGGCTCTCGTCGATCCGCACGGTCAGCTTGCCGTGGCTGATCGCGGCGGGATAGAGCCGGACCGCGCTGTTGATCACCACCGTCCCGGTGCGGCTGCTGACCACCACGCGGGCGGCGGCTTCGGCCGGGGAGACCTCGATCATCTCGATCGCCGCCATCGCGCTGGCGCGGGCATCGGCCCCGGCGGGCAGGCGCAAGGCCAGGGTGATGCCGTCGTCAATCGTCGCCATGCCCGGCCAGCGCGCATTGACTGCATCGCGGACGCGGGTGGCGGTGAGGAAATCGGCCGTATAGAGGTTCCAGCGCAGCAGTTCGGCGCTGTCGAACCCGGTGGCGACACCGCGCTCGACGCTGGCGCCCTCGGCGATCCGGCCCACCGTCGGAACGTTGACCGTCAGCTTCGAGCCATCGGCGCCGGAAATCCCGAGGCCGCCTACCGCAAGATTGCCCTGGGCCATGGCATAGACCTGGCCGTCAGCGCCGTAGAGCGGAGTGACGATCAGCGCCCCGCCGCGCAAGGACTTGGCCTTGCCGATCGCCGAAACGGTAATGTCGATCCGCTGCCCCGGCTTGGCGAAAGCGGGGAGATCGGCAGTGATGATCACCGCCGCGGCGTTCTTCAGCGCCGGGTTGATCCCAGGAGGGAGCTGGACGCCGACCCGGCCGGAAACCCCGTGCATCGCTTGCGTGAGGTATTCGAGGCTGTCGTCGCCGGTCCCAGCAAGGCCGACCACCACGCCGTAACCGGTCAGCTGGTTGCTGCGTACGCCCTGGAATGCGCCCAGATCGCGGACCCGTTCGGCGTGGGCGGGGAGCGGGAGGCCTGCTAGGATCATGAGGCCTAGGAAGCACAAGGCCTTCGCCAGTCTCCGGCTGAGCGGGCCTTGGTTCTGTGGCGCACTTTTTCCATTCCCGTCATGCTGAACTTGTTTCAACACCCATCGTGCCGCAGGCCCCGCCTTGTCGGAATGGACGCAACTGCGCCGCTGCGCCGATCCCGAGAGCTCCGATCGAGCCGGCGAAATGGGTCCTGAAACAAGTTCAGGATGACGATGAAAGAGAGGTTTGGTCATAGCCGCCACCCCCTCAAAACGGACTGATCAGGTTGAAGAACTTCGATAGCCAGCCCTCTTTGCTGGCGCGGCTGACCGCACCGTTGCCGGCATATTCGATCCGCGCATCGGCGACCCTGCTCGAGATCAGGCGGTTGTCGCTGTCGATATCGGACAGGCGCACGATCCCGGAAAACTGGATCCAGTCCTGGCCCTGGCTCAGCAACAAGCGCTTTTCTCCGCGTACCAGCGCGGTCCCGTTGGAGCGCACTTCGGCAATGGTCACTGCCACCTCGCCGCCGAGCGTGCTCGTCTGCGTGGCGGTTCCGTCTCCCTTGAACGACGAATTGCTGGCGGCGTTAAGGGCGCTGGGCTTGATCAGCGAGAGCAGGCCGGTGGCCGGCGGAGTGATCGAAGCACTGCCGCCGCGCTGGGTCTTGGACCCGGCGGTCTTTGAAGTTGTTATTGCCTCGACCAGCACGATCGTCACCGGATCGCCGACCCGGTGGGCGCGGTGCCCGGCGTAAAGCGGGGCGTAGCCGCTGGCAGGGTCGAAGATAGCGCCGGTCGCGACTTGCGGCACGGGCGCGGGGAGGGGCAGCGCGGCTTCGAAGCCGGGCTTGGGTTTGGGTTTGGCGTGGGCGGAGGTGGCGATCATCGCAGCGGCAAGGATGAGAGAGGTGCGCATGGTCATCACAGCGTCTGGTTGGCATTGCGCAGCATTTCATCGACCGCGCTGATCAGCTTGGAATTGATCTCGTAGGCGCGCTGGGTCTCGATCATGTCGACCAGCTCCTCGACCACGTTGACGTTCGAGGCCTCGAGCATGCCCTGGCGGATCGCGCCGCGCCCGGCATCGCTGGCAGGGCCGATCTGCGCGGCGCCGCTGGCCGCGGTTTCGGCGAGGAAGTTGTCGCCGAGCGCCTGCAAGCCTGCCGGGTTGGCGAAGCTGGCGAGGGTGAGCTGGCCGATCTCGGTCGGGCTGGCGCTGGCCGAAGTCGTCACCGAAACGGTGCCGTCGACCGCCACCGCAATCGAGGCGGCGTCCTCCGGGATCGAGATCGCCGGCTGCACTGCATAGCCTTGCGCGGTGACCAGCTGGCCTTCGGCCGAGCGGCTGAAATTGCCGGCGCGGGTATAGGCGAGGCGCCCGCCCGGAAGCTGGACCTGGAAGAACCCGTCGCCATCGAGCGCCAGGTCGAGGCTGTTGCCGGTGGCGCTGAGCGTGCCCTGGGTAGTGATCGAAGTGGTCGATTGGACCGCGACCCCGGTGCCGAGGTTCAGGCCCGTGGCATAGGCGGTCTCGTTCGAGCTCTGCTGGCCGGCGACGCGGTCGTCCTGATAGGCCAGCGTCGCGAAGTTGGCGCGGTCGCGCTTGAACCCGGTGGTGGCGATATTGGCCAAGTTGTTGGCGATCACGCGCATCCGCGTGTCCTGGGCCTCAAGCCCGGTGCGGGCGACGTGAAGGGCGGAAGTGGGCATGGCTTACTCCGTCGATAATTAGGGACAGTCCCTGTTTAATTTTCCAAGGATCGTCAGATGGCGCGGACGGCGCGGGTAAATGGGGACAGTCCCTAATTATCCTCACAATCGCATCAGGCTCGCCCCGCCCTCGTCCAATTCCTTGGCGGTGGCGACGAGCTTGGTGCGCATGTCGAACAGCCGCTGGGCTTCGACCATTTCGACGAGGACTTGGGCAGGCTTGACGTTCGATTGCTCGAGCGTTTCGGGGAGCAGGCGGGCATCGTTGTCGGGCGGAAGCACGCCGCCGCCGGTTACCCGGAACAGGCCGTCGATACCCTTGGCGATCTGGCTGCCGCGCCACGACACCAGCTTGATCCGGTCGAGCTGGACCGCCGGAGCGGCAGGATCAGCCTTGTTGCGCGCCAGCACTGCGCCGTCCTGACCCAGTGTCACATCGCTGCCCGGCGGAACCGCAATCGGCCCATCCGCGCCGAGCACCGGCACTCCATCGCCGTTGACGAGCAGGCCGCTGGGCGAGAGCGAGAGGTCGCCGCGGCGGGTATAGGCCTCGCTGCCGTCGCTGGCCTGGACCGCGATCAGCCCGTCGCCATTGACCGCAACATCGAGCGCGCGGCCGGTGTGGTTCATGGCCCCCTGGTCCATCTGCGCGCCCATGACCTCGGCCGAATTGTAGGCGCGGACCTCGATGGTCCGGCCGCCCAGCGTCAGCGGGCTGTGGGCCATGACCTCGGCGCGGAACCCCGGGGTCTGGGTGTTGGCCATGTTGCTGGCGATCACGCGTTGCCGCGCCATCGAGGCGTTCATGCCGGATACGGCAGTCCAGATCAGGCGGTCCATGGGTTTCTCCCGCTGGGGCAGCTTATTTCGGGGACAGTATACTAATTAACCGAGGCGGAACTGCGCTCGATCCGGCGCGTTACGGGCTAATTAGTATACTGTCCCTGAAATAGACTGGCTCACGTTCTGAGGTTGATGATCGTCTGCGACAGCTGGGTCGCGGTATCGATCGCTTTGGCGTTGGCCTGGAAATAGCGCTGGGCGGTGATCAGCCCGACCATTTCCTCGGCAATGTCGACGTTCGACTGCTCGAGCGCGCCCGACAAGATCGTCCCGAACCGCGCCGCGCCGGGCTGGTTGTAGGTCGCCGGGCCCGAAATTCCGGTCGCCTGCCAGTTCTGGCTGCCGGTCTGGAGCAGCCCGGAAGGGGCGACGAAGGCGGCTAGAGCGACTTTGCCGATCTCGCTGGTGGTGCCATCGGCGTAGGAGGCGATCATTGAACCGTCCTGCTTGACGTTGATCGCCAGCAGGTCGGATCCCGCACCGTTGGTCAGCGGGGCAATCGCGTCGATCGGGGTGGTCGAGGTGACCGTGCCGGTGGCATCGACCGGCAGCACCTGCAGCCGGCTCCCCGCGTTGTCGAGAACATTGCCGGTGCCATCGAGCGAAAAGTTGCCGTTGCGGGTGTAGAAGGTCTTGCCGGTGACCGGGTTGACCACGGTGAAGAAGCCTTCGCCATTGATCGCGAGGTCGAGCGAGGCGCCGGTCTGCTGGACCGGGCCGAGGCTGAAGTTCTGGTCGATCGACAGCACGGTCGAGCCGATGCCCTTGACCAGCTTGGGGTTGGTCGAGGCCGAGCCGGCGACGATATCGGCAAAGTTGATCCGACTCTTCTTGAACCCGGTGGTCTCGGCATTGGCGAGATTGTTGGCAATGACCGAGAGTTCGGTCTGGGCGTTCTTGAGCCCGTTGAGCGAGGTATAGAACGACATGTGCGTCTCCTAGGTGGCGTTAGGGATGGTTTGTGCGGCGTTCTGTGCGGCCAGAAAATAATCGAGCCGGTCGGTGATGCCCTGCAGCATCGCGTTGATCTCGCTGATCCCCGCCGCTGAGGTGATCTGCGCCATCTGCGCGATCATCTGGGTGTTATCGACCGGTTCGGTAGGATCCTGCTGCTGCAGCTGGGTGGTCAAAAGCCGCAGGAAATCGGCCTGTCCCAGCGAGCGGCGGTTGGGATCGGCGGCTGGCGTCGTGGAATTGGCGGAAGTGATTGAAGTCAGGTTCATGGCATCCTCCCAGATCATTTCATTCGCAAGGTTTCGAGCATCAGCTGCTTGGCGGTGGACAGCGCCTCGACCAGGTTGGAATACTGGCGGGAAGCGTCGAGCATCTCGACCATCTCGGCGTTCTCATCGACCGGAGCGGACCAGACATTGCCCTCGGCGTCGGCCAGCGGATGATCGGGATCGTGCTGCTTGATCGGCGCCGCGCTGGCGCGCATCACGCTGCTGACGTTGACGGTTGATAGCCCGCTCGATCGGTCGAGCTGCTCGGCAAACACCGCGCGGATCAGCTGGTAGGCCTCGCTTTCGGTCCCGGTGACGGTGCCGACATTGGCGAGGTTGGAGCTGGCCGCGTTCATCCGCACCAGCTGCGCCGACATGGCGCGCTGGGCGACGTCGAACAGCGAAAGGGGGCGCAGCATCGTCATTCGCCCTTGAGCGCGCGGGTCAGGGTCTCGACCCGGCCGCGGATGAAGCTGAGCGTGGCCTGATAGCCGACCGCGTTCTCGGCGAAGGCGGTCTGCTCGGTCGCCATCTCGACGGTGTTGCCGTCCATGCTGGGCATCACGGGAACGCGGTATTGCATCGCCCCGGCGCTGGCCGCCTGGCTGCTCGCGCCGCCCTCGCGGGCTTTGAGCGCGGCGGCGAAGTCGATATCGCGGGCCTTGTAGCCGGGGGTGCCGGCATTGGCGATGTTCGAGGTGATCAAACCCATGCGCTGCGAACGCAGTTCGAGCGCGGCGGCATGGATTCCGAACAGGCTGCTTGGCATGGCAAGGCTCCGGTGACAAATCGTCCCGGTGGTTCAGCAAGCGCCGTGCCAGTTACACAAATCCCGGTTTTGTGCGGGATTGTGCCCGGACCAGACGGCAAGGGCTTGCCGGACCGACGGCAAGTCGCTGCCGCGCCCTTCAAATTTTGCCGCCTGCTGCCGTTCTGCAAAGCGGAATGAGACGCATCACAACCCCGTTCGTCCTGAGGTGCCGTTGAGCGAAGCGAAGTGGCGTCTCGAAGGACCCTCGCGCTGGCGGTGGTTCGAGACGGGTCTTCGCTGCGCTCTGTCCCTCCTCACCACGAACGGATTGACTTGGCATGGGGATCAAGCGGCAATGGAATGGATGAACCTGGTCGACGGGCCCAGCGCGGCAATCGTGCTGGGCGGTACGCTGCTCGCCACCGGGCTGCGCTCCGGGCCCGCCGATTGCGCGCTGGCGCTTGCCAAGCTCGGCCAGCTCGGGCGCAGTCACTTCGCTGCCGCCAAGGTCCGCGCCGAACTGGCGGTGCAGATCCAGGAAATCCGCCGGGACGGGATCTACCGCGCTCACCCCCACCACATGGGCGATCCCGAGTTTGACGAGGCGAACGATGCGCTGATCTCCAGCCGCTCGGTTGCGGCGCTGGTCGAACGGCATGAGGCGCACAAGCGCCGCCGCCTGGAAGGCAGCGCTCGCGCCGCGCATACCCTGGCCCAGGCCGCCGAACTGGCCCCGGTGTTCGGCCTGGCGGGTACGTTGGTTTCGCTCAGCCAGCTACCCACAGCGAATCTCGCCGGCGGCGCCTTCACCGGGGCGATTGGCATGGCGGTGGTGACCACGCTTTACGGCCTGCTTGCCGCCAACCTGGTCCTGGCTCCGCTCGCCCGGGCGATCGAGCGGGCCGCCCAGGCTGAGGAAGCCGAGCGCCAGCAAGTGATCGATTGGCTGACGGCGCAAGTTGCGCAGGACTGCCCGCCGCGCCGCGCCGCTGCGCAGCCGCGCGCGGCGGCATGAATGCGCGTGCCGGCAGCGGCTGGCAGACCGTGCTCGCCGACTTGTCGCTGATCCTGTTCATGGTCATGGCCGCAGCGGTCAGCCAGGCCTCGCCCAGGGCTGCGGCCAAACCGGCGGAAACACCGCGACTGCCCGCGCTTGGCGAACCCGTAGCGGTATGGCGGGCCGGACCCGATGCTCCGCCGCTGCGGCAATGGCTGGCGGAAGCCGGAGCCGATCCAAAGCTGCGCCTGACCATTCTTGCCCCCCTTGGTGAAGCCGCTGCTGCCCAGACGCTCGCTGCGGGGGCCGGGCGTCCGGCGCGGATCGTGCTCGAAGCGGATGACGATGGGCCGGTACTCGCCGCCCTGACCTATGACCGGCCCTTGCCGCTGGCACAGGGCTTGCACAGCGGGGCGGAGAACCAACCGCCTCCGGAGGCTCCATGATCCGTTATTCGCTGCCGCTCGCCGTGCTTGTTGTCGTCCCGGCATACGCGCAAAACGCGTACGCCGACCTGCCTGCGATCGACCGTGCGGTGGCGCAGTTCACCGGCGCGGCGCAGGGCCAGCCCGGCGGCGCGGCGCTGCCGCTTGATCGGCGGCTTCGGCTTGCCCCGTGCCCAGCCCGGCTCGCGCTCGGCTGGTACGGTGCGCGGCAAGATACGGTCGAGGTCGCCTGCCCGGTGGCGGGCGGGTGGAAGCTCTATGTCCCGCTCGCCGGAGCGAGCCAGGCGGCAACGGCGGCTAGCGCCATTGCCATCGCCCGCGGCGATCAGGTGACGATCACCGTGCGCGGCGAGGGCTTTGCGGTGTCGCAGCCCGGCCAGGCGCTGGAAAGCGGCGCGCTGGGCGCCTGGATCAAGGTTCGCGGAGTTGCCGCCAATGCCCAGACCCTGCGCGCCCGGGTGCTGCGCCCCGGCGTGGTCGGCATGGAATTGCCGTAGTCCGCTTAACGACGGCGTAGTCTTGCCGTTCTAGGGTCTACAAGCAACGCAGGAGCGGCCCCATGCCTCCCATCGAAATCGGACCCAAGGGTCCCCAGGCGCTTCGCGCAACTGGCGCGGTGGAGTCCAGGAAAGTACCCGCCCGCCCGCTCGGCAGCGAGCGTGCTGCCGAAGTCGCAAATCCTCATTCGGCAGTGGTCCGCAGCCGCACGGTTGAACCCGGCGAACCGCCGGTCGACGCGGCGCGGGTTGCCGAGATCGCCAAGGCGATCGCGCAGGACCGCTATCCGGTACTGCCGATGAAAATCGCCGATGCGATGATCGCGGCCGGCTTGTTGCTGCGGAGCGGCAAATGAGCGCCCCCACCGTCATGGCCGCGAATTTGCGGCAGATGATTGCCGTGTTGCAGGCCGAGCGGCAGGCGCTTGCCGGGCTTGACCTCGACGCGATCATGGGCTGCGCGCAGGACAAGATCGCGCTGTGCGGCACGCTCGACGCTGGCGGGCCGTTCGCCGAGGGCTTCGCTATCACCGAGGAATGCCGGGGGCTGCTCGACGCGGCACGGCGTTTGAACGAGGTAAACCGCCAGGTGCGCAACCTGCTCGCCGCCAATGTCGCGGCCCGGCTCGATGCGCTGACCGGCAGTCCGGCGCTCTACCACGCCGCAGCCGGCGGGCTAATTCGGGGACAGTATACTAATTAGCGGTGAGCTTTTTGTGCGAAGGTCGGCTGTCATTCGGCTAATTAGTATACTGTCCCTGAATTAGGAACTGGCACGAGCCTTGCTGATGCGTTCCCGATGTCGAACTTCATCGGGACCCGAGCTTGAGCGAACCTGCAGCCATTGGCGCCCCGGCGCCGGCAAGACCTGACGTCCGCGCCGCGATTGCCCGCGCGGCGCAGGCGACGGGCGTCGACTTTTCCTATCTGCTCGGGCAGGCCCGGCTCGAATCGAGCCTTGATCCTGGGGCCAAGGCTGGCACTTCAAGCGCAGCCGGGCTCTATCAGTTCACTAATGCTACCTGGCTGGCAACCGTCGACAAGCATGGCGCCGAGCATGGGCTGGGCAGGGCGCACGGTGCAGACCGTGGGCAGGTCTTGGCGCTGCGCTATGATCCCCAGGCTGCGGCGCTGATGGCCGCCGAGTTGGCCAGCGACAACCGCGCTGCGCTGCTGCCGATGCTGGGCCGCGAACCGGACGCCGCCGAACTCTATATGGCGCACTTTCTCGGTGCACAGGGTGCGGGGAAGTTCCTGACCGCGCTCGCCGCCGATCCCTCGCAATCTGCCGCCGCGCTGTTTCCCAAACCCGCCGCTGCCAACCGAGGGGTGTTTTTCGACCGCTCCGGCGCGCCGCGCTCGCTGGGCGCAGTGATGGAGCTGATGCGCGGCAAGCTGGAATTGGCGATGGGGGGTGAAGGCCACTTCTCCCCCTCTCCTTCAGGGGAGGGGGTCGGGGGGTGGGGGCTGTCCGCATGGCCCGGCGCCGCGTTGCCTGACAGACCCCACCCCAACCCCTCCCCTGAAGGGGAGGGGCTAAGCGCACCAAGGCAAAACCGCCCCTCGATGGCCGCCACGCTCGCCGCCACGTTTGGTGCCAGCGCTGAGGCCATGCCCGCGCACGTCCGCAGCGCCTATGGCAAGCTTCGGGCCTTTGGGCTGTGAGCACTTTCGCCTACCCCTTCGCCTGGTTCAAGCCCGGCGCGCTGGCGCTGCCGGTCGGGATCCTGGCGCTGATCTGCCTTATGATCGTGCCGATCCCGGCGCTGCTGCTCGACATCTCGTTCGCGCTCAACATCGCCTTGTCGGTCGCGATCCTGATGGCGGCGATGAACGCGCAGAAGCCGCTCGATTTCTCCTCATTCCCCTCAGTGCTGTTGTTCGCAACACTGCTTCGGCTTGCGCTCAACGTCGCCTCGACCCGGGTGGTGCTGGTCAACGGCCACCAGGGCGGGGCCGCTGCGGGACACGTGATCGAATCGTTCGGCGCGTTTCTGGTCGGCGGCAATTTCGCGGTCGGGCTGTTCGTGTTCATGATCCTGGTGATCATCAACCTAGTGGTGGTGACCAAGGGCGCGGGCCGCGTTTCCGAGGTTTCGGCGCGGTTCACCCTCGATGCCCTGCCGGGCAAGCAGATGGCGATCGACGCCGACCTTGCCGCTGGGTTGCTGACTGCCGATGAGGCCAAGGCGCGGCGCCGCGAAGTGGCGACCGAGGCCGATTTCTATGGCTCGATGGATGGCGCCAGCAAGTTCGTCAAAGGCGATGCGATCGCCGCGCTGCTGATCCTGGCGGTCAATATCATCGCCGGCTTCTGTCTCGGGATGCTCAGCCACGGGCTTTCGGCGAGTGAGGCGGCTGAGGTCTATATCACCCTGGCGGTCGGCGATGCGCTGGTCGCGCAAGTTCCTTCGCTGCTGCTCTCGATCGCTGCGGCGGTGATCGTCACCCGCGTTGCCGATGACCGCGACGGAGAGGGCAGCGATCTCTCCGCGCAGATTGGCGGACAGCTGTCCGCCCCCGGCACCTGGTTGCCGGTGGCAGCAATCCTCGGCGGGATCGGGCTGATCCCGGCGATGCCGCAGACCATCTTCCTGCCCGCTGCGGGGTTGACGTTGTGGCTTTGGCGCAAGCTGGCGCAGAGCGCCTCGCGACCTGCACCGCTGGCCGAGCCCGCAGCCTTGCCAGAACCCGGCCGGATCGCGCTCGACGAGGTTTCCGATCACACCTTGGTCACGATCGAGCTTGGCTTCGGCCTGGTTCACCTGGTCGATGACAAGCGCGGCTCGCCGCTGGTGGCGCAGATTACTGGGGTGAGGAAGCAGCTCAGCCAGGGCTTCGGCTTCGTCGTGCCGCAGTTCCGGGTCCGCGATTCGCTCGAGCTTGCCCCCAATGACTACCGGATCGTGCTCGGCGGGGTACCACTGGGCGCGGGGACAATCCGGCCTGAACGAATTCTGGCGATCGATGCCGGCGACGTGACCGCAGGATCGCGCCTCTCCGGCGAAGCCACCCGCGATCCTTCGTTTGGATGCCCGGCGCTGTGGATCGATCCGGCGCAGCGCGATCACGCCATCGCCGAGGGCTACCTCACCGTTGATGCCTCGACCGTGGTCGCAACCCAGCTCAACCAGTTGCTGGGTGAGCGTCCTGCCGCGCTGTTCGGGCCCGACCAGGCCAAGGCGATCTTCGATGCGGTCAAGGACCACTCAGCCGGGCTGGTCGAGGCGATCCATCCCCAGCCGCTCAGCCTCGCCGCGCTCACCCGCTTGCTGCGCGCGCTGCTCGAGGACGGCATTCCGATCGGCCATCCGCTGCCGATCCTCTCCGCATTGGCGCTGGGCCTGCAGCAGAGCCAGGACCACGAGCGGCTGGTCGAACTGGTTCGCGCCGAACTGGGCGGGCTGATCGTCGCGCGGATCTGCGCGCCCGGCGAACGGTTGCCCGTACTGACCCTCGATGCCCAGCTTGAAGCCGCGATCATCTCGGGCCTCAGCGATCCCGCCACCGGCCAACCGGTGATCGAGCCCGATCTCGCCCGCGCGATCGGCGAGCATGTTGCAGCGCTGTTGGCCGAACGCGGGCCTTCCGCCGCGCCGCTGGCGCTGATCGTGCAGCCGCGGGCGCGCCGCGCGCTCGCCGCGCTGCTC
>JANOGS010000040.1:0-17321 GCA_031414115.1 Novosphingobium sp. | reverse complement strand
GCAGCGCGATCAGCAGCACGGTCTTGGCCTTGCAATCGCCAAACCGGCGGGCCCAGGTTTCCTCGGCCTGGGCGGGAACGAAGCCGCCCGCGTTCATCCCCATGAACAGGTAGCGGATCTGCTCCTGGACCAGCTGCAGCGCCAGTTCGGCGCGGCGTTTGGGATCCTGGCTCTGGGACGCGATCCTGGCCGCCTCGGCCTTGATCGGGCTGCCCGCCGCAAGCTTGCCGGCTTCGGCATAGAGCGGCGCGAAGGTCCGCCCGACCCCGGCCCAGTCGGTGAATTCGGTGATCTCGATCGCGTTGACCAACTGATAGCGGGCCGGCGCGCCCTCGGGCGGCAGCGGGGCACTAGCCTCGCCGATGTCGGCGATCAGTTCGCTGCCGGCCGCGGTCGTCCTGACCTTGGGCTGGAGGATGCCGGGATAGACCCGCCAGTGCATCGCCTTTTCCGGGCCCCACAGCATCCGCACCCGGAACCGCCCGAACGTCGCCCCGTCCTTGGGCCCGACCACGTACTGGCTGCGCCCGGCCATCGCCGGATCGCGGCGCTCGATCGAGTAGGCGAGATCGATGGTATCGCCAACCCGCACGTCCTCGGGCTGGAGCGTGGCGGTGAGCCGCCCGTCGAGCATCGCGCTTTCCATTCGCTTCTCACGCTGGATCACGCTGAGCCGGGCACCGTCACCCAGCAGATCAATCGCCGCGCCATCGCGCAGGATTCGGTAGCGGTGGATCGTCAGCACTTCCAGCGCCGGGTCCCAATCGACCTGCAAGGAGGCGCCGTCGAGCCCGTGGGCAGTGCCGATCTTCCACGCCTGGCCATAGTAAAAGGTGTCAAAGTCCTTGCCGAACCTGACCTGGACGTCGCCGAGCAGGTCGAGCGTGGCGGCGCCTTCGGCATCGCGCGGCGGCTTGGGCAGCGCCGGGGTTTCGACCCAGGCCGGCGGCGCCGCGATCTTCGGGCGGACGAGCGGGGCGACCAGCAGAGCCTCGGCATGGTCGACGGCGCGGCCTGGCACCGCGATATCAGGCGCGGCCAGGACCAGGCTTGGCACTCCGGCCAGAATCAGGGCAAGAACAGACAGCCGCATCGCATCCCCCAGAAAGGTGCCTATTATTTGCAGGGAATGGTTACGGATTTCCCGCGCGCTGTCGAGCGGGGAAATCGCTTAGGCGGGCGGCATCACCCGCGCCAGGAACGCAATCACCGCGGCGTTGAATTCGTCATTGCGATCCCCCGCTACCATGTGCCCAGCGCCGCCGATATCCGCCACTTCCAGCGCCGGAATGCGGCGGCGCAGATCGGCCACGCCGTCATCGTCGACCATGTCGCTCTTCATCCCGCGCACCAGCAGGGTCGGCACCCGGTCGGTCCAGTCGGCGGCATCCATCAGATCGAGCAGGTAGCGCGGATCGCCGCGCGGAGATTGCAGCCAGCGCGGGTCCCAGTGCCAGCGATAGCGCCCGTCCTCGCCCAGCCGCAGGTTCTTGTGCAGGCCCGAGGTGTCCTTGGGCCGGGGGCGATCGGGATAGTAGGCCGAAATCGCATCGGCCGCCTCATCCAGACTGGCAAAGCCGCCGGTATGCGCGGTCATGAAAGCGCCGATCTTGGCGACGCCCTTGGGGCTCATCTTGGGGACGATATCGACCAGCACCAGCGCCGCCGGATCAAGCCCGCGCGAGGCCGCGACCATCGCGGTCATCCCGCCCAGCGAAGCCCCGACCAGCGCGAAGGGCCGTGATCCGCACGCGGCCACCAAGGCCAGATCGTCGGCCCGGGTTTCCATGCTGTAATCGCCATCGGGCGACCAGTCGCTTTCACCGTGGCCGCGCAGGTCATAGTTGATCGCGAGATAGCCGGCATCGGCCAGCTGCTCTTCGCACTTGTCCCACGAATGCCGGGTCTGGCCGCCGCCGTGGCCCAGGATCACGCAAGGCGCGCCTTCGCGCCCGGCGACATCGGCGGCGATCGAGACGCCCTCGGCGACGGGAATGCGGATCGTGCGTGGTTGCATCCAGCGCAGATGCCCGCGCGCCGGGGGGTGGTCAACGGCTATCTTAACCGACCGATTAAAATCCCGCTGTCCGACATGGCTCTGGCCAAAGCGTCTGCCGCGCGGCACTCTCGCGTCAACAATCAGGGGATTCGTCCATGCGTCGCTTGCTGCTCGCCGCCCTCGCCATGTTCCTCGCCGCCCCGGCCTGGGCTGAGACTGTCTATGTCCGCGCCGGGCACCTGATCGAACCCGCCAATGGCCAGGTCCTGAGCGACCGGCTGATCCGGATCGACGATGGCCGCGTCGCTGCGGTTACGCCTTGGGCCGCGCCGCCAGCAGGGACGAAAGTGATCGACTGGTCGGCATATTGGGTGCTGCCGGGACTGATCGACATGCACGTCCACCTCGCCGACGTCGAGCAGACCAACAACTATGCCGAGCCGCTGCTCCATTCGCAGGCCAAGATCGCCTATCTCGGCGCGCGCAATGCCCGCACCACGCTGCGCGCCGGGTTCACCAGCGTCCACGACGTCGGCTCCTACCGCGGCCTCGCCAACATCGAGCTGCGCGAAGCGATCAACCGCGGCGATGTGCCGGGGCCGCGGATGAGCGCGACCGGCGGCTATATCACTATCCCCGGCGGCGGCGGCGAAGTGACCGGAATGGCGCTGGACGTCGGGATTCCCGAAGACATGAAGCTGGGGGTCGCGGCGACCCCCGCAGAGGTCGAGACCCGGGTCAACGGGCTGTTCCAGCGCGGCGCCGATTCGATCAAGCTGATCGCCACCGGCGCGGTGCTGACCGAAGGGACCGAACCGGGCCAGCAGGAGCTCTCCGAAGAGATGATCGCCGCTGCGGTGCGAGTGGCGAAAGCGCGCAAGTCATGGGTCACCGCCCACGCCCACGGCGCCGACGGGGTCAAGGCTGCAATCCGCCAGGGGGTGCGCTCGATCGAGCACGCCAGCCTGATCGACGAGGAAGGGATCCAGCTCGCCAAGGCGCGCGGCGCCTGGCTGGTGATGGACATCTACAACGACGAATTCATCTCCGAGATCGGCAAGCGCGACAATTGGCCCGAAAGCGTGATGCGCAAGACCAAGATGACCTCCGCCGCCCAGCGCAGCGGCTTCGCCCGCGCCCACAAGGTCGGGGTCAAGCTGTCGTTCGGGACCGACGCCGGGGTCTTCCCCCACGGCGACAACGCCCGCCAGTTCAAGGTCATGGTGGCGCACGGGATGACCCCGATGCAGGCGATCCAGTCCGCCACCACCGTCGCCGCGGCGCAGCTCGGGTGGGAAGCGGACGTCGGCTCGCTGACGCCAGGGCACTGGGCGGATATGGTCGCGGTTGCCCGCGATCCGCTGGCGGATGTGGCGGTGCTCGAGCAGGTCAGCGCGGTGATGAAGGGCGGCGAGGTGGTGCGGTAGGTGGGGGACTGCTTGCGACGAGATGTCGGTCGTAAACACAAGCGCGTCCGAGCAATAAAAGCGGACATAAATTTGCGCGTCAGTCGGCGTCTTGGAGGTGGCAGCCTTAAAGAAAAGCGAACCACTCTTTGACCGCCGATTGACTGACGCCATGCGAACCCGTCCACCACATTGCCGGGTAAGGCCAATCATCGGTGTGCCAAGGCGTACGCTCTCTTTGCTCAATCGGTACAAACTGCGTTCGAAAGTTTGGGCGACTTGGATCAACAAGAACACCTGCAAAGCCCAGAATGGCGATAAGTGCGCGTCGTTCCGCGCTGTTGGATGGCAAAACCTTGGCTAGCGCTTTATCGAGATTATTTGGTCGAGCCTTTGCGGGCATTGATCCTGCAATATCAAGGATCAATCGGAGTATATCAACGTCTTCGTCTGTAGGAAATGCGTTCGGAAGATTTTCAAATGTCTGCAAGTCAAACGCAATGTACGATGGGTGATCGTGCCTTGTGCCGCCCCATTTCATTCGTTCAAAGTTTAGAACATTTAGATCTACTGGCCTAGGTAAGTCGTAGTCCCCGCAATAAGCGCAGGCCTGCATCGATCCGTTGTTTTTGAAATCGTGCGGCTCCATATGACGACCTACCGCGTATGTTCCTAACGCGGAACGGAGGTCTAATCGCCTTGAGCTTAGGCTGGCAAGAAACGCGGCGACAACGGTATCCTTGCTGACTGCGCTCACAGCATCTATCGCAGCTTTAATCGCTTGATCATGCAACAGTGCGATTGGATCGAACATAACGCCGTGACTCTTGGCGTAGGCAAAGTCCTCTGCGGGAGTTTCAGGGTTCCGTTTCCAGCCCGCACTTGACCAGTATGTTTCAGTCAAGATTCGAACTGCTTTTCTGTCAAGTTCCATGCTGTTCCCCGCGTCTATGACAGCTTTGGCAGATTTCACGGGAAAAACCAGACTGTCAGCACCCCCCAACCAATCCCCCACTCACCCCGCCAGAAACGCCACCAGCGCCTTGACCTTCTTCTGCCGCCATTGCGGCAGCGGCGCGACCAGCCAGTAGGCGCGCTGGCAGGGTTCGGGCGGCGCCAGCGCTACGCCGCGCCCCTCGCCCGCCCAGGTCTGCGCCAGTTGCGCGGGGACGCGGGCCCTGCCCATTCCGGCGACGGCGGCGGCCAGTGCCTGGCCGGCATCGCCGACCATCAGCGAGGGTTCGCCCGAGTTCTCTCCGCCCGGGTTGGGATCGCCGGGCCAGCCGATCCAGGTGCCCTCGCCGGCGATCACCCGCTCGGCGCTGCCCAGCGCGACGCCTTCCAACTCACCCGGACCGTCAGCCCAGCGCACCGCGAGATCGAGGTTGGCTTCGGTGAAATCGGCGCTCTCGTCGTTGACCAGGTTGAAGCGCACGTCGGGATTGGCCTGGCAGAAGGCGGCGAGCCGCGGGGCGAGCCAGGCGGCGAAGAAATCGCGCGGGCTCGCCAGGGTGTAGACGTTGCTGGCCTGCCCGGCCTGCATTGCCTGGACCGCATCCTCGAAGTGGATGAACCCGGTGCGCAGCGCCTCAAGCCCCGCCCCGGCCTCGTCGGTCAGCTCGAGCCCCTTGGGAGTGCGGCGGAACAGCACCACGCCCAGCACGTCCTCAAGCGCGCGGATCTGCTGGCCGACCGCCGCCGGCGTCACCGCCAGCTCGTCCGCGGCGCGGGTGAACGAGAGGTGCCGCGCCGCCGCATCGAACACGCGCAGGGCATTGAGGGGCAGATGGGTGCGCTTCATGGAAGCGCGCGCTTAGCCCGCCGTCGCAGGCGCGGCCAGCGGGAAATAGGGGATCGCGGCTTCGAACAGCAGGCCGTCCTCGCGGCGGAAGGTGTAGTGGCCTTCCATCGAGCCGTGCGGGGTGGTGAGCGGGCAGCCTGAGACATAGTCATGGCTCTGCCCCGGCAGCAGCACCGGCTGTTCGCCAACCACGCCCTCACCCTCGACATGGTTGACCATGCCGCGCCCGTCGGTGATCCGCCAGTGCCGGGTGAGCAGTTGCACCGCCTGCGGCCCGTCGTTCTCAAGCCGGATATGATAGACCCAGAACCACTTGCTCGCCTCGATCCGCGATTGCTCGGGCAGGAAGTTCACCGCGACGCGCACGGTGACGCCATCGGTCATGGCGGCATGCTGGAACAGTTCCTTCATGCAGACCAAGCTAGCGATTGGCGGCGACGGCTGCAATGGGAAGGTGCACGGCCCGCTTCAACTCGCGACGATCCGCCGCGCCACCGGCAACCATCCTGGGGTGTGATAGACAATCGTCGTCATCACTTCACCCGCGAGGATGAACAGCGCCCCCCAAATATTGACCGGGCGAATCGCACCGCGGGTCCGCAGGTCGTGACCCAGGGCGAGCAGCACCAAAGCGTTGGCGCCCGCAAAGGTCGCCGCAAGCAGACCGAGCGGACTGTCGCCAAACCACTCCGCCAGCGCTTCGCCCCACCAGCGGTCGTAGCCAACCCCGGATATCACCGCAGTAGCCAATACGATCAGCCGCTTGTGCGCGGGTGAATTGGACCGCAGCCACACCGCCGCGCTTGCGAGAATACCGAACGCGGCGACATTCCAGATCGGAATGATGAAGAACGCGAGGCCGTTGGGCGGATGATCCAGGCGATAACGCTGGGCATGAACCTCGGCAAAAAACCCGCTCAGGACCATGACCGGGATCAACACGAACGCGATTAGCCCAAGGCGGCGGTGCACCATCTGGCGCGCAGTGCGCACCAGCACCACCTGCAGGCTCAGCAGCACAAGCCAGCCGACGAACGAAAAGACGTGAATCTGCAGGATCAGCGGAGCGGGATAATCGGCCTACCCTAGGATTCTGGCAGCGACGGTCGGGGCGAAGCCAGCCAGCACCCCAAACCAGCACAACGCCACGAACAGCAGGTGATAGTTGCGATCTGACGGAAGGAGCGCTGAGAAGCTCATTTTATCCCGAACTTGCTTTGGAACGGCGTCCATCGCTTACCCCTTTGAAGCCTCGCGCTACGTGGTGTTTCGAAGCGACCAAGCGAAACCATCGCCGTGAAAAACCCGCTACAAACCCGCCGCCGTGAGCGCCTGATCGAGATCCTCGATCAGGTCCTCAGGATCTTCCAGCCCGACATTGAGCCGGATCATCCCCTCTTCCACTCCCGCCTCGGCGCGGCCTTCGGGGCCCATGTTGTTGTGGGTGGTGCTGGCCGGGTGGCAGGCCAAGCTTTTCGAATCGCCGATGTTGTTCGAAATGTCGATCAGTTCGAGCGCGTTGAGCAGTGTGAAGGCCTGGGCGCGATCCTGCAGCACGAAGCTGAAGATGTTGCCGAACGCGTCCATCTGCTTCGCCGCCAGGTTGTGCTGGGGGTGGCTGGGCAGCCCGGGGTGGAGCATCCGCACCCCGCGCCCTTCGAGGAACCGGGCGACCTGCATCGCATTCTCGCTCTGCTTGCGGGCGCGCAGCTCGAGCGTTTCGAGGCCTTTCATCACCACCCAGGCGTTGAACGGCGCGGCGATCGGACCGGTGTTGCGCTGGAACGGCATCAGCACGTCGTTGATGAACTCGGCAGTGCCGCAGACCGCGCCGAGCATCACCCGGCCCTGCCCTTCCATCAGCTTGGTTGCCGAATAGGCGACCACGTCGGCGCCGAATTCGAGCGGGCGCTGTAGCGCTGCGGTGGCGAAGGCATTGTCGACCACGCTGACGATCCCATGCGATTTCGCCAGCCCGCAGACAAATTCGAGATCGACCACGTCCATCGTCGGATTGGCCGGGGTTTCGAAGAAGAACACCTTGGTGTTGGGCCGGATCGCGGCTTCCCAGGCCGCATTGTCGCGCGCGTCGATAATCGTCTTCTCGATCCCGAAGCGCGGGAACAGGTTGTCGACGATCCAGCGGCACGAGCCGAAGGCGGCCCGGCCCGAGACTATGTGATCGCCGGCCGAAAGCTGGCACAGCAGTGCCGAAGTCATCGCCGCCATGCCGCTGGCCTGAACCCGGCACGCCTCAGAACCTTCCATCAGCGCAATCCGCTCTTCCAGCATCGCCACGGTCGGGTTCTGGAAGCGCGAATAGACCATCCCCGCCGCCTCGCCCTGGAACCGCGCGGCAACGGTTTCGGCATCGTCGTAGGAATAGCCCGAATTGAGAAACAGGGCCTCGCTGGTCTCGCCCTGCTCGCTGCGCCAGGTGCCGCCACGCACCGCCCGGGTCGCGGGGCGCCATTTGGCTGTGACCGTGCGGTCCTGTCCGGTGGTGCGTTTCATGGTGAGCCGGGCTGTAAGTGCGCCGCCGCGCGCGCGCAAGGGCGTTGCGCTCCTCTGCTCCGCCGGATAATCCCGGCTTGATGGAGGGTCGTTTCACTACCGAGAAGGATCCGCGCGGGCTTTGCGCGGCGCTGGCGGCGGCGTTTCTGGCGCTGGTCTGGTGGCGGCTGGCGATCCCTTCGCAGGTCTATTTCGATGAGACCCACTATGTCCCTGCGGCGCGAAAACTGCTCGAAGGGCTGCGCACCAACCCGGAGCACCCGCTGTTCGCCAAGCAGGTTATCGCCGGTGCGATTCTGCTGTTTGGTGACACCCCGCTGAGCTGGCGGATTCCTTCGGCCCTGACCGGAACCCTGGGGCTCTATGCTTTCGCCCGGCTGGTCTGGTTCGTCAGCGGCCGCCGCCGGGCAACGCTGGTCGCAACAGCCCTGCTGGCAACCAATTTCCTGTGGTTCGCGCTCAGCCGGATCGGCATGCTCGACATGATCATGGCGGCGCTGGGCATGACCGGGCTGTGGCTGTTCGCGAGCGCGGTGCGCGAGCCCCGGTTCGGCCGCAGGCGCTTGGTGCTGGCCGGGATAAGCCTTGGCCTGGCGCTGGGCGCCAAGTGGTCGATCGCGGCGGTGCTGCCGCTGCCGGGGCTGCTGTTCCTGGCGCTCAAGCTGCGCGACGCTGGCGGGCGCTTCCTGTGGGCGCGGGAACGTGGTGCAGTGCCCGGGATCAGCCTTGCCGAAGCCGCCCTGTGGCTCGGTCTGTTGCCCCTGTGCGTCTATTGGGCCAGCTTCTGGCCGGGCTTCCGCTGGCACGACCAGCCAATCGATCCCTGGGCCCCGATCGCCTGGCACCAATACATGCTGCAGCTGCAGGACAGCGTCATCCGGGTCCATCCCTATCGCTCGGAATGGTACGAATGGGTCGGCAACTGGCGGGCGATCTGGTTCCTTTATGAGCAGGTCGATGGCGCACAGCGCGGAATCCTGCTGATCGGCAATCCCTTCACCATGCTGGCCGGACTGCCGGCCCTGGGCTGGGCGCTGTGGGCGGGACTAAGGCGGCGGCGGCATGATGCCCTGACCTTTGCGGCGCTCTACCTGGTCAGCCTCGGGCTTTGGGCGCTGTCAAGCAAACCGATCCAGTTCTATTACCACTACCTGCTGCCCAGCGCCTTTCTGATGGCCTGCCTGGCGCTGGCGCTGGACGAACTGTGGCGGCAGACCGGCCGCATCCGCTGGCTTGCCCCGGCGGCGCTGGCGCTCAGCGCGGGAATGTTCGCCCACTTCTATCCGATCCTCTCGGCCGCCAAACTGAGCGGCGGCCCGCAGAGCTTCGCCTGGTGGATGTGGCTGGATAGCTGGAGGTAAATAGACCCTACCTCAATACTTCCCCCAGACGAACCGGCTCGACAGCGCAAAGTTCCATACCGAACCCAGCACCACCCCAACCAGCGCCGCAGCAAAGGGATGGATCCCCAACCGCACCAGCGCGGTCGCTGCGCCAATGTTGGTAAGCAGGCCGAACGCGCAGGTCAGCGCAAAGCGGGCCCAGCCGATCAGGATCGGCATCGCCCCGCGCAGCCGCTTGTCGGCATAGGTCAGCTCGTTGTTGAGGATGAAGTTGAACGTCATCGCCACCACCGCAGCGGTCGACTGGCCGAAAATGAAGGCTTCTTCCTTGGGATAGTGGCTGACCAGGAATTCGGCGCCGAACAGGTTCAGCACCGTTGCCAGCACCGCCATGTGGACCACCACGCCCATCGCCCCGATCGTGCCGAACAGCGCGAAGCGGGTAGGAATGATCCGGCCGAGCCACTTGTCATAGAGCCCGACCAGGAATTCAAACACCACGGTCCGGTCGAGCTTGCTTTCCCCTTCGGCGCGCGCGGCGAAGTTGAGCGGCACTTCCTTGATCCGCAGCGGCCGGTCGACCGTGGCGAGGATATCGAGCAGGATCTTGAAGCCGACCCCGGAGAGACGGTGCGCATCGCCGCGTAGCGCGTCGGCACGGAGCATGAAGTAGCCGCTCATCGGGTCGGTCAGCTCCACCCCTGTGACCTTGTTGGCGATGCGGTTGGCGAAGGACGAAGCCTTGACCCGGTCGGGCCGGCCCCAGGCCTCGGTGCTGGCGCCCTCGGCAAAGCGGCTGGCATAGGCAAGGTCGAACTCCCCGCTTTCAACCGCGGCGAGCATTCCGGGAAGCAGCGCCGGATCGTGCTGGTGATCGGCGTCCATCACCGCAACCACCGGAGCGGCAGTGGCGCACATCCCTTCGATCGCGGCTGAGGACAGCCCGCGCCGCCCGATCCGTTGCAGCACCCGCACCCGGTTATCGTCGCGGGCGATCGCGCGGGCCTCGTCAGCTGTGCCATCGGGGCTGTTGTCGTCGACAAAGATCGCTTCCCAGGCGATCCCGGTCAGCGCCGCATCGAGCCGCTCGACCAGCAGGCGCAGGTTGCCGCGCTCGTTGTAGGTGGGAAGGACGACGCCAAGGCGGAGAGTCATAAGTTAGAGTCTTTCAAGGATCGCGTCGCCAATTGCAACCGTGCCGTGACTGCCGCCCAGATCGCCGCCGCGCACGCCGTCGGCCAGCGCCGTGGCCACCGCCGCTTCGATCCGCATTGCCTCGGCCTCAAGCGCGAACGAATGGCGCAGCATCATTGCCGCCGAAAGCACCGTCGCCATCGGGTTGGCGAGGCCTTTGCCGGCGATATCCGGGGCGCTGCCGTGGATCGGCTCGTAAAGCCCCATGGTCCCGTCAGCGAGACTGGCCGAGGCGAGCAACCCGATCGAGCCGACGCACATGCTGGCCTGATCGGAGAGGATATCGCCGAACAGGTTGCCGGTGACGATGGTGTCGAACTGGCCGGGCGAACGGACCAGCTGCATCGCCGCATTGTCGACATACATGTGGGAAAGTTCGACTTCAGGGTACTCCGCCGCAACCTCGATCATGACGTCGCGCCACAGCTGCGAGGTTTCGAGCACATTGGCCTTGTCGACCGAGCAAAGCTTGCCGCCCCGGCCCTTGGCGGCGCGGAAGCCGACATGGGCGATGCGGCGGACCTCGTCCTCGGCATATGACATCATGTCCCAGCCCTGGCGGCGCCCGTCAGGCAAGGTGCGGATGCCCTTTTCGCCGAAGTAGACATCGCCGTTGAGCTCGCGGACGATCAGCAGGTCGATTGCTCCGGCCACTTCAGGTCGCAGCGCAGAAGTATCTTCCAGGCCTTTGAAAACCTTGGCCGGGCGCAGGTTGGCGAACAGCCCAAGCTCCTTGCGCAAACCCAGGATTGCCTGTTCGGGCCGCAAGCGCCGCTCGAGGGTGTCACAGTCCGGATCGCCGACCGCGCCGAACAGGATCGCCTCGCAGCTGCGGGCGATATCGAGCGTTGCGGGCGGAAGGGGATGGCCATGCCGCTTGTAAGCCGCGCCGCCGACATCGCCTTCGATCAGCTCCAGCCCTGGCAGACCCAGCGCGCGCAGCACCCGCACCGCTTCGGCGGTCACTTCGGGGCCGATGCCGTCGCCGGCGAACACTGCAATCTTCATGGGATGTCCCGCCCTCACCCGATCCGCGCCAGCCGCGCTCGCAGCACCGCGCGCGCTCCCATAACATCGCCATGCCGCTCCGCAAGCGGATAGCGCGCGAGGTGCACGCCCAGCCGGTCGAAGGTGGCGAGCTGCGCCTCCCAGTCCTCGCCGGCGGCGCGCAAGGAATCGCCGCCATAGCCCAGCTCGCGCAACAGCAGCGCCTCGTAGCCGATCATGCCGGACAGCCAGCCGCGCGCCGACGGGGCATTGCAGACCGCATCGAGCAGCCCCGACAGGGCCGAGTAGAGCGCGGGGTAGGCGTGGCGCTCGGGCAGCGTTGCCGCCGCCAGCGAAGTCGCCCAGCCGATCCCCGCTGCGGCCAGCGGCTCGCCCAGCCACGGTCCGCGGCTTTCGACCAGCTCGAGCCGGGCGAACGGCAGTTGCCCCTCGGCGCGGCTTCTGAGCTCGGTCTCGACCAGATTGCCCGGGATCAGCACCGGCCGCAACTGCCGCCCCCGCCCGCCCGCGACATAGCCCGCGACCAGGCCGTGGCTCTCGGTCAGCAGCCGCACGATCGCTGCGGTCTCGCCATGCGGGCGGCTGGCACAGACAATAGCGGCGGCGCGGATCTGCATGACGGGGGTGTGGCGGGAAAGGTTCGGTGATTCAACCACGAGGTAGAATTGGTTCACGCAGAGAACGCAGAGGAAAGGAGAGACGCAGAGAGGTAGTGTTGCGCCGCAGGCGCAAGCATTGATCTGGTGTCGAGGCAAGGCGGGCGCTGGTCATGACGTGCTGCTTCGCCGCAACCGCAACACCTCCGCGTCTCTTCTTTCCTCTGCGCTCGCTGCGTGAACCCTACTTCTTCGCCTTGGCCTTCAGCGCTGCCTCAAGCGCAGTCACGCGCTCAGCCAGTTTCTCGTTCTCTTCCCGCGCCTTGGCGGCCATATCTTTGACCGCGTCGAATTCCTCCCGGGAGACGAAGTCGAGCCCGCCCATGGCCTCTTTCATTCGCTCGCGCGCGGATTCGCGGGCTTCGCGGCCCATTCCGGCCATGGTGCCCGCAGCGCTGTTGAGCAGCTTGGCGATATCGGCGAAGATCGGGTTTTCGGTTTGCATGGGGGAGAGATGGGGCCTTTTGTGGGAGGCTTCAAGCCCCGGGATTGGCTTGCAGGAAATGCCAGTTGAGCAAGGTCGCAAACAGCACCCAGGCGAGGTAGGGCAGCAGCAGCCCGGCGGCGAGCGGGCGAACCCGGTAAAACGCCCACAGCGTGAGCACCACCGCCGCGTCAATCGCCAGCAGCAGGATCAGTCCGCCCGCGATGTTCTGCATCCCGAAAAACACCGGCGACCAGGCGAGATTGAGCACGAACTGGACCACGAACAGGCCAATCGCCAGGCCCCGTCCGGAAGCACCGCGCGCGGTTACCACTGTCGCCAGCGCCAGCCCCATCAGCAGGTAGAGGATCGACCAGACAATTCCGAAGGCTGCTGGCGGCGGGTAGATCGCTGGCTTGACCAGGCCAAAAAACCAGACATTGCCCTCACCGCTGCCGGCGGCAGCGCCCGAAAAGAACCCCAGCATCAGCAGCAGCGGCGAGAGAAACAGGGTCCAGCGCAACAGCGCGGCGCGCAGTTGGCCTGGCGAAGCTAGCTCGGTCATGCGGGGAATGGCCTCGATTCGGGAGTGGGTCGCGTTAACGATATTGGCGAGCCAACCGGCACGTGGCAATGGCGTGGCTGCTAGTGCCGTTGTGCCGCAATGAGAAACTCCACGTTTCCTTCCGGTCCGGTGATCGGGCTTTGGGCGATTCCCTGCACTTGCCAGCCCTGTTCCTCCAGCCAGCCGCGCACTTCGGCGCAGACCCGGGCGTGCAGCGCGGGATCGCGCACCACCCCGCCCTTGCCAACCTCGCCCTTGCCAACCTCGAACTGGGGCTTGATCAGGGCCACCAACTGGCACGGGCTAGCGGCCAGTTTCAGCGGTACTTCCAATACCTTGGCAAGCGAAATGAAACTGGCGTCGCAAACCACCCAGTGGCACGCCCGGTCGATCAAGGTGGGGGTCAGCAGCCGCGCGCTGGTCTGTTCAAGCACGGTCACCCGCGGATCCTGGCGCAGCTTCCAGGCGAGCTGGTTGGTCCCCGAATCGACCGCAAAAACGTGGACCGCGCCTTTGCTCAGCAGCACGTCGGTGAACCCCCCGGTCGAGCTGCCGATGTCCATCGCGGTCACCCCCGCCGGATCAAGCGCGAAATGCTCCAGCGCGTGGGCCAGCTTGATCCCGCCGCGCGAAACCCACGGGTGGTCGCGCCCGCGCACTTCCAGCGGCGCGTCCTCTGCGATCGCCTGACCAGGCTTGGCCAGCTTGGTTTGACCTGAGAAAACCAGCCCCGCAAGCACCAGCGCCTGGGCCCGCGCCCGGCTTTCGGCCAGACCGCGGGCGACAAGCAATTGGTCAACGCGGGTTTTCTGCACCTTGCTCATGGCCGCGGCTCATTCCATAGGAGGCGGGTGAAGGCAATTCATTCGCTCCTGACTGCTGCAACCGCTGCGCTGTTGCTAAGCTCCTGCGTCGCGCCGCCCAAGCCGGCCCCGGCCCCGGCTCCCCCGCCGCCGATCCCGCGCCCAGTCGCGGTGCTGCCGCCGCCCCTGCCCAAGCCGCCTGCCGACTGGCGCGACGCGGCGCAGAGCCCTGGTGAATGGCGCTGGAGCAGCGCGAGCGGCCGCTCGACCGCCAGTTTCGTGACGCCCGGCGGCAACGTTGTCGCCAGTCTAGCCTGCAATCGCGCCGGTGCCCAGGTGCTGCTCAGCCGCTCCGGGCCGGGCGGCGAGGCGCATCAGCCGATCGCGGTGACTACCACCAACGGCACCCGGCCGCTGCTCAGCGAACCATTGCTCAGCGCTCCGGGCTGGTTGACCGTGGAACTGCGTCCTGTCGATCCGATCCTCGATGCCATTGCCTTCTCGCGCGGCCGCTTCGCGCTCGAGGCCGCCGGACAGCCGCCGCTGTACCTGCCGGCCTGGGCCGAACTCAGCCGGGTGGTGGAGGATTGCCGCTAGTCTGTGGAGAACCGGGATCGCGAGCCCGAAGCTGTGGATTCTGACGCCAAAAAAAAACAATGCAAGACTTGTTGTGCAGCGCAGAATGATTCACACATAGCACTAGGCCGGTTGCGATCCTCGCCGCTGGTCCAGCTACCCCGCAAGGGTAGCGAAATGGCTCAACAGCGCGAAAGGAGGTGACCGATGTCTCATGGTTCAGCAGGGAGGTCGGTAATCCGCAGCACGAGGCATTATCGCTGAGCAGACACGCGATAGAGGCTACGTGAGCGGCGCTTCCGGCCGCTGACCATGCGAAGGGCGGTTCTCGGGTTACCGGGGCCGCCCTTCTCATATGTGGCGCTTGGCCGCGACGGCAATTGCGCCTATGAAGTAAGTGAAATAAGTCTCTTGCCATTTATTTCATTGTACTTGCGTATAACGTAATTTTCGTTCAAAAAGCCGCGCATTCGCAGCGAAGGATTCGATCGACATGGCGACTCTCGCCGAAGCCCAGACCCGGTTCACCCATCTGCCCCACCCCGCTCCGGTGGCTGCGGCTGAGCGCGAAGCCGTCCTGGCCAATCCCGGGTTCGGCACCGCTTTCAGCGATCACATGGTGACGATCGACTGGTCCGAGGATGCGGGCTGGCACAATGCCACGCTCGGCCCGCGCGGCCCGCTCAGCCTCGATCCCGCGGCAGCGGTGCTGCACTATGCCCAGGAGATCTTCGAAGGCCTCAAGGCCTATCGCAGCAGCGACGGCGGGATCACCCTGTTCCGGCCCGAGGCCAACGCCGCGCGGTTCAACGCCTCGGCGCAGCGGATGGCGATGCCCGAACTGCCCGAATCGCTGTTCCTCGGCTCGATCCGCGAGCTGGTGCTGGCCGACCGCGGCTGGATCCCCGATGGAGAGGGCGCCTCGCTGTATCTGCGCCCGTTCATGATCGCGACCGAAGCCTTCCTGGGGGTGCGACCCGCCAAGGCCTACAAGTTCGTGGTGATCGCCAGTCCGGCCGGCAACTATTTCAAGTCGGGCGCGCCGGCGGTGTCGCTGTGGGTCTCGGACTACACCCGCGCCGCGCCGGGCGGCACCGGCGCGGCCAAGTGCGGCGGCAACTACGCCGCCAGCCTGGTGCCGACCGCCGAGGCCTTCGCCAAGGGCCACGACCAGGTGCTGTTCCTCGACGCTGCGGAGCACAAGTGGATCGAGGAGCTGGGCGGCATGAACCTGTTCTTCGCGTTCGCTGATGGCAGCCTGATCACTCCGCCGCTGACCGGCACGATCCTGCCCGGTATCACCCGCGACAGCCTGCTGACGCTGGCGCGCGAGGAGGGCCTGGAGGTCCGCGAGGAACCCTACAGCCTCGAGCAGTGGCGCAAGGATGCCGAATCCGGCCAGTTGATTGAAGCTTTCGCCTGCGGCACCGCGGCGGTGGTCACACCTGTAGGCACGGTCAGCGGCCGCGACGGCGAGTTTACCATCGGCTCGGGCGGTCCCGGCCAGCTCACCGGCAAGCTCAAGGCCCGGCTGGTCGCGATCCAGCGCGGCGAGGAAGCGGACACCCACGGCTGGGTGACGCGGTTGGGGTGAGGAGGCTGGCAATTTCTCCGCCGTACCGGGGAGGAATTCGCTGAAGGCCTTGCCGCACAACCTCGCCCCATGCCACACCGCAGCCATGACCAACCGGCTCTACTATGGCGACAACCTTGAAGTGCTGCGCGAGCATCTGGGCGATTCCAGCGTCGATCTGATCTATCTCGATCCGCCGTTCAACTCCAATGCCAGCTACAACGTGCTGTTCCGCGCGCCCAGCGGCGGCGGCACCGATGCCAGCATCGAGGCGTTCGACGATACCTGGCAATGGGGCCCGGCGGCAGAGGACGCGCTTGCCGATATCCGCGCCAGCGGCAACCACAAGCTCCACACGCTGATGGCCGCGATCCGCACCGCGCTGGGTGACAACGCGCTGATGGCCTACCTGGCGATGATGGCGGTGCGCTTGCTTGAGCTGCACCGGGTGCTGAAAGACACCGGCAGTCTCTACCTCCACTGCGATCCGACCGCGAGCCACTACCTCAAGCTGGTGCTCGATGCAGTGTTCGGGGCGGAGAATTTTCGGAACGAGATCGTCTGGAAACGGACGACTGCGCATTCGGCGGCGCGACGTTGGGGCGACGTGCACGACATCATTCTGTTCTATTCCAAGGATTCCACCTTCGTTTGGACGGAACATACGATCGAACTGTCGGACGAATATGCTGCGCGCTACAAAAACACTGACTCGCTCGGACGGATTTGGTCAGATGACAATCTGACAGGCCCTGGAAAGCGTAATGGCGAATCAGGCCAGCCTTGGCGTGGGAATGATCCCGGTGCCAAGGGCGCGCATTGGAAAGTCAGTAACAAGGCGGTCCTGTCCATTACTGGAGATCCCGAATCGGCGAAACTTTCGACACACGCGAAGCTAGACCTGCTCGACAAGGCGGGGCTGATTCATTGGCCACGCTCGCGCAAGGATGGAACGCCTGGCTTCCCGCGATTTAAGCGCCTGATCAGCAGCGGAATGGTGCTTCAGGATGTTATCACCGACATCTCCCCAATCAACTCCCAAGCCCAGGAACGCCTCGGCTACCCCACGCAAAAGCCCCGCGCCTTGCTCGAACGGATCATCGCCGCTTCGTCGAACCCTGGCGACGTGGTGCTTGATCCGTTCTGCGGCTGCGGCACCGCAGTCGATGCCGCCGAAAAACTCGGGCGGCAGTGGATCGGAATCGACATCACCCACCTCGCCATCGGGCTGATCGAGAAGCGGATGCACGAGGGCTACGATACCGAGGCAGGCGACCAGAAAATCCCGCTGGCCTTCGAGGTGATCGGGGTCCCCAAGGACAAGGATTCGGCGCTGCGCCTCGCCGCCGAGAAGCCGCACGATTTCCAGAACTGGTTCTGCCTCAAGGTCGGCGGCTATCCGCTCGACGGCGGGCGCAAGGGCGCGGATCGCGGGGTACACGGGCACTTCTACCCCTAC
>JANOGS010000039.1:0-3562 GCA_031414115.1 Novosphingobium sp. | reverse complement strand
CTTGGATTTACCGTCGGTGGTCAGGTCTTCGATCAAGATAACCTGTTTTCCTGCGATATCCGCACCCTCGACCAACCTGTTCTGGCCAAATCCCTTCCGGTTTTTTCGGACATATGCGAATTCCCGGTCAAGCATAACTGCGAGCATAGCGGCGTAAGGGATGCCAGCGGTTTCGCCCCCGACGAACACGACGTCCTCGGGGATGGCCATTTGTTCGGTTAGACAGACGCACGCATGTCGCAACAGGGGATCGCGCCATACCGGGCGTCCCAACAGCGCTCGCATATTGACGTAGACCGGGCTTTTCCAGCCGGAGGTAAACGTGAAGGGCTCACCCTTCATGAAACCCAGGTGTGAGGACGAGGCGATAAGCCGTGCTACCTCGGCGCGCTGTTTGTAAGAGCTAATATATTGCAATTGTCGCGCACTCACTGGGATGTGTGGAATTGGGGAGGGGCTATCGTAGGTGCGTATGTCCAGAGCGCACTGTGCGTCAACCACAAAAAGTGGGCGCGGTAAAAACCCGGCTCGCTCGCGGAATAGCCCGCAAGCCACTATCGCAAGGGCACTAGATGCGCGAGCGCGGAAGAGGTACACGAGTTCTGCGAAGGTACTGATGGCGGAGGCTGCACCACCCCTGAACCGGCGCGATGATCGCGATGATATAGCTATACGTAATGCGCTTGCTAGATTGAGGTTGCGCAATGAATGCGATTGAGCTGAGACCAATTCCAGCGAATCCAGAAACGACCCGCGGATATGGCATATTCATCGGGGAAGAAATCAAGCAGGGGGAGATCAATATCCCGTTCTACAAGCATTCAGTTGAAGAGGGAGATAATTTCAAATTCCAGTACCGGGATAGAGTGGTGCTCAGGACGGTCAGAATTCATCCGGATGTCTATGAGGTGAAATGGCTGGAGAGGCATTCGCACCTAACCCAACTCTTTGTTGGTATCGGGCAATCGCCCTTCCTCATGGTGCTAAGTCCGCCAACCAATGATACGCCAGCTCTGCCGCGCCTGGATGAGGTGGTTTGCTTCAGCTTTTCACCAGGGACCGGGATAATCCTAGATTTGGGCGTATGGCACGATTTCCCTCTGGCAATAAGCGCTCCGGTCACCTGTTTGACGGCGAATTCGGCGGAAGTCGTGGAGGCGCTACAAAAAATAAGAGAGCCACAGGAAATGGATTTCGGAGATATCTACAAGATTTCCTTGGTAGGTCGGTTCGGGAAAACGGTAAAGATCATCCTGTAGCTTGGCCAGCCCTTAGCACCGCCCGCAAATCCGCCCTGTGGTCACAAATGCAATTCCACCCGCTATCACTATACCCCCTCCCCTGTGGGAGAGGGAAGGGGCCCATCGCGAAGCGATGGGAAGGGTGAGGGGGACACTCGCTCGTGTTCCGAACCTCACTCCCCCTCATCCGGCCCTTCGGGCCACCTTCTCCCACAGGGGGAGAAGGATTTCAGGCCGCCTCACGCACCACGGCCCGCTCGGTTTCCTCGATCCAGCCGCCGCCCAGCACCCGCTCGCCGGCATAGAGCACCGCCGCCTGACCCGGCGCGACGCCATATTCGGGCATGTCGAACACCACCCGGTCGCCCGCCAGCCGTGCCGGCACGGGCTTCGCCAGCGAGCGCACCTTGGCGGTCAGCGGCCCCTGGTGATTGCCGCCGATCCAGTTGATCCCGGACAGCCGCGCTGCCTCTACCGCGAGCGCCGCCTTCGGCCCGACCACCACGCGCCGGCTCTCCGGCTCCAGCCGCACGACGTAAAGCGGCTCGGGCGTCCCGCCGATCTCCAGCCCGCGCCGCTGCCCCACGGTGAAGTGGATCAGCCCGCGGTGCCGGCCGAGCGTGCGCCCACCCTCGTCGACGATATCGCCGCTCGTATCGGCTTCCGGCCGCAGCTTCCTTACGAGCGAGGCATAGTCGCCGTCGGGCACGAAGCAGATGTCCTGGCTGTCGGGCTTCGCCGCCACGCCCAGCCCGAGCTCGGCCGCCAGCGCGCGCACCCGCGCCTTGGGCAGGCCGCCCAGCGGGAAGCGCAGATAGTCGAGCTGGTCCTGCGTCGTCGCGAACAGGAAATAGCTCTGGTCGCGCGCCGGATCGACCGCGCGGTGCAGCTCCGCTCCGCCCGCGCCCTCGACGCGGCGGACATAATGGCCGGTCGCGAGGCAATCCGCGCCGAGATCGCGCGCGACCCCGAACAGGTCGGTGAATTTCGGCCCCATGTTGCAGCGGACGCACGGGATCGGCGTCCGCCCCCGCAGATATTCGTCGGCGAACCCGTCGATCACCTGCTCGCGGAAGCTCGATTCATGATCGACCACATAGTGCGCGATGCCCAGCCGGTCGCATACCGCACGGGCGTCGCGGATGTCGCGGCCGGCGCAGCAGCTGCCGGCGCGGCCCACCGCCTCGCCATGATCGTAGAGCTGGAGCGTCACGCCGATCGTCTCGGCGCCGCTCCGCGCGGCGAGCGCCGCCACCACCGAACTGTCCACGCCGCCCGACATCGCGACGACGATTCGCCGGCCGCGCAGCTCTGGTCCCAGCTGGAAATCACCCTCGGTCATCATGCGCGCCAGATAGGCCCCAAGGGCCCGCGATGCAAAGCGCCGGCCTTTCCCCCATCCTTTCCAAGCTATTGCGAACGGCTTTACCGGAACTTCAGACCCTTTCCCTAAACCGGGCTCGATCGAGTCTCTGACGCCGGAAAGGGCGCTATGGATCTGAGTTTTTCCCGTTTCGAGGCGGACGCCAGCGTCACCGTCCTGCCGCCAGATCTGGCGGTATTGATGGTCGGCATCGCCTCGCGCCAGGCCGCGAGCCCGACCGCTTTGCGGCATGCGCACCTGGTGCCGGCGTTCAGCCATCGCAGCTGGTTCGCGCCCGAACATGGCGCGTTCAATCTCGCGGTGGCCGAAATGCTAACGCGAGAACAAGAAGGAATGAACCCGCCGTTTACCGAGCCGCTTTAGCCGGTGTTCAAGTCCGCGAGCCTAGAGACTTTAGTAGTGAGAGGGGGCCCCCCGCCCCGATCGAGGTTAAGAATGATCGAAAACCAGAAGATTCGCCCGGCCAAAGTCATCGGTCCCCTCGGCGAACCGTTGACATTGGATACGCTGCCGCCGCCGGAGACGACGCGGTGGGTGGTGCGCCGCAAGGCCGAGGTCGTGGCCGCCGTGAATGGCGGGCTGCTCTCGGTCGACGAGGTATGCGATCGCTACAGCCTGACCGTCGAGGAATTCGCCGGCTGGCAGCGCGCGATCGACCGTTCGGGCATGCCGGGCCTGCGCGTGACGCGCATCCAGCATTATCGTTCACTGTACGAGCGCCAGCAGAAATACTGAGCTCTTCGCCTCGGCCCGACCGAGTTTTGCGCCCCCGCGACCATTCCCCGGACTGGTCGCGGGGGCGTCGTCGTTCAGGGAAGCGAAACGCACGCGGAACAAATCGAAGCGGTCGTGAGTCTTTCCAGTCCGAACCCGGACCATCCGGGAACAACGGAGGGAAACCTGGTCGGTCTTATTGTTTGGCTCGTAGTTGGTGGCG
>JANOGS010000038.1:0-2723 GCA_031414115.1 Novosphingobium sp. | reverse complement strand
GCCCCATTCGCCGCGAACGGCTGCGGTTACTGCGGCGACATAGCCTTCCATCGCCACGATCGGCAGGCTGACGTCGAAGTTGATGCTGGGCGCGATCGCCTGAAACAGCCCGTCGATGTCGTCACGAATCTTCCACAGGCTGTCGGCCTGGGCCTTGCTCGCGGCAATCACCGCATCGGCCGCCACCCCGCCTTCGATCAGCGCGGCCAGCACCGCCTCGAAATGATCAGCGTCCTTGTCGGGGTCGTTGCCGCTGAGCTCGATCAGCGCATAATGGGCATGCCCGGCGGGCAGCGGCGGGGTGTGGCGGCCTGAGTGCACCGCGATCTGTTCATAGAAGCTGGGCCACATCACCTCGAACGCGGTCAGGCCGCTGCCCAGCCGCTGGCCGAGCTCGACGAACAGCGCCTGCACCGCAGTGAAGTTTTCCAGCGCGAGCAACGCGGTCTGGGTCGAAAGCGGGGCGGGATGCAGCTTCAGCACCGCGCGGGTGACGATCCCCAACGTGCCTTCGCTGCCGATAAACAGTTGCTTGAGATCGTAGGCGGCGTTGTTCTTGAGCAGGGTGTTGAGGCTGGAGATCACCGTGCCGTCGGCCAGCACCGCCTCCACCCCCAGCACATTGTCGCGCATCATCCCGTAGCGGACCACCGAATTGCCTCCGGCATTGGTCGAGATTCCGCCGCCCACGGTTGCAGTGCCGCGCCCGCCCCAATCGACCGCGAAGCGCAGCCCCTGGTTCTCGGCGGCTTCCTGTGCCGCCTGGACCGGGCAGCCGGCCTGAACCGTCATCGAGCGGCCGACCGGATCGATGCCCTCAACGCTGCGCATCCGTTCGAGCGAGACCTGGATGTCGGTGGGCGCGCAATCGGTGCCGTGGACCAGCCCGGTGTAGCCGCCGGCCGGAACCACGGCCTGCCCGGCGGCATGGCACAGCGCCATGACCTGGCTGAGTTCCTCGGTGCTGGCTGGGCGGACGATCGCCCGGGCCTGGCAGGTCGATAGACCCTGCCAATCGGCAGCGCGTGTGCTCACATCCGCGCCGGTGAGCAAGCCCTTGGGGCCGACGATCGCGTCAATCTGGTCGAGCAGCTGGGTCATCAGGCCAGTATTCCCCAAACCCGTTCGTCCTGAGGAGCCGCTGTGCAAAGCGAAGTGGCGTCTCGAAGGACCGCAGCGCTGCGGTGGTTCGAGACGGGCCTTCGCTGCGCTCCGTCTCTCCTCACCACGAACGGTGAGTGATTTCCTCGAACCTAGCCGCCGGGCTGCGCCGCGTCACCCCTAGATCCGCTCGATGATCACCGCCGGGGCCATGCCGCCAGCAGCACACATGGTCACCAGCCCATAGCGACCGCCCGAACGCTCAAGCTCGTCGAGCGCGGTGCCGATCAGGATCGAGCCGGTGGCGCCGATCGGGTGGCCCAGTGCCATCGAGCCGCCGTTGATATTGACCTTGTCACGATCAAGCTCAAGGTCGCGGATGAATTTCTCGGCGACCACCGAGAATGCCTCGTTGATTTCCCAGACGTCGATGTCGTCTTTCTTGAGCCCGGCCTTTTCCAGCACCTTCTTCGCGGCGGGAACCGGAGCATTGAGCATCAGCGTCGGGTCGTCGCCCTGGTTGGCATAGCAGACGATCCGTCCGCGCGGCTTGAGGCCGTGCTTGTCAGCATAGTCCTTGCTGGTCAGCAGGATCGCTGCGGCACCATCAACCACGCCCGAGCTGTTGCCGGCGTGGTGGAAGTGCTGGATTTCGAGGTCCGGATAGCGGCGGTTGATCTGCTTCCTGAAAGTGGTGCCGCCGCCCAGATCGAAATCGGCAAGTCCGGCGAAGCTCGGCTTGAGCGCGGCGAGACCCTCGGCAGTCGTTTCGGGGCGAGGGAATTCCTCGTGGTCGAGCGCGACCGAGCCGTCCTCGTTGTAGACAGTGACCAGCGAGCGATCGAAGCGGCCCTCGCGGATCGCGCGGGCAGCGCGTTCCTGGCTGACCAGCGCCAGCGCATCGAGCGCTTCACGGCTGATCCCCTCGATCGTCGCGATGGCATCGCCGCAGACGCCCTGGTTCGATTGCGGGTGCAATGCATCGAGCGCTTCGTTGCCCGATCCCATCATCCGCGGCGGCAGCCCAGCGTTGGCCTGCTCGGCGGCGAAAGCGGTGGTGTAGCTCATCATCTCGGTCCCGCCAGCGATCACGCAGTCTTCCATGCCCGACATGATCGAAGCCGCAGCAAAATTGACCGAACTGATCCCGCCGCCGCAGAACCGGTCGAGCGTAGTGCCCGAGGCGCGGATATCATAGCCGGCGGCGAGCGCAGACATGCGCCCCAGATCCCCGCCCTGCTTGCCGTTCTGCGAGGAAGTCGACCAGACGATGTCGTCAACCGTTGCGGTATCGAGGTTGTTGCGGTCCTTGATCGCTCTCAGCACGGTCGCGGCGAGGTGCTGCGGGTGAAGGTGCGCCAGCGCGCCCTTGCCGGGCTTGCCGATCCCGCGCGGGGTGCGGACGGCGTCGATGATATAGGCTTCGGCCATGGGGGGACTCCTGCTGTTCGTGCTGCTTCGAATCGCTTTTTAACCGCTCGGTTAAGATTGGCAATCGAATCATGCTTGCTTAAATAACCTGGCGCGGCATCGGGAGGTGGGGCCGGTGATCCTGGAGCGCGGGCGCGGGATTCGCGTGTTCGACAATCGTGGGCGCGATTACATCGACGCGATGGCGGGGC
>JANOGS010000037.1:0-13579 GCA_031414115.1 Novosphingobium sp. | reverse complement strand
AGCCGTTGGTTCCGGCAGCGGCACATAGCCAAGCTCAGCCGCCTCCGCAGCCCCCTCGCCGATGGCGACAATGGCCTGGGTGGTCGGGAGGGGGAGCGGGCTGGTGATGACCCGATGCCAATCGGAAAAACTTTAGTCTGTTGTGCAAAGATCAGGGAGTTGCCGATGTCCCCGCCGCCGCCCAGCCAATTTACCGGTGCCAGCCGCCGCAGCCTGCTCAAACTTGGCCTGCTCGGGCTCGCTGGGGCCGCAAGCCCGGCGCTGGCGATGCAGGCGCCGGGCTTTACCCACGGGGTGGCGAGCGGTGAGCCGGGGGCCACCCGGGTGCTGCTGTGGACCCGCTTCGTTGCGCCGGGCGGCGACAGCAAGCTGACCTGGGAACTATCGGAAAGCGCCGACTTCGCGCGCATCGTCGCCAGCGGTGAGACCCCGGCCTCGCCCGAGCGCGACTGGTGCGCCAAGGCCTGGGCGGAGGGGTTGCGGCCCGGGGCCTGGTACTTCTACCGCTTCGTCTCACCGCTGGGCGATATCTCGCCGGTCGGGCGCACCCGCACGCTGCCGCTCGGCAAGACTCCCAGCTTCAAGATGGCGGTATTCTCGTGCTCGAACTATGGCTTCGGCCGGTTCAACGCCTATGCCCATGCCGCCGAGCAGGGCGACTTCGACCTGGCCGTCCACCTTGGCGACTATCTCTACGAGTACAAGCGCGGCACCTATCCTTCGGCGGAGGCAACGCTCGCGGGCCGGGCGCTGCCGGTCGACGAAATGGTCTCGCTGGCGCAATACCGCGAACGCTTCGCCGTCTACCGTTCGGACCCCGATTTGCAGCGGATCCACCAGATCCTGCCGATGATCACGATCTGGGACGATCACGAATCGGCCAACGATGCGTGGAAAGGCGGCGCCGAGAATCACCAGAGCGAGACCGAAGGTGATTGGGCCACGCGCAAGGCGGCGGCGCAGCGCGCCTACCGCGAATGGCTGCCGGTTTCCGACGATGACTGGGCAAGCTACGAAATCGGCAATCTCGCCACGCTGCTGCGGCTTGAGACCCGGCTGGTCGCGCGCGATCGCCCGCTGAACCTCCTTGAACTTTTCAAGGACGCCACTCCCGCCCAGGCCGAGGCCGCAATCGCCAGGTTCCGCGACGGCGCTTGGCGCGATCCCGCGCGCGAGCTGCTCGGGGCGCAGCAGCAGGCCTGGCTGGCTGCAACGATCAAGGCCTCGGTCAAGGCCAGGAAGCCCTGGCAAGTGCTGGCCCAGCAGATCGTGATGGGCGAAGTCAAGCTCAGCGAACGGGTGCTGGAGGGGCTTCCGGTTGAGACGCCAAGTGGGCTCAGGCAGCGGCTTCAGGCCCTGGCTTCGGCGGGACGCGCCGGAGTGCCGGCCAACATGGATGCCTGGGATGGCTATCCGGCCGCGCGGGCACGGCTGCTGGCGGCTTCGCTGGAAGCCGATGCCAACCTGGTCGTCCTGACCGGCGACACCCACAACGCCTGGGCCTTCGATCTCGACCACAAGGGCGCGCGGGTCGGGGTGGAAATGGCAGTCCAATCGGTCTCCTCGCCCGGTTTCGAATCCTCGATCAGCTGGCTGAAGCCCGAGGATCTCGCCCGCGCCAATGTTGCCGCTAACCGCCAGCTCAAATGGAGCGATACCTCGCAGCGCGGCTACATGGCGGTAGAACTGACGCCTGGGTCAGCAATCAGCGAATGGCGCTTCTTGGCCACGGTCCGGCAGAAGAGCACCGCGCTGGCGGGAACCAAGCGGATGACCGTGCTGGCCGGTCAGCGGCGCTATTCGGCCTGACCGCAGTCCATCTTGACCTGGCCGGTCAGGCGGCGTGGGCCGCCTGATCGTCGGCACGCGGTGCGTAGAACGCGGCAACTTCGGCCGCCTCGATCGGGCGGCTGTAGTGGAAACCCTGGGCATGTGTGCAGCCGGCTTCCAGTACCGGTGCGACCAGGCTTTCATCGCTGACCCCTTCGGCGACGACTTCTGCGCCGAGCTGGCGAGCCATTGTCACGGCGGCATCGAAGATCGCGCGCGATGCCAAATCGTCCTGCAGCCCGACGACCAGGCTGCGATCAAGTTTGAGCCGATCGAACTGGAATGCCTTGAGCATCGACAGCGACGAATAGCCGGTGCCGAAATCGTCGAGCGCAATCCGGAAGCCGGCGGCGCGGAGCAGTTCGAGCGCGAGCAGCGCCCGACTGTTGCGCTCCATCGAGATCGATTCGGTCACCTCAAGCATAACCCGGTTCGCCGGAATTCCGTTGGCACGGCAACAGCCGGTAAGATGAGCAACAAAGCCATCCGCTTGCAGCTGCATGGGTGAGAGATTGAGGCTGACTGTCAATTTCGGCCATCCCGACAGGTCCGACAACACCCGATCGATGATCCAGCGGCCCAGCGGCACCATCAGCCCGGTGCGTTCGGCAGCAGGAATGAACTGGTCTGGCGGGACCGAGCCGCGCTCAGGGTGATCCCAGCGTGCCAGGGCCTCAACCTCAAGTTCGTCGCAGCCGGCAATCGGCACGATCGGCTGGTAGACCATCCGCAGGCCTTCGCCCTTGATCGCTGCGGCCAGATCATGCTCAAGCAGCCGCTCCTGCTCGCGCGCCTGCTCCATCTCGGGGGCGTAGGCCAATGCCCGGTCACGGCCACCGGTCTTGGCTGCATAGAGTGCCAGATCGGCCTGGTTGAGCGCCGCAGGTAGCGCGTCGCGGCTGGTGCCCGCTGCGACCAGGACATGTCCTGCCGAAATTGTCACGGCCACCGAGGCGCCCTTGAGATCGTGCGGTTGGCGCATTGTTGCCACCACTTCTGCGATCAGCGCGGCTTCTGACCGACCCGGAGCCAACGGCACGAACAAGCCGAATTCGTCGCCACCCAGTCTGGCAACGATTGCGTCGGGCGAGAGCTGAGCCGTCAGGCGCCGGCCAATCTCGGCTATCAACAAGTCACCCGTGGCGTGGCCGAAATCGTCATTGACGTATTTGAACCGGTCAACATCGAGTAGCGCGATCATGACTTTGCCCTGGCCTGCGGCGAGCCGCGCTGCGCCGCGCTCCATAAAGGCATGGCGATTGGGCAATCCGGTCGATGGATCGCGAAACGCCAGGTCGCGAGAGACCTGCGCATGCTGACGGAAAGTTTCCAGCGCTGCTGACAAGCCGTTGAGCTCGTTAAGGCTAAACCGCTCGATCGGTACGGCCAGATCGCCATCGGCAAGGCGCTGCAAGGAACGATGCACGCGGTTCAGTGGTGAAAGGATATTGCGTGAAACGTCATAGAAAATTGCGATCACCAGCATGATCGTCACCAGCCCAAGCACGCTGACCGCAAGGTGCCAGCTGCGCGTGGCATTGTTGAGCCGTTCGAGCGATTCAATCCGCTGCGCGTCGATGACCCCGGCGATGCCATTCGCGGTTTTGCTCAGCCGCTCGTTGAAGCCCAGAATCCGCTGGCGTTCGCCTGGGCTCGCGCCGAGGGGCGAGATGTCGAGAATGGCATCGACCTGCGCATCGAGCGCGGCAAATTCAGAACTCTGGCTGATCAATGCATAAACCGCACCGTTGTCGCTGCGGATCTGGTTCATCAGCTCGGCCGAGGCGATCGCTGCATCGGTCAGCCGGTTGCGGGCATCCGCGCGGCCCTGCCCGCCGTCGATCAGATTCAGGGTTTCCACCCGCAGTTCCTGAACTGCATCGCGCAGCGCCCGGGCGTCATCGGCCTGGGCGATGGCGTGACGATAGAGTTCGCCCTGACCTCTGGTTTCGAACGCTCGCTGCTGGGTAATCGCCAGCATCGCCAGCGCGAAGCCGAGAATCAGCAGCAAGGCCGATTTGAGCCGGCGAGCCAGACTGGTGCGGATAGAGTCGATCCGGCCAGGCGCACTGTGTCCCTGTTCCTGTTCCTTCATTGGATGGGCACTGTCATGGTCAAAAACGTCAGTCACTGGCGGACCCCCTGCTCCGCCTGTCAGCGCGAAACAATCAGCTAGCTATGGTTCAAACCTTAAGATCATCCAAAACCGCCCTGACCTGTCACAAACCGGTGCAAGGGCGTCTCGCCACTTGTCCTGTCGGACGCCACAGGCCATAGCGCTGGGCCATGTCTAACCTCATTGTGATCAGCTTGCCCGATGGCTCCTCGCGCCAAATGCCGGCCGGTTCGACTCCGGCCGATGTCGCTGCGGCGATCGGGCCCGGCCTCGCCAAGGCGGCGTTGGCGGCGCGGGTCAATGGTGAGCTGGTTGACCTGTCTCTCCCGTTCGCGGGCGATGCCGAACTCGCGCTGATCACCGCGCGCGACGAGGCCGAGGCGCTCGATCTCGCCCGGCATGACTTTGCCCACGTGCTGGCCGAAGCGGTGCAGGCGCTGTTTCCAGGGACGCAGATCACCTTTGGCCCCAGCACCGACGACGGTTTCTACTACGACTTCGCGCCGAACGACCGCCCCTTCACCGAGGAAGATCTGCCGGCGATCGAGGCCGAAATGCGCCGGATCATCGCGGCCGACAAACCTTTGCGCCGCGAGGTCTGGAGCCGCGAAGCCTTGATCAGTCGGTGGCAGCAGCAGGGCGAGAGTTTCAAGGCCGAATGGGCCGCCGAACTGCCCGGCGAGGAACCGCTGAGCGTTTACTGGTCAGGTGACGACTGGCTCGACATGTGCCGCGGGCCGCACCTGCCCAGCACCGGCAAGCTCGATGCGGCCGCGTTCAAGCTGACGCGAGTCTCGGGCGCTTACTGGCGCGGCGATCAGGCCAACGCGATGCTCAGCCGGATCTACGGCACCGGCTGGCTCAGCAAGAAGCAGCTCGATGCGCACCTGACGCGGCTGGACGAGGCTGCCAAGCGCGATCACCGCAAGCTCGGGCAGGAGATGGACCTGTTCCACCTCCAGCAGGAAGCCCACGGTTCGGTATTCTGGCACCCCAAGGGCTACCTGATCTGGCGCGAGCTCGAGGCCTATATGCGCCGCGCGATCGACAGCGCCGGCTACCGCGAGGTCAAGACCCCGCAGGTGATGGACGCGCGGCAGTGGGAGCAGAGCGGCCACTGGGGCAAGTATCGCGAAAACATGTTCGTGATCCCCGACGAGGCGCCCAACACCGAAGACGAAGGCCCGGTGATTTCGGGCGAGGCCGACTGGATGGCGCTCAAGCCGATGAACTGCCCGGCACACGTGCTGGTGTTCCGCCAGGGGATCAAGTCGTACCGCGATCTGCCGCTCCGGCTCTACGAGAACGGCTGCTGCCACCGCAACGAACCGCACGGCGCGCTGCACGGGCTGATGCGGGTCCGCCAGTTCACCCAGGATGACGCCCATATCTTCTGCCGCGAGGATCAGATCGTCGCCGAAGCGCAGGATTTCTGCGCGCTGGCCGACCGGGTCTACAAGCATTTCGGCTTCACTTATGCGGTCAAGCTGGCGCTGCGCCCCGAAGCGCGCTTTGGCAGCGACGCCGATTGGGACAAGGCCGAAGCCGAACTGCGCGAGGCGGTGGTCCGCGCCGGGATGGCCAGCGACGAATTTGGCTGGGAAGAACTGCCCGGCGAGGGCGCGTTCTATGCCCCCAAGCTCGAATGGCACCTGACCGATGCGATCGGGCGGACCTGGCAGGTCGGCACGATCCAGTCCGACCGGGTCCTGCCCGAGCGGCTCGACGCCAGCTACATCGGCGAGGATGGGGAAAAGCACCGCCCGGTGATGCTCCACCGCGCGGTGTTCGGCAGCTATGAACGCTTCATCGGCATCCTGATCGAGCACTTCGCCGGCAAGCTGCCGGTCTGGCTCGCCCCGGTCCAGGCAGTGGTTGCGACGATCGTGTCCGATGCGGACGACTACGCGAACAAAGTTCAAGCGGACTTGAGGTCGGCTGGAATCCGGGTCGAAGCGGACCTGCGCAACGAGAAGATCAACTACAAGGTCCGCGAACACTCGCTGCAGAAGGTCCCGCACCTGCTGGTGGTCGGCAAGCGCGAAGCCGAGGAAGGCACCGTCGCGGTCCGCACCCTCGGCGCCGAGCATCAGAAGGTCATGCCGCTGGCCGAGGCAATCGCGATGCTCAAGGCCGAGGCGACCCCACCGGATCTGCGTTGACTTGCTGCTTGGCCTGACCCCGTCCCAGATCGCCATCGCCCTCGCGGCCACGCTTGCCGCATCGTTTGTGCGGGGGCTGGCCGGGTTCGGGATGGCGATCCTGCTGGTGCCGGTGCTGGGGCTTGCGGTTGCGCCATCGGCGGCGGTGGTGGTATCGAACTGGCTGATGCTGATGATCGGGCTGGTCGGGATCCGCACGGTGTTCGCGGCAAGCGAGCGCAGTGCCCTGGTCATTTCCGGCTTCGCGGTGCTGGCCACTCCGCTGGGGGTGTGGCTGCTGATGCTCACCGATCCCGAGCTGGCACGGCTGCTGATCGCGCTGATCGCGCTCGGCGCGTTCGGGCTGATGCTGCTGCCCAAGAAGCCGGCCGGGCATATCCACGGGGCTGGGTTGACCGGGGCGACGGGAATCGCGGCCGGGGTGCTGACCGGATTTGCCGGCATGCCGGGGCCGCCGGTGGTGCCCTACTACCTCGGGCGCCAGATTGCTCCCGAGCTCGCCCGCGCTTCGATGATGACGATCTTTCTGGCCACCGCCTTTGCCGGGATCGGCGCGGCGCTGGTGCTGGGACTGGCGAGTTGGCGCGATCTCTGGCTGGCTGTGCTGCTATTGCCGGTCACCTTGCTGGGCAACTGGCTGGGGCACAAGGCCTTCGGACGGATCGGCGAATCGGCCTGGCGCGGTTTTACCGGAGCAGTGCTGGGAATTTCGGCGCTGGCGGCGGTCTGGCGCTTGCTACAGGGGTAGTGCCTGCCCGGCGGCAATCAGCGCCAGCGCGCAGCCGCAGACGATCAGCCGGCGCAGCACTTCCTGGGCGAAAGCTGGGGTCTCGGCAGCAAGGGCTAGGGCGCGGGCCATGGCGGCATTGTGCGCTTCCGACCTTTACCGAAAAGTTAAGATCGCTCAGTAAAGCAGCGCCAGCATCGCGCCGAGCGCCATGGCGACCCCGAACGGGACCTTGTCCATATCGTCGACCGGTTTTCTTGGCGCGGGCTTGCCCGCGAACTTGCGCCACGCCAGCCAGCCCAGCGCCAGCACCAGCCCGGCGAAGGAGACCGCCATCAGCAGCTTGACGCCATCGCCCAGTGCAAACCAGGCCGCCAGCGCGGCGTAGTACTTGGCATCGCCGGCGCCCAGCGCGCGGATCGCATAAAGCCCGATCCCGACCGCCAGCGCGATGGCAACATGCGCGAGATGCCAGGGCAGATCCTCGATCCCGCTGCGCCAGCCAGCCAGGCCCAGCCCGGCTGCCAGCGTCACCAGCACCAGCCAATTGGGCAGCCGCCGTTCCCTGATATCGAACCAGCAGGCGACCAGCCCCAGGGCGGCGAGGACCGCCAGGGCGGTCGGATCGGCGATAACCATAGGGCTGCGGAGTTATTGCGGGCGGGCGCTGCGCCGGGTGAAGGTCACGCCGCTGCGCGGGGCATCGGGCGCGGCTTCGACGCTGGCCATTTGCGTCTGGCTGGCGCTTTCGGGCGCGCTCTGCAGCCGCATTTCGCCGCGCGCGGTGCGCACCAGGCGCCCGGTGGGCCGCTCAACCTTGACCGAACTGTTGGCGCCGGTCAGTGCGACACGTGGCAGGGCAAGGGCAGGAACCGGCTCAGGCGCGGCCGCCAGGGCCGGCTCAGGCTGAGCGTGCTTGGCATAGAGCCGCGAGAGGTTGGCGGCAAAGCGGCGGTCTTCCGGCGCGACCGCAATCGCCAGCAGGAAATAGCGCTCGGCCAGGTCGGCCCGGCCCAGCTCGGCATAGGCCACGCCCATGCCGTTGTGCGCCTGGGCGGCAAATTGGGGGGTACGCTGGGCATCGCGGAAGGCCATGATCGCCTCGGCCCAATGGGCCCGGTCGAGCGCTTCGCGCCCTGCGGTCAGCCGGGCCTGGGCAAAGTCTTCGCCCTTGAGCTGCCTGGCCTGCGCTTTCTGCGCAAAATTGTCGGTCTTGCCGAACAGCGAGCACCCGCCAAGCGGAACCGCAGCGACCGCAAGCAAGAGCAGTGATAGGGTGTGTTTGCGCATAATTACCTCCCAGCCATAAGTGGAAAAATCTCGCGGACGACCATGATGATGGCCGGAAGCATCAGCGTGCCGATCATCGTCGGCAGCATGCAGGCGACCAGCGGGATCGAGATCAGCACCGGCAGGCGGTGGGCCTTCTCTTCGGCCCGCATCCGGCGCTTTTCGCGCATTTCCGCAGCATAGATCCTGAGTGTGGTCGAAATACTGGTGCCCAATTTGTCCGACTGGATCAGCAAAGTGGTGAACGAGCGGATCTCGTCAACTGCCGAGGCATCGGCAAGCTTGCGGAAAGCTTCCTCGCGGCTGGCGCCGGCCCGCAATTGCAGCGTGGTTAGCGAGAGTAGCCCGGCGACCAGCGGGTGCGAGACCGCCATTTCGCGCCCGACCCGGTCCAGCGCTGCTTCCAGCCCAAGGCCCGATTCGACGCAGACCAGCAGCAGATCGAGGCAGTCTGGAAAGCCGTTGACGATCGCTTCCTTGCGCCGGTCGGCGCGGGCCTGGACATAGACTGTCGGCAGGAACAGCCCGAGCACCGCAAGCCCCGAACCGACCAGGTAGAGCTTGACGAACGAGGGCGGCTTGCCGCTCGAATAGGCGAGCGCAACATAGCCCATCGGGATTATGAAGATCATCACCAGCCGTACCAGGTTATAAACCAGGGGCGCGCTGGGCGAAGTAAAGCCGGCCGAACGCATCTTTTCGGTGAGCCGTTCGGAATTGGTGTCGGCGAGATTGAGCCCGGCCTCTTCGATCGACTTGGCGATCCGTGCCCAGGCGCCCTCAATCTCTTTGGTGCGCAAATGGTGGTGGCCAGCAGCCTTTTCGCCGCCACCCGAACCGACCAGTTCCTGCAGCTGGCTGCGGGTCGCCATCCGCCGCAGCATCGCCGAAGCGACCACTGCGGAAACGAGGGCCACCAGACCGAACAGCAACGCCAGCGTCAGCCAGCGGAACAGCGCATTTTCGGCAAAAAGCGTAGTCATACCTTGATATTCACCAAATGTCGGATCCAGAATACCCCGGTGAGGTAGAGCAAGAACAAGCTGGGCAGTCCGACTATGAAAATCGTATCCTTGGCTACGTTAAGGTAGAAGCCGGGGTTGACCCCGAACATGCCGATGAAGGTCAGGATGGGCAGCACCGTCAGCATCCACCCGGTCATCCGGCCTTCGGAGCTGAGCGAGCGGACCTTTAGATAGAGACTGGCCCGGGCCCGGATCACATCGGCAAGGTTTTCGAGAATCTCGGCCAGATTGCCGCCGGTTTCCATCTGCACCGACAGCGAAACCACAAACATGCGGATGTCCTCAAGGTCCCAGCGGTCAGCCATGTCCTCGATCGCGTCGGTCAGTTCGGCGCCATAGGCAACCTCGTCGGAAATCAGCCCGAATTCGCTGCCGATCGGATCGTCCATTTCGCGGGTCAAGAGATCAATCGCGCCGGCCACCGGATGGCCCGAGCGCAGCGCCCGCACGAACACGTCCAGCGCCACCGGGAACTGGGCTTCGATCTTCCTGCGCTTGCGCACGGCCAGGTAATTGAGCGTCAACAGCGGCAGGCCGATCGCAACGGCGGCGGCAAGCAGCCCCAGCAGCAGGATCACCCCGAAGCTGATGGCGATGCCGAAATAGCCTACCATCAGCAGCGCAGCCGCCAGTACGAAAGCAAAGAACAGCGCCAATCCCGCGACCACCTGGCCGCTGGTATAGGGAACTGCCGCCGAAAACAGCATGCGCTGAAAGCCCTGCGCCATCCGCGCCAGCGTCGGCGGCAGGTTCTTGAACTCGCCGGGTGCGTTCTTGCGCAGCTTGGCGGTGATTTCCTCGGTGGTCGAACCCTGGCGGATCATCCGCAGCCGCTTGTTGACCGCAGCGAACCGTTCGCGGTTGCTCCAGGCCCGGCCCAGCCCCAGCTGCGCCAGCAGGAACACCGAGGCAAAGATCCCCAGCAGAACCGAAAGGCGGACGATCAGGTCCAGCATGTCAGAGCTGCGGCGCGTTCGGGCGGAACAGCTCGGCCGACAGCTCGATCCCGTATTCGTCGGTCTGACTGAGCAGCTTGGGCCGGATTCCGGTGGCTTCGAAGTGGCCGATCACCATGCCATCGGCATCGCGGCCGGTCACCTTGTAGCGGTAGATTTCCTGCATCGTGATGGTTTCGCCTTCCATCCCGGTCACTTCCGAAAGGCTGACCAGGCGGCGGCTGCCATCGACCATCCGCGAGACCTGCAGCACCACGTTGATTGCCGAGGCGATCTGGGCGCGGGCGGCACGCGGGCTGATATCGATCCCGCTCATCCCGATCATCTGCTCAAGCCGCGCCAGCGAATCGCGCGGGGTGTTGGCGTGGACCGTGGTCATCGAACCATCGTGGCCGGTGTTCATCGCCTGGAGCATGTCGAAGGCTTCACCGGCGCGCACTTCGCCGACGATGATCCGGTCGGGCCGCATGCGCAACGCGTTCTTGACCAGATCGCGCTGCGAAACCTCGCCCTTGCCTTCCAGGTTGGGCGGGCGGGTTTCGAGCCGCACCACATGTTCCTGCTGAAGCTGGAGTTCGGCCGAATCCTCGATCGTCACAATCCGCTCGCGCTCGTCGATGAACGAGGACATGGCGTTGAGCATGGTGGTCTTGCCCGAGCCGGTGCCGCCCGAAATCAGCACGTTGCGCCGCGACAACGAGATCGCTTCCATCACCGTTGCCATCGCCGGCGAAACCGAGCCGAGCTCGACCAGCCGCGCCATGCCGATGCGCTTCTTGGCGAACTTGCGGATCGAAACCGTCGAGCCGTCGATCGCCAGCGGCGAGATGATCGCGTTGACGCGGCTGCCGTCGGGCAGGCGGGCGTCGACATAGGGCGAGCTCTCGTCGATCCGGCGGCCGACCCCGCTGACGATCTTCTGGATGATCCGCAGCAGGTGCTTGTCGTCCTGGAACCGGGTTTCGACCCGTTCAAGCAGGCCCTTGCGCTCGACGAACACGATCGAGGGGCCGTTGACCAGGATATCGGTGATGCTCTCGTCCTTGAGCAGCGGCTCAAGCGGGCCGAGGCCGAGCAGCTCGTCGAGCACTTCGACGATCAGCGCCTGACGCTCGCGCGAGTTCAGGACTTCGCCCTGATCGTCGAGAATCTCGAGGACGATGTCCTTGATCTCGAACTCGATCTGCTGGCGCGACAACTGCTCAAGCGCCGAGAGGTTGATCTTGTCGAGCAGCTTGCGGTGGATCGAAACCTTGAGGTCAAGGTGCTTGGCTGACGGATCGGCAGCGGCTGCCGTCTTGGCCGGCGCCAGCGCTTCGACCGGGGCTTCGGGCAGCGGCCCTTGCGTCGCCGTGCTGCCCTTCTTGACGTTCCAGAGGGCGCTCATTGCCATTTACTTGCCCTCACCGCAGAGCATGCGGGCCAGGCCCTTGATGCTTTTGGAAAACCCGTTCTTGCCGGCGACTTCGCCCAGCAGCACGCCCTGATCCTGGGCAGAGCGCATGGCGCTGCCCTCATCACTCAGCGTTGCCACCACTTCGCAGCGCAGTGCCTGGAAGATGTCATCGACGCCGATCGTCTTGAAAAAGCGGCGTTCCATGCGGTTGGCAACAATCTTGACCGAGTCAGGATCAACCCCGACCGAGGCCAGCAGATCGATCCGCCGCTTGGCCTGGCGCAGCCCGGCGATCGAAATGTCGGTGACCAGCAGGATTTGCCCGGCTTCGGCAGCGGTTGCCAGCGACCAGTTGGTCCAGTTGGCCGGCAGATCGACCAGCACGTGGGCAAAACGCTTGCGCAGCAGCGCGACAATCGCGCTGAACTGTTCGGGCTTGGCGACATCAAGCGGGGTGATCATGTCGGGCGCGGCGATCACTGCAAACCCGCAAGGGGTTTCGCTCGCGACGCTCAGCACCAGGTCTTCGTCCAGCCGGTCGCTCGCTTCGAGCAGGGCCGAGATGTTGAACTTCGGGGAAGTGCCGACATAGGCGGCGGCGGCGCCGCTCTGCAGATCCAGGTCGAGCACGCAAACCCCGCGGCCGGTCTTGTCGACCTCGGCCAGCGCGGCGGCCAGGTGGGTCAGCACCGTGGTCGAGCCGCAGCCCCCGGTGCTGCGGATCACCGTGGTCACCAAGCCCAGCCCGGCTTCCCGGCCCGCTTCGCGCAGCGGGGCCAGCGCCTCCAGAATTTGCGAAGCCAGCTCTTCGGGGTCGAACGGCAGCGCGGCAACGTCGGTGATGCCCTGGCGGATCAGGGTGCGAACCAGCGCGACATCGGCCCGGTTGATCGCGGCAATGATCTTGAGGTCGCTGCGGTCAGAGCGGATCTTGCCGATCCGGCGGACCGAGGCGGGCACCGAGGGATCAACCTCGATCACCAGCACCTTGGCGCTGGCCAGCTGGTCATTGGGCACTTCGGCATCGCTGGTCAGCGCCAGCAGGCTCGCGCCGCCCAGCCCTTGCAAGGCCGGCGAGGATTGCAGTTCCCTAAGGTCCTTGGCATTGGCGACAATGCACAGGCTTCCAGGCAATTCGAAGATCATGCCATGCTTGGGCCCAAAGAGTGATTCAATATTTCCCATAATTCCCAACCTAGTAAGCGATCGCCCCCTCGCCATCCTCCAAAGTTTGCGAATACTGGAAACTCGGCAGCCTCAAGCCGAGTCCCAGTAGTGAAATTGCCCGCAAGCGCTGGTTTAACACCTGAACCGTTACAATCGGTGAAACCTCAGCCAGCGGGGTATCGTTGTTGTTGTTGGTCGTGCCGTTGTCGTCGGCGCGCGGATCTCCCGCAAAGCCGATGCCTGATCCGGAATAGCTGATCCGGACGTCGTTCGAGCCGATTTGCGGCGCGATCACCCGCATCCGCGCGACGATGTTGGTGAACGCTGCAGAGTTGACGTCGCTCAAGTCACTCGGGCAGGAGTCGGGGCCAAGCGCGCTATCAGCGCATGCGCAGGTTACGGCGCCGGCATTGCCTGTACAGGTGATCGTTCCGAGCGCATCTTTGCAGATGGTGTCGCCGGGTGTAAGAACGGTGCCATTGCAGTCGAAATCGGTGTAGTCGATTGCGTTTAGATCAGCTGCAACGATGTCGGTGGCGACCGCATAGCGGGTGCCGACCTGAACCGCCTTTTCCAGACGGTTGATCGACCAGAAATAGCGGCCGACGTCGATGATCCCGAGCAGGAACAGCAGCGCCACCGGGAGCACCAGCGCGAATTCTGCCGCGGTAGCCGCCGAAGGATCGGCCAGAAAAGTGCGGAGCCGCTTCATAGCCCGATCACCGCAGCGTTCGACTTGGCCGAGAGGTTGATTGCCCCGCTGAGCCACGCAAGGCCGTTGAACAGCGACGGATAGGCGACGCCCGATGCGGCAACCGTGACGACCGGACCCTGGTCGCCAAGGTCGGCATAGATGCCTGTGTTGACGAAGGCCTGGCATGTGACAATTACCGTAACCTGCGCGTCGGTC
>JANOGS010000036.1:0-2068 GCA_031414115.1 Novosphingobium sp. | reverse complement strand
CCGCGCGGTCAGACCATCGACACTTTCGACCAGCTCGATCCCGTCGGCGGCGACCTGGACCGCATCGCTGCCGGCCACAGCCTCGACATAGGCCTGATTGACCAGCTGCAGATCGCCCTCGGGCCCGCGAAACCACATCGGCATCGGCGCGGCTTCGATCAGACCCACCAAAGCGGCGAAATCGGCCTGGGCCCGCGCCGCCTCGCCGCGCAGCTGGACCAGCTCGCTCTCGCTGTCGGAGAAATCGAACACCCAGACCAGCGCCGCACCGCCCGGTGAAACCTGCGGATCGGCGAGGTGCCCGCGGAACGCGAGGCTGCGCTTCGAGCCGCGCGGGGTGGCGACCATCCGGAACGGCGCGGCGGTCTTCTGGGTGCGGCGCACCGCCTCGGTCAGTTCGCCGAGTTGCTCGGTGGTGAGGCCCCCGCCGCCGCCGTCGATCCGCCCGCCGTCAAGCTCGGTGAGGAATTGCGGGACTTTCTCCAGCCCCAGCCAGCCTGCCAGCCGCTGCGGCGCTTCGATCTTGCCATCGACCCGGACCAGCAAGGGCAAGGCCGGGCTCTCATCGACCATCCGCGCCAGCCGCCGGGCATGGCGCAGTCCGCCCTCGGCCTTGCGCTCACGCTGCCGCGCAGTCAGCACCGCCCAGCCCGCCGCCAGCGTCCAGGCGGCAAGCAGCAGCCCGAGCAGCAGCGTGGCGGTGGGGGTCAGCGTCATGAAATTAGCGCTATGCGGGGTCGTGGCGGATTACAATGGGGCTGCGCCGCAAATCCGTGACTACTTGTAGTCACACCTGACCAGTGGTATTCAATCCTCCAAGGAGTCCGAAGTCATGGAAATGTCAGTCCGCGAGGCAAAAGCCAAGTTTTCCGAGGCCATCGCCGCCGCCGAGCGCGGCGAAACCGTTACCGTGACGAAGTTCGGCAAAGTCGTTGCTGAAATCAGTCCGCCGAGCAAAAAGAAAAACAAGCTCAACCTTGCCGCTGGCGATGCCTATCTCAAAAAGATCGGCTGGAATCCGGAAGGTCTCGAGCTGTGGCCCCCGGAGTTCGATGATCCGGCATATAGCCGGAAAGTGCTGGGCCTCGAAGATTGAGGTTCCTGCTCGATACGCACATGGTCTTGTGGTTCGCCACCGACCGGGAACATCTGACCCCGGGTGAGTTCGCCGCGATACTGGACGCGGACAACGATCCAAGCGTATCGGTTGTCTCGATCTGGGAGCTGCGCATCAAGTGGGACCGAAGGTTCCGATCAGGTATCCGCAAGGGGCCGATTGATCCCGAAAGCCTTTTGGTGGCTCTCAAGGAATTTGGGCTGCCAGTGCTGCCTTTGACAGCAGAGCAAAGTGCTGCGGCCTTGAAAACACCTTTGTTGCACAGCGATCCATTCGATGATCTGCTTTTGACTATCGCCCAGGAAACCGGGCGCAAGCTGCTGACCCGCGACGAGAAACTGTGCGGCCACCCGCTGGCATTCCACGCCGACTAACTGGTCAGCCTGCCTTCCTCAATACCGATAGTGATCCGGCTTGAACGGCCCCGCACTCGGCACGCCGATATAGGCGGCCTGCTTAGGGCTTAGCGTGGTCAGCTTGACCCCGAGCTTTTCCAGATGCAGCGCTGCGACCTTCTCGTCGAGGTGCTTGGGCAGCACATAGACCTTGTTCTCGTAATGCGCGGGATTGGTGAACAGCTCGATCTGGGCGAGGGTCTGGTTGGTGAAGCTGCTGCTCATCACGAAGCTGGGATGGCCGGTAGCGCAGCCGAGGTTGACCAGCCGGCCCTTGGCCAGGACGATGATCTGCTTGCCGTCGGGAAACTCGACCAGGTCGGTACCGGGCTTGACCTCGGTCCACTTGTAATTGTCGAGCGCGGCGATCTGGATCTCGCTGTCGAAGTGGCCGATGTTGCAGACGATCGCCATGTTCTTCATCGCCATCATGTGCTCAGCGGTGATCACGTCTTCGTTGCCGGTGGCGGTGACGAAGATGTCAGCGCGCTTCACAGCGTCTTCCATGGTCACGACCTCGAAGCCGTCCATCGCTGCCTGGAGCGCGCAGATCGGA
>JANOGS010000035.1:0-5668 GCA_031414115.1 Novosphingobium sp. | reverse complement strand
CTGAAGCCCGCCCTTGTTGCCTTCGAAAGTCAGGAAGAATTCAAACGCGGTGGGCATCACCACGTAATAGGCCAGCGCCGCGCCGGCGAAGAAGAACAGCGGCGTGACCAGCAGGAACGGCAGAAACGCCTTCTTTTCCTTGGCATAGAGCCCGGGGGCAACGAAGGCCCACATCTGGTTGGCGAGCACCGGGAACGAAACGAAAAAGGCCGCGAACAGCGCCACCTTGATCTCGACGAAAAAGGCTTCGTAAAGCTGGGTGTAGATCAGCTTGCCCTGCCCCGGCGGGAACGCGGCGGTCAGCGGGCGAACCAGGAAGCCGAAGATCTCGTCGGCAAAGGCGATGCAGCCGGCAAAGGCAATTCCGAGCACGAGAACGCAGCGCAGCAGCCGGGTGCGCAGCTCGATCAGGTGATCGAGCAGCGGCGCCTGGCTATCGTCGATATCCTCAACCTTGAAGACCATCAGCCGGCCTTCGGCCTGGTCTTGCGCGGCTTCGATGGCTTGGCTGGAACCTCGGGAGCCGGTGCGTCGGCGGCGAGCGGCCCGCTGAAGCTGGTCCCCGGATCCTGCCCGACCAGCGCGTCCTCAGCCGCGGCGCCGGGTGGGTGCGCGGTCATGATCTCGGCGTTCTGCACCTTCCACTGCTTTTCCATTTCCTCGAGCTCGGCCTCGCGGATCATCGTTTCGACGCCGCTGCGGAAATGCCCCGAGACCTGGCGGACCTTGGCGATCCAGCGCCCGGCGGTGCGCAGCGCCAGTGGCAAATCCTTGGGCCCGATCGCAACGATCGCCACAACCGCGATCAGCAGCAGTTCGGACGCGCCGATATCGAACATGGTTCAGGCCTGCCGCGCCGCTTACTGCGGCTTGCTCGGGCTTTCGACCTTGGCATCGGCTTCGATGGTCGCATCGCCCGCGTTCTGCGCTGGGATCTGGGCAGGCGGCGCGGCGGGCTTGTCATCTTCGGCCATGCCTTGCTTGAAGCTCTTCAGGCCCTTGCCGAAATCACCCATGATCTCGGACACCCGGCCGCGACCGAACAGCAGCAGCACGATGATCAGCACCACGATCCAGTGCCAGAGCGAAAAACCACCCATTGTCTTGAACTCCGATCTGAGGCCTTTGGCCCCCTGCTCTGCCTATCTAGGCGCTTTCTTCCTCGCTTGCCAGTCCGGCTTCGGATTCCTCTGCGGGGGTAGCCATGTCCATCGCCGCGGCCAGCGCATCCTCGACCGGGTCGAGCAGCCCGGCGGCGCGCAGCTCGTCGATCCCGGGAAGGTCCTTGCGGCTTTCGAGCCCGAAGTGGCTGAGGAATTCAGGCGTGGTGGCGTAAATCACCGGGCGCCCCGGAACTTCGCGGCGCCCGACGATGCGGACCCAGCCGGCCTCCATCAGCACGTCGAGCGTGCCCTTGGCGGTCTGGACCCCGCGGATCGCCTCGATCTCGGCGCGGCTGACCGGCTCGTGATAGGCGACGATCGCCAGCACTTCGGTGGCCGCGCGGGACAGGCGCCGGTGTTCCTCGCGTTCACGGCGCAGCAGGTGGGCGAGGTCGGGCGCGGTCTGGAAGTGCCAGCGCTGGCCGCGCTCGACCAGTTCGATCCCGCGGCCCTGATAGTGCTCCGCCAGTTCGGCCAGCGCGGCGCGGACCTCGGCGCCGCCAAGGTGGAGCGCGATCGCCTCGGCGCTCAGCGGTTCCTCGGCGGCGAACAGCGTGGCTTCCACTGCGCGCGCGAGATCGCCGGGCGGGGTCACGCCCTGATCCCGCGCAGCCGCAGCGGGCCGAAAACCTCGTCCTGCGCCAGTTCGGCCTTGCCCAGCCGCGCCAGTTCGAGCGCGGCGACGAAGCTGGACGCCAGCGCCGAGCGGCGCAGCCGCGGTTCGGCATGCGGCGGCAGGAATTCGCGCAGGTCCATCCACTCAAGATTGACCCCGAGCAGGGCGGAGACCCGCGACAGCGCCGAATCGAGCGTCATCACCATCCGGTCGCGGACCAGGTGGACCACCGGCTGGGTGCGCGCCTTGACCTGGCCGTAGGCCTGGACCAGCGCGAACCAGTCGCACTGCCACTTGTTCCGGCGATCGACGCGCAGCCCTTCGGGAGCGCCGCGGCGGAACACATCGCGCCCCAGCCGGTCGCGCGCCATCAGCCGGGCGGCGGCATCGCGCATCGCCGCCAGCCGCTGGAGCCGCAGTTGCAGCCGCAGCGCCAGCTCCTCGGGGCTTGGGTCCTCCTGCTCCTCGCGCGGCAGCAGCAGCGCCGATTTGAGGTAGGCGAGCCAGGCCGCCATGACCAGATAGTCCGCCGCCAGCTCGAGCCGCAGCGCCTCGGCGCGCTCGATGTAGCCGAGGTACTGGTCGACCAGCGCGAGGATCGAGATGGTCCGGAGATCAACCTTCTGCCGCCGCGCAAGATCGAGCAACAGGTCGAGCGGGCCCTCCCAGCCGTCAAGCTCAAGATAGAGCGCGGCGTCTGCGGATCCGGCGGCGGCGGGACCGTCCCACTCGTCCTCGGGCAGGGTCAGCGCAGGGGCTTGGAGCGCTTCCGTCATGCCGAGGCCTCGACCAGCGCAAGCAGCGCATCGCGCTTGGCGAGCAGCTCCGCCTGGGCGCCGCGCGCGCCATCGAGCCGGGTGGTTGCGAGCGCGCGGTCGAGCCGGGCCTTGGTTTCGGGCTTCATCGTCCCGCAGCGATTGGCGATACCGACCATATCGGCCATGTCGGCCCAGCAGTTGAGCGCAATGTCGCAGCCGGCCTTGAGCGAGCGCTCGGCGCGCTCCGGTACCGAGCCTGAGAGCGCCGCCATGTCGAGATCGTCGGTCAGCAGCAGGCCATCGAAGCCGATCCGCTGGCGGATGATCTGCTCGATCACAGTCGGCGACTGGGTGGCGGGATTGTGCGCGTCCCAGGCGGTGTACAGCAGGTGCCCGGTCATCCCGATCGGGGCTTCGCTGAGCGCGATGAACGGGGCGAGGTCGCTCGCCAGTTCAGCGTCGCTCGCAGTCACCGTGGGCAGCGCCTTGTGGGTATCGCACAGCGTCCGGCCGTGCCCGGGCAGGTGCTTGATCGTCCCGGCAATCCCCGCCACCGCAAGCCCATCGAGCCAGGCCCGGCCCAGCGCGGCAACGCCCAAGGGATCGCTGCCCAGCGCGCGGTCGCCGATCACATCGTCGGCGCCGGGCTGGCGGACATCAAGCGTAGGCGCGTGGTCGACCGTGATCCCGACTTCGGCAAGGTCATGCCCCAGCGCCTCGGCATTGGCCCGCGCCGCTTCGATCGCGGAGGCCGGAGCCAGTTGATAAAGCCGTGCGAGTGCCTCGCCGCTGGGATAGGCCGGCCACACCGGCGGCTTCATCCGCGCGACCCGGCCGCCTTCCTGGTCGATCGAGATCAGCAGTTGCCCGCGCCCGTGGACCGCGCGCAGGGCATCGGTCAGGGCGCGCAATTGCTCGCGGCTTTCGACATTGCGCCCGAACACGATGTAGCCCGCTGGATCAGCCTCGCGGAAAAAGGCGCGCTCATCCGCGCTCAGCGTCAATCCTGCCAGGCCGAAGATCGCGGGTGTCATAGCCGTGTCAGAGTCGCAGGAACGCGGCGCTCATGCAAGCGCGAGAGATCTGAGGCATGTGGATTGTGTCCCTAATTCGGGGACAGTATACTAATTAGCGCGGCGGCGTTTCCGCAACGTACCGTCCGCGCCGGCTAATTAGTATACTGTCCCCGAATTAGCTACTTGACCTGGCAGGCGATTCCCTTGGCCTTGAGCGCGCCGCACAGCGATGTTGCCGCTGCACTGTTGCCTGCCACCGCTTGCAGGCGGAAGACCGTGCCGTTATCGGCCTGGCCTTCGATCACCCGGTGCATTACGCCCGACAGCGCGCCGCCGGCCTGACCGACCAGCTTGGACCAGCCGGCCTCGGCCGCGGCCTTGCTGGAGAAGGCGCCAACCTGAACCCCAACCCCAACGCTTGCCGCGGCCGGCGCCGGCGCGGCGGTTGCCGGCATCGCTGTGGCTGTGGCTGCCGGGCTCGGCGTGGGAGCAGCGCCAGCGATCTGCCCCGGCCGGGTCTGCCCTTCGGAGACCGCGAAACTCGAATCGCCAGTCCCGGCAAAGGTCTTGCCGCCGGGGTCCTTGGGCGCTTCCTTGTAGGGACCGGCGGGCGCCGGAACCGTGCTGCCATCGGCGACCAGCGCCGCTTCGCCGCCACGGTGCGTGGCCCACCAGATCGCCCCGACCAGCACGCCGAGCGCAATCAGCCCCATCACGAAAAAGCCGAGCAGCCGGGTGTTGTCGCCACCTTCGTAGTCGGCATAGTCCTCATCGCCCGAAGACTCGAGCCAGGGAAGGCGCTCTTCCTCATCATCCAGCGCCAGGCGCTCGGTCTCGAGCGGTTCGCCTTCGCCGTCGTTCCAGTCCGCCTTGCCGCCGTTCTGATCACGATCGTCGTCGCTGCCGGTCATGGTCACATTTCCTCCACCGCCTCGACCCCCAGGATAGCGAGGCCATTGCGGACAAGTTGCCCGATTTGAGACGCGAGATAAAGCCTTGCACCACTTAGTTTAACATCTTGTGCCACGATAAACCGCTTTTCCGGCCGGTCGTTGCCGAGATTGTAGTAACCATGAAACGCTGCGGCGAGATCGCCCAGGTAGAACGCCACCCGGTGCGGTTCGCGCGAGGCGGCGGCGGCTTCGACCAGCCGGGGAAACTGCGCCGCCAGCTTGACCAGGTCGAGTTCCTCTTCGCCCAGCAGTTCCAGATCGGCGGCTGAGGGCACCAGCCCTTCCGCCGCGCCCTTGCGCAGCGACGAGCGGATCCGGGCATGGGCGTATTGCACGTAGAACACCGGGTTGTCCTTGCTCGCCTCGACCACCTTGGCGAAATCGTAGTCCATCTGCGCTTCGGGCTTGCGGGTCAGCATGGTGAAGCGGACCACGTCCTTGCCGACCTCGCCGACGACATCGGCGAGGGTGACGAAATTGCCCGAACGCTTCGACATCTTGACCGGCTCTCCGTCGCGCAGCAGCTGGACCATCTGCACCAGCTTGACCTCGAACGGCTTTGAGTCTTGTCCCTTGGGCCCAAGCCCCCGGGTCATCGCCGCCACCGCCGCCTTGATCCGCTTGACCGTGCCGGCATGATCGGCGCCCCAGATGTTGACCAGGGCGTCGGCAGCGGCGGCCTTCTGGAAGTGATAGGCGAGATCGGCGCCGAAATAGGTCCAGGAGCCATCCGATTTCTTGATCGGGCGGTCCTGATCGTCGCCAAACTGCGTCGAACGGAACAGCGGCAGCGTCACCGGTTCCCAGTCGTCGATTTCCTTGCCCTTTGGTTTTTCCAATTCGCCATCATAGACAAGCCCGCGCGCGCGCAATTCGGCCTCGGCCGCATCGGCCTTGCCTTCCACGTGCAGTGCAGCCTCGGAGGAAAACAGGTCATGATGGATGCCGAGCAATGCAAGATCGGCGCGTATCATATCCATCATGTCGGAAACGGCGGCCTTGCGGAACAATGCTAACCATTCGCTTTCGTCTGCGGCGGCGTATTGATTACCAAACTCCGCTGCCAACCGCTGACCGACCGGAATAAGGTAATCGCCGGGATAAAGACCTTCAGGAATTTCAATGCTCTCACCGAGCGCCTCGCGGTAACGCAGGTGCGCCG
>JANOGS010000034.1:0-2619 GCA_031414115.1 Novosphingobium sp. | reverse complement strand
CGCCGCCGCTGCGCAGCGAGGACGACCGGCAGGCATGCCGCACCGCACTCGCCGACGGGACGATCGACGTGCTATGTTCGGGCCATGACCCGCGCGGACCCGAGGCCAAGCGCCTGCCCTTCGCCGATGCCGAGCCAGGCATGGCCGGGGCCGAGACGTTGTTGCCGCTGACGCTGAGCCTGGTCCGCGACCGGGTGATCGACATGGTCCGCGCTTTCGAACTGCTCGCGGCCAATCCCGCCCGGCTGCTCGGGGTTGCGGCCGGGCGGCTGGAGCTCGGCGCCGAAGCCGACATTGCGCTGATCGATCCGGCGCGCCCCTGGGTGGTCGATTCGAACAAGATGGCGGCAGCGGCCGGCAACACCCCGTTCGACAAGCAGGGCGTCGAAGGCCGGGTGACCGCGCTGTTCAAGGGCGGTGTTCCGGTCGGGGACTAGAGTTTTTCCGGAGTAGACATCACCAGCCCACTCCCCCTCCCGACCACCCAGGCCATTGTCCAATATGGGTGGTCGGGAGCGGGAGCGGGCTGGTGATGACCCGATGCCAATCGGAAAAACTCTAGCCCTTGAACCGGATCAGCCGGCTGTCCGCCACCGCCGCCGTGCGGTGCGGCAAGACGTCGCGGATGTACTCCTCGTTCTTGACCATCGCCATAAACGCGGCGCTGTTGGGATAGCCCATCACGAAGGCCTCGTCCCATTCCCCCGCCGGCCCGGTGACGACGCATTCCAGCGACGCTTCCCAGACCATCGCCGCGCCGTCGCCGCTGACCAGCCGCTGGAAGCCTTCACGATAGATCGCGTAGGCCTCGAGCCCGGTCAGGCCCTTGCCGTGGTTGGGGTGGCCTTCGGGGTATTCGGCAAGCTCGCGGAACCTGATCAGGTTGAGCATCTGAATCGGACGATCGCGGGGGAGGTCCTTGAAGCGTTGCCAGTTTTCACGGCTTGGGTCGACATAGGCAGTCATGGCGGCGCTCCCGGTTCGGAACTTTTCGGCCCGCGAATAGTTTAGGCGACATCGAACCAACGATGCAAGGAGGAAGCTTTGGCCGACGAACACATCACCACCACGTCCACCCCCGACGGCAGGACCACGCACACCACCGTCTCCGGCGGTGCTTCGAGCAGCAGCGGCATGGGCTGGCTGATCGGCCTCGTGCTGGTCGCCCTGCTCGGGATCGGAATCTATTATTTCGCCCAGCAAAGCAGCAGCGAAGCCAACATGAACAATGCGGTCGCCGGCGCGGCGCAGGATGTCGGTGACGCTGCCCAAACTGCCGGAACTGCGGCCAAGGATGCGGCTGATTCGCTCAAGAAATAGGCCGGATCAGTCGACCAGCTTGTAACCGCGGAACTGCTCGCGCAGGTCCTTTTTGCTGACCTTGCCGGTACCGCCGTGGGGAATCTCGGCGACGAACTCGACCGCGTCGGGCAGCCACCACTTGGCGACCGTCCGGGCGAGATGCGCCTTGATCTCCTCGCCGGAGACCTCCGCCCCCGCCTTCTTCACCACCACCAGGATCGGGCGCTCGTCCCACTTGGGGTGATAGATCCCGATCGCTGCGGCCTCGGCCACCGCCGGGTGGCTCATTGCCGCGTTCTCCAGTTCGACCGAGCTGATCCATTCGCCGCCTGACTTGATCACGTCCTTGGTCCGGTCGGTCAGTTGCAGGGTACCGTCGGGGTGGATGATCGCGACGTCGCCGGTGTCGAACCACTGTTCAGGCTCAGTCGCGTCCGCCTCGGCCTTGAAGTAGCGCTGGATCACCCACGGCCCGCGCACTTGCAACGTGCCCGAAGTCTTGCCATCGCGGGGCAGCTCCAGCATCGAATCGTCGAGAGATACGCAGCGGATCTCCACCCCGAACGGCACCCGGCCTTGCATCGCCTTGATATCGACCTGCTGGTCAAAGCTGAGCTCGTCCCAGTCCCAGGTCCGCGCCCCGGTGGTGCCGATCGGGCTGGTTTCGGTCATACCCCAGGCGTGGGCAACATTGACCCCGGCCTTCATCAGCCGCTCGAGCATGAAGCGCGGCGCCGCCGAGCCGCCGATGATCGCCTGGCGCAGCGTCGGCAGAGTCACGCCGGACGCGTCCATGTGCTGGAACATGGAGAGCCACACCGTCGGCACTCCGGCCGAATGGGTCACCTTCTCGCGGTTCATCAGCTCGCACAGTACCGCCGGATCGTTGACCGCTGAAAACACGAACTTGATCCCCGCCGCCGCCCCGCCCCACGGCAGTCCCCAGCTGGCGGCATGGAACATCGGCACCACCGGCAGCATCACGCTGCGCGCGTCGAAATCGAACAGCGCCGGCTGGATGCTGGTGATCGCGTGGAGCATGGTCGAGCGGTGTTCGTAGAGCACGCCCTTGGGATTGCCGGTGGTGCCGCTGGTGTAACATAGCCCGCACGGATCGCGCTCGTCGCCCTCATGCCAGACATAGTTGCCGTCGTGGGCGCCAATCCAGTCGGCGAATTCGTCCTCGAAGCAGATGTAGTGGCGGATCGTGGTCCAGCGCGGTTTCATCCGCTCGACCAGCGGGGCGAAGGCTGCATCATAGAGCAGCACCTGATCCTCGGCATGGTTGGCATTGTATTCGAGCTGGTCGTCGAACAG
>JANOGS010000033.1:0-1835 GCA_031414115.1 Novosphingobium sp. | reverse complement strand
CCTGTCGCTCAACCCCGACCTGCCGGACCCGAGCTTCGCCAAGGTCGTGAACGTGACCCACGGCACCGAGGCGCGGGCGCCGCCACCCGCGCCGCCGGGTTCGGGGCAGAGGTCAAGCGCCGCATCCTGATCGGCACCTACGTGCTCTCGGCCGGGTTCTACGACGCCTACTACACCCAGGCGCAAAAGGTCCGCACCCTGATCGCGCACGACTTCAAGAATGCCTTCGCCCAGTGCGACGTGATTCTCGCCCCAACCGCCCCGACCGCGGCTTTCGGGCTGGGCGAGAAGAGCGACGATCCGCTGGCGATGTATCTGAACGATGTCTTCGCGGTCCCCGCCTCGCTGGCGGGCCTGCCGGCGATGTCAGTCCCGGCCGGCCTCAACCGCGAGGGCCTGCCGCTCGGCCTCCAGCTCATCGGCCGCCCGTACGACGAACAGGGCGTGCTCAACGCCGGGCTCGCGATCGAACAGAGGTCGGAGTTCAGCGTTAAGCCGGAGAAGTGGTGGTGAGTGATATTCATAACGAAGAGCTAGCAGCTTTTGTCACATCGACTCTAAATGCCGTTTCACTCGGCATAGCCGAGGCTGCTCAAGTCGGCGTAATGCGTTTTGATATTCCTAGGGAAATTGAGTTCGAAGTCGCTGTCACAGCCACAAAAGCCAAGGAAGGTGGCGGCGGCCTGAAAATTCAAGTTTTTAGCGCCGAAGGGAAAGCCCGGGCGGAAGACGAACATGTAAGCCGTATCCGATTCTCGGTTGGTAAGGTGAATTCGCAGTCCGTCGGACCACTGAATACCGTTGGCCTCCGTAAAGGTATTGTATGAGCAATTACCGCATCCACGGCGAAACCGGCGAATGGGAGGTCGTTGTCGGCCTTGAGGTCCACGCCCAGATCGCCAGCCAGTCCAAGCTGTTCTCGGGCGCCGCGACCCGGTTCGGGGCTGAGCCGAACAGCCAGGTCAGCCTGGTCGATGCCGCGATGCCCGGGATGCTGCCGGTGCCCAACCGCGAGTGCATCCGCCAGGCGGTGCGCACCGGGATGGCGATCGAGGCGCAGATCAACAAGTGGTCGCGGTTTGATCGCAAGAACTACTTCTACGCCGATCTGCCGCAGGGTTATCAGATCAGCCAGCTCTATCACCCGCTGGTCGGCGAGGGCAGCCTTGACGTGATCCTCGACCCCAAGGATCCCGAAGGCAGCACCAAGACCATCGGGATAGAGCGGATCCATGTCGAGCAGGACGCCGGCAAGCTGATGCACGATCAGCATCCGACGATGTCCTACGTCGATCTCAACCGCTCGGGCGTGGCGCTGATGGAAATCGTGTCGAAGCCCGACATGCGCTCGCCCGCCGAAGCTGGCGAGTATGTCCGCAAGCTGCGCCAGTTGGTCCGCTACATCGGCAGCTGCGACGGCAATATGGAACAGGGATCGATGCGCGCCGACGTCAACGTCAGCGTGCGCAAGCCGGGTGACGAATTCGGGACGCGGACCGAGACGAAAAACGTAAACTCGGTGCGCTTCATTCAGGCGGTGGTCGAATATGAAGCCAAGCGTCAGGTCGACGTGATCGAAAGCGGCGGTACGATCGTTCAGGAAACGCGGCTGTGGGATCCCGACCGGAACGTGACGCGGTCGATGCGGTCGAAGGAAGATGCGCACGACTATCGCTATTTCCCCGATCCCGACTTGCTGCCGCTGGTGCTGACCGAGGAATTCGTGGCGGAATGCAAGGCGAGCTTGCCCGAACTGCCCGATGCGAAGCGCGCGCGGTATGTGAACACGCTAGGAATCACGCCCTATAATGCGGATGTGATTACGGCGGACGTCG
>JANOGS010000032.1:0-3788 GCA_031414115.1 Novosphingobium sp. | reverse complement strand
CGAAAGTGAGTTGCACTTAGCCGGGAATAAACCGGTCGGTCGGCCGGGTCGGCAGCCCGTCGATGCTGCGGGTGCGGCCGCCGACCTTCTTCACCCACTTCTCCGGATCGCTTTGCGCGTGGTACTTGGGCAGCGTCTCGCGTTCCTTGTCGAGCTGCATCACCGGCACCCCCCAGCCGCAGCTGGTCTGGACGCTTTCGACCGCGATATCGAAGATCTGGCGGGTGCCTGGCAGCAGCGTGAACTGCGCGGCCAGTTCCGCCCACTCCGGGTCCTGCGGCAATACCGGCCTGCCCTGGCCGTAGATCCGCAGGATCAACGCGGGCTGCTGGAAATTGCACATCATAATGGTAATCCGCCCGTCAGCCGCGAGGTGCGCGTGGGTTTCATTGCCCGAACCGCCCAGATCAAGATAGGCGACCCGGCTGGGTCCGAGTACCTTGAAGGTATCGGCGAGGCCCTTGGGCGAGAGGTTGATCCGGCCATCGGCAGCAGCCGTGGCGGTGAAGAAGATCGCCTGCTGGCCGATCATTTCGGCATGGGCATCGGTGAGGTGGTCGGTGAAGTCCATTGGGGGGAACCTAAGGCGAGGTTGCGCGGTGGGCAAGTAGAGGAAGTTGGTTCACGCAGAGGCCGCAGAGAAAAAAGAGAGATGCGGAGATGTTCTGCCTGCGGCAAAGCCGCGCCAAATTTCAATCGTTGCCCTTGGTCACGGCGCTTGATTTCTGAGATCCGCCTGCGGCGCAGCACTAGCCCTCTGCGTCTCCCTTGTTCCTCCGCGTCTCTGCGTGAACCGCTCTATCTTTCCTTGGTCGCCCCGAACACCAGCTCGGGATTGCGTTCCTGCTGGTAGCTGACATCCCAGGCCGAGCGGGCGAGGAACACAGGGTCGCCGTCGCGGTCTTTGGCCAAGTTCGACTTGTTGAAATCTACGAACTGCTTGAGCGCCGCATCGCTGCCCTTGAGCCAGCGCGCGGTGTCGAACGGGGCCGGCTCGAGCATCGCCTCAACCTTGTATTCCGCTTCCAGCCGGCTGATCAGCACGTCCAATTGCAGCTGGCCAACCACGCCGACGATCCATTGCGCACCAATCTCCGGGTAGAACACCTGGATCACGCCTTCCTCGGACAGATCGTCGAGCGCTTTCCTCAGCTGCTTGGTCTTGGTCGGATCCTTCAGCACCACCCGGCGCAGGATCTCGGGCGCGAAATTCGGCAGCCCGGTGAAGCGGACCTTGTTGTTCTCGCTCAGGGTATCGCCCACCCGCAGCGTACCGTGGTTGGGGATGCCGATGATGTCGCCGGGTTCGGCGCTGTCGGCGATCTCGCGGTCCTGGGCGAAGAACAGGATCGGCGAGTGGATCGCGACCGGCTTGCCCAAGGCCGAAGGGGTCAGCTTCATGCCGCGTTTGAAGGTGCCTGAAACCAGCCGCATGAAAGCGATCCGGTCGCGGTGCTGGGGGTCCATGTTGGCCTGGACCTTGAACACGAAGCCGGTGACTTCCTTGCCCTCGGGGCTGATCTCACCAATACTGCTGGGCTGCGGGCGCGGCGGCGGGGCGTGGTTGGCGATCGCGTCGATCAGCTCGGCGACGCCGAAGTTCTTGAGCGCCGAACCGAAGTAGACCGGGGTCAGGTCGCCGTGACGATAGGCGGCGAGATCGAAGGCGGGATAGCCGCCGCGCGCGAGCTCGACCTCGTCAGCGATGGCGGCGGGCAGATCAGTCACCTCGCGCTTGCCAAGGAATTCGCGGCTGTCACCCTCAGGCCGGCTGATCTCGCCGGTGACGAAATCGAGCACGCCCTTGAACTCGCCGCCCATCCCCACCGGCCAGGCCATCGGGCAAACATCGAGCGCCAGCGCATCGGCAACCTCGTCCATCAGATCGAACGGGCTTCGGCCCTCGCGATCGACCTTGTTGACGAAAGTGATGATCGGCACCGAGCGCAATCGGCAGACCTCGAACAGTTTGCGGGTCTGCGGCTCGATCCCCTTGGCCGCATCGATCACCATGATCGCGGAGTCCACGGCGGTGAGGGTGCGATAGGTGTCTTCGGAAAAGTCCTCGTGCCCCGGGGTATCGAGTAGGTTGAAAGTGATGCCCTGACGCGCGAAGGTCATCACCGAGCTCGTCACCGAAATCCCACGCTGCTGCTCGATCTTCATCCAGTCCGAGCGCGCCCGTCGCGCCTGCCCGCGCGCCTTGACCTCACCGGCAAGGTGGATCGCCCCGCCCTGCAGCAGCAGCTTCTCGGTCAGCGTGGTCTTGCCCGCGTCAGGGTGCGAGATGATGGCGAAGGTGCGCCTGGAATTAATGCTGGGGTTGGACATAAGATGCGCGCCCTTAGCGGCGCCCGCAACCCGCGTCCATATGCCAGGCGCGGCCCGGACTTTACCAAAGCTTAGCGGTTGCACGGTTATCCCTGCCCCAAAGGGAATTGCGATGATCCGAATATGTTGCCTTGCCACCGTTACCGTCTTGCTGGCCGGTTGCGGCGTTGCGAAAAGTTCCGAGCCCGACCCTGCCAAAGCCTCCTATTGGGAGAAAGGCATGACCGAGGCCAGCGATCGCATGACCGAGGAAGCCAAGAACAACCGGGATGGCAAAGGGCCGGTGGGGGGGCGGCACAAGAAGTCCGCCGCGAGCTGGTACGACGATTCCGGCCTGGATGACGATGCTGCCGGCGACGCTGCCCAGCGCGATGCCTCTGCCGCCGCGCCCAGCGATGGGCCTTCGGAATGAACCTGCGCCTGAACTTGAGCCTTGTCGCGGCCGTGACGCTTCTCAACGGATGCGGAAATGCCGATCGGCCGCCTGACAAGATTGTCGGTTCGGTGGCCCAGAACTATCAGGACCAGGCATACCGCAAGATCGAGGAAAAGCAGAAAGAGGTGGAAGAAAAGGCGGCAGAGGACGCCTACGTGCAGGGCGATGATGGCGAGCTTGCCGACGAGGAGGCATCCGATCCGGCCGGGGAATAGACCTCACGCCGCCTCACAGTTCAAAAGTGCATGAAGATATCTTGAGGGTTACGCATTCATGACCAGGCCAACTCCCGGTTCAGATCGAACAAGCGGGCAGCGGGATCGGACCCGGCGGGCGCGGACTTATTTGGTCGGCGCGCTCTTCATGCTGTCCGCCTGCGACGCCATGCTGCCATCCGACGAAGAGATCGACGCAGCCGCCAAGCGGTTCGAGGAAGGTGAGCGCAAAAGGATCATCCAAGCGACCGCAGGGGACCCTGACGACGACGGCTTCACCAACAACGAAGAAGTCGACCTCGGATCGGAGGAGCAGACGGGCGGCCCCCCGGGGATCCCGTAAGTCAGCGCGGCCTGCGCAGTACCACATAGACCGCGCCCGCCCCGCCGTGGCGGCGGTGGGCGCTGCGGACTGCGGCGATGCCGGAGCCGTGCGGCCCGGCGGCAAGCCAGTCAAGCAGCTTGGCGCGGATCGCGCCGCGCCTTGAACCGCGATCGGCGGCCTCGGCCGGGCGCGGCCGCCCGGTGATCACCAGCACCACCCGCGCACCCATCGCCGCGGCCTGGCTCAGCCCGGCATCGAGCCGGGCATGGGCGGCGTCGAGCCCGTGGCCGTGGAGATCGAGGGTGAAATCGGGCGCGAGGGCGCCGTGCGCGAGCTTGCGTTCCCAGCTGCCGTCGAGCCCGTGGCGGTCAAGCGGGCGAGGCTTGGCGGAGCTCAAATCCTCCCCCCTTGGGGGAGGTGCCGGGCGAAGCGAGGCGGAGGGGGATAGGGGCGCGACATCAACGTTGTGATCCGAGCCCCC
>JANOGS010000031.1:0-1529 GCA_031414115.1 Novosphingobium sp. | reverse complement strand
TCCTCGATCACCAGCACCGGGATCACCGGGGCCTTGCGCATGATCGCTTCAATCGGGCTCACGTCAGATGCTCCTTGGCAAATGCTGCCGCGGCGCCGAACAGGCCGGGCTGGGGGTGGGTGATCAGCTTCACCGGGATCGCCGCCATCAGCTCGGCGAAGCGGCCCTTGGCGGTGAAGCGGTTGGCGAAGCCGGAACGCAGCAGGGTGTCCTTGATCCGAAGCCCCAGTCCCCCGGCAATCACCACCCCGCTAGCGCCTTGGGCCAGGGCGATGTCGCCCGCGAACGCGCCCAGTGACAGACAGAAGCGATCGACCGCAGCGGCAGCAAGACTGTCTTCGCCCGAAGTGCCCAGGCTCCACAAGGTGCGGTCGTCGATCTGCTGGATCGCCCGTCCTTCCATCGCCGCCAGCGCCTCGTAAATGTCCACCAGCCCCGGACCCGAGACCACGCGCTCGGCCGAGACCCGGCGATAGCGCTGGCGCAGCCGGGCAAGGATCGCGTCCTCGATAGAATCGAGCGGGGCAAAGTCGATGTGCCCGCCCTCGGTGGCCTGGACGCGGTATTTTCCGGCACCGCCGCGCCACACATGGGCAACTCCTAGCCCGGTTCCAGGGCCAACGACTGCAAGCGTGCCGGTGGCAGGCAGCGGCTGGTCGGGCCCGGCCAGATGGACGAAATGCTCTTCCTGTGCGCAGGCAACGGCATGGCCGACCGCGCCGAAATCGTTGATCACGGTGTAGCGTACCGCGCCAAGTTTGTCGGGGATCAGCGCCGGTCGGATGACCCAGGGGTTGTTGGTGAAACGGATCACCTCGCCACCGACCGGTCCGGCGATGGCAATTGCCACGGCGTCGGGCAAGGTGCCGCCGCGCAACTGCCGAAAATCCTCCCACGCAGTCTGGAAGCTGGCGTGATCGCGAGTGTGCAGCGTCGCCACTTCGCCCAGCGCAATGGCGCCGTTTGCGGCGATACTGGCCAGGACAAAGCGCGCATGGGTGCCGCCGATATCGACCGCAACCAGCTCTGCGCTCACAGCCCGGCCTCCGCCAGCATCGCCGATCCGCCCCGTTCGGCGCCGTCGGCATGGGCGCGAAGCATCGCGAACAGCTCGCGGCCCATGCCCGTTTGCGCCTGGGGCGGCGCGGCGGGCTGGCGCGTGGTCAGGTCGGCCATGACCTCCAGGCTGCCATCGTGGCCGCACAGCCGGATCACGTCGCCATCTTGGATCTTTGTCAGCGGCCCGCCGCCGAGCGCCTCCGGGGTGACATGGATCGCTGCCGGAACCTTGCCCGAGGCGCCAGACATTCGCCCATCGGTGACCAGCGCAACCCGGAAGCCCTTGTCCTGCAGCACCCCGAGCGGCGGGGTCAGCTTGTGCAGTTCAGGCATGCCATTGGCGCGCGGACCCTGCCAGCGCACCACGGCCACGAAATCCTTGTCGAGTTCGCCGCGCTGGAACGCAGCCAGCATGGCGTCCTGATCGTCGAACACGATGGCGGGTGCGCGCACGACGCGGTGCTGTGGTT
>JANOGS010000030.1:0-6484 GCA_031414115.1 Novosphingobium sp. | reverse complement strand
CGGAGGGGTTTCGAGGCCAGCCCAGAGACCCCTCTGTCTGGCCCTACGGGCCATCCACCTCCCCATTTCGCTTCGCAAAATGGAGAGTATCTAGGACGCCAGATAGTCCCCCAGCGCCTGCTGCTGCGCCGCATCCAGTCGCAGCCCCAGCTTGGTCCGCCGCCAGAGGATGTCCTCCGCGCTCACCGCCCATTCCTCGGCACGTAAATAGTCCACTTCGGCTGCGGTCAGCCCGGCGCCGAAGCTGCGCCCCAGCGCTTGCCAGCCCTCCGCCCCGTCCAGCCAACGCGTCGCGCGGGTGCCATAGGCACGGGCGATGCGGTCGACGTCAGCCTCGCCAAGGAACGAATAGCGTCCGGTGAGGGCGGCCTTGAGCGCATCGAGGCCATCGATCGCGAAATCGCCGCCGGGCAGCGGGCGCTTCCGGGTCCAGGCCCTTCCAGTCAACGCTGGAAGCCGCTTCGCCAGCAGGTCGACCGCTTCCTCGGCGAGGTGGCGGTAAGTGGTGATCTTGCCGCCGTAGACGCTGAGCAGCGGCGCCCCTTCGCCGCGGTCAGACAGATCGAGCCGATAGCCGCGGGTCGCCGCCTCGGGCTTGTTCGAACCGTCATCAACCAGCGGGCGAACCCCCGAATAGGTCCAGACCACGTCGGCCGGAGAAATCGCCTTCGCGAAATAGCGGCTCGCCCCGTCGCAAAGGTATTGCACTTCCTCGTCGCTGGCGCGGATCGGATCGCCCGGGGCCTGATCGCGATCGGTGGTGCCGATCAGGGTGAAGTCGCGCTCGTAAGGAATGGCGAAGAAGATCCGGCCATCGGGGAGCTGGAAAAAATAGGAATAGGGATGATCGAACAGGCGCGGCACGACAATGTGCGAACCGCGCACCAGCCGCAGGCCATAGTCGGGGCGGTTGCCGACCAGCCCTTCGACCTGAAGCACCGCCGGGCCGGCGGCATTGACCAGCGCGGCGGCCCGGAAAGTACCGGCAGGTGTTTCGATCCGCCAGCCCGCGCCCGCGCCATCCCCCTCGCGGTGCGCGGCGGTCAGCGGGGTGCGGGTCAGCACCTTTGCGCCATGCTCGGCGGCATCGCGGGCATTGAGCACGACCAGCCGGGCATCGTCGACCCAGCCATCGGAATATTCGAACCCGGTGGCGAACCCGCGCTTCAGCGGTTCTCCCGCCGGATGTTTACGCAGATCGACTGTCCGGGTCGCGGGCAGCTTCTTGCGGCCGCCGATGTGATCGTAAAGCAACAGCCCGAGCCGCAGCAGCCAGCGCGGGCGCAGCCCCTCGACATGCGGCAGCACGAAGCGCAGCGGCTTGATGATATGCGGGGCGATGGCCCACAGCGCCTCGCGCTCGCGCAACGACTCGCGGACCAGGCCGAACTCGTAGTGCTCAAGATAGCGCAGTCCGCCGTGGATCAGCTTGGTCGAGGCTGAACTTGTGCCCTGGGCCAGGTCCCCCGCTTCCAGCAGCAGCACTTTGGCGCCGCGCCCGGCGGCATCGCGCGCGATCCCCGCGCCGTTGACGCCGCCACCGATCACCGCCAGGTCGAAATGCTGCTCCATTGCCATCCTCAATGCGGTTCGGGCACCGGCCGGGCTTGTCCGGGCGGGATCAAGCGGCGGAACAGACGCCCGCCCTCGCTGTAAAGCACCAGCGTCAGCGCCAGCGTGCCAAAGCCAAGCAACGCCAGGGTCAACGGCAGGGCCGAGCCATCATAGGCCTGGCCGACCGCGGCCCCGAGGATCGAGCCCAGCGCCATCCGCAAGAAGGCCTGAAAGCTTGCCGCCGCCCCGGCGATCCGCGCGAACGGCTGGAGCGCGATCGAGCCGAAATTTGAGCCGATAAAGCCCATCAGGCACATGTTGGCGGTCATCAGCGGCACGAATTGCCACAGCGTTTCGCCGCCGCGCGCAGCCTGCCAGACCTGTACTGCGCTCACCGCGATGAACGCGATCAGCGCGGCATGGCCAACCCGGCGGGCGCCGAACCGCTCGACGATCCGCGAATTGGAAAAGTTTGCCGCAGCCATGCAGGCGGCCATCCCGGCAAAGACCAGCGGAAACAGCTCGCCCGCGCCGAAATGCTCGGCAATTAGTTGCTGCGAGCTGTTGATATAGCCGAACATCCCGCCCATCAGCAGGGTCGAGCCGAGCACATAGCCCAGCGCCGCGCGGTTGCTCGCCGCTTCCCACATATTGCTGGCGACCGTGCCCGGATTGAGCTGCTGGCGGTGTTCGGGCCGCAGCGTTTCGGGCAGGCGCAGGTGGACCCAGACCGCGATTCCCAGCGCCATCAGCGCCATCCCGCCAAAGATCCAGCGCCACCCGGCCAGTGCCATCACCGCCTGGCCGAAGCTGGGGGCAAGCATCGGCACGACCATGAACACGGTGAAAATGGTCGACATCATCCGCGCCATCCGATCCCCGGAAAAGCGGTCGCGGATGATCGCGCCGGGCAGCACCGCAACCCCGGCGCTGCCGACCGCCTGCAGCGCGCGGACGACCAGCAGGGTGGTGAAATCACGGACCAGCGCGCAGGCCAGGCACAGGACAATATAGACCGCAAGGCTGCCCATCAGCACCCGCCTCCGCCCGAACCTGTCGGCCAGCGCGCCGGGCAGCAGCGAGCCGAACCCGGCGGCGATCAGGAACACGCCGACCACCAGCTGACGATCATTGGGATCGCGGGCGCCAAGATCGCCGGCGATCTCGCCCAGCGCAGGCAGCATCGCATCGATCCCCAGCGCCTGCAGCGACATCAGCGCGGCCATCATGACGATGAACTCGCGCTCGCCGATCGGCTTAGCGGGGCCAGGGGAAGCAGTCGGCTGCATAGCGCCCCCTTGGCCGCTCGACCGCCGGGTTACCAGCCTCTTTTCGTATGCACGGGCAAAGCGCTACAAGCGGCCCATGGCCGAACCGATTGGAGCAGATGAGGAGTTCGACCAGGCCCCCGGGCTGCGCAAGATCATCCACGTCGATATGGATGCGTTCTACGCCAGCGTCGAGCAGCGCGACGAGCCTGAGCTGCGGGGCAAGCCGGTGGCGGTGGGCGGCGATGGCCCGCGCGGGGTGCTGACCACCTGTTCCTATGAGGCGCGGAAATTCGGCTGCCGCTCGGCGATGCCCTCGGTCACGGCCAAACGCCTGTGCCCGCAGCTGATCTTCCGCCGCCCGCGGTTCGCGGTCTACTCCGCGATCAGCCGCCAGGTCCGGGGCATTTTCCGCGACTATACCGCGCTGGTCGAGCCGCTGAGTCTCGATGAGGCCTACCTCGACGTTACCGAGGACTTGAAGGGAATCGGTTCGGCAATCCGCATTGCCGAGCTGATCCGGGCGCGGATCAAGGCCGAAACCGGGCTGACCGCCAGTGCCGGGGTCTCGTACAACAAGTTCCTCGCCAAGCTCGCCAGCGATCACCACAAGCCCGACGGGCTGTGCGTGATCCGCCCCGGCGAAGGCGCGGTGTTTGTCGCAGGCATGGCGGTGCGCCGGTTCCACGGGATCGGCCCGCGCGGCGCGGAAAAGATGGCCACGCTGGGGATCGAAACCGGGGCGGACCTGGCGGCACGCGACATCCAGTTCCTGCGCGAACATTTCGGCAGCCAGGCCGACTATCTCTACCGCGCCGCGCGCGGCATCGACCTGCGCCGGGTCAAGGCCAACCAGGCGCGCAAGTCACTCGGCGCCGAGCGCACGCTTGACCACGACTTGTCCTCGGGCGCGGCGCTGCGCGAGGTGCTGGAGCGGATCATCGCGATCACCTGGGAGCGGATCGAGCGGGCTGAAGCGCGCGGGCGGACCGTGACGCTCAAGCTCAAGCACGGCGATTTCAGTCAGCTGACCCGCGCCCGCTCGCTGCCCCAGCCGGTTACCAGTCGCGACGAATTCGCCGCGATCGGCCATGCCCTGCTCGATGAGCTGTTGCCGCTGGCCCAGCCGGTGCGGCTGGTCGGGCTGACGCTGTCAGCGCTGGAGGAGGGCGAAGCGCCAAGTCCCGCTCCGGCCAAGCAGGCCGAGCTACCGTTCTGAGCAGCCAGCCAGGGCCTTCGCGATCCAGCCGCCGATTTGCGCAGCAAGCGCCGGGGAGAGGTCTGCGGGCAAGTCGGCCGGGGCAAAGCAGGCCAGCGCAGCGATCTCGCGCCCGTCGGGCCGCGGTTCGCCGACGAACCGCCCGGTCACCACATGGACGCGGTTGGTCGCGCCCGAGAGCGGCTCCTCAAGCACTTCGAGCAATCGCGCGGCGCTGAGCACGCAGCCGGTCTCCTCGGCGAATTCGCGGCAAGCGGCGGCCAGTGGCCGCTCACCCCGCCCGATCCCGCCGCCGGGCAGCATCCAGCGCCGCGAGCCATAAGCGTGGCGGACCACCAGCACCCGGCCCTGGGCATCGAAGGCCAGCACCCGGCAGCCATCCAGCCGGGGCTTGCGGATCCGCCACCACAGCAGTCGCAACCGGTGAGCGATGCGCAAGGCCTGGCGGTGCGCCGGAGCGGGGATCAGGCGAAACATGTCACCGGCTGATGCGCCGCCGCCAGCAGCCGGGCGACGGGCAGGTCGTTGTCCCCCGCCAGCGCCGCTTCGAACAGCGCGCGCTTGCCTGGCCCGCGGATCACGAAGATCACCGCATCGCTATTGAGCAGCGCCGGGATGGTCAGGCTGAACCGCTCGAACGGGGCTTCGGGTGGCAGCGGATCGGGGGTCAGCCGGCGCAGCGGCCGGGGATCATCGGCGCGCGGATCGCTGCTCGGGAACAACGAGGCGATATGCCCGTCACTGCCCATGCCGAGCCAGGTCAGCGCGAAATGCGGCGGCATCGCGGTTTCGCCCAGCGCCATGACCTTGGCCCCGAGCGGTTCGAGCGCCGCGCGAATCCGCCCGGCATTGCTCGCCAGATGATCTTCGGGCACGATCCGGTCATCGCCCGGCCAGACCGCGATCCGGCGCCAGTCGAGCGCGGTGCCGGCCAGCCGCGCGAGGATCGGAAACGGGGTCGCGCCGCCGGGCACGGTGATCGCGATGGTGCCGGGTGCGCGCTGCAGCGCCGCACCCAACTGGCGTTCGAGCCAGGCAGCAACATCCGCATCGCTCGCGTCCGGAATGATCGTCGCGGCGGTCATGGCATCACCACTTGCCAGACCAGCCAGACCGCGACCAGCATCAGCACCCCGGCCAGCGCCCGGCGAACCGGCCGGATCGGCAGCGCCAGCAATTCCGCTCCGCCAAGCCAGCCGGCGGTGATCACCACCAGGCTGGCAGTCATCCCGCCAAGTCCGGCAGTTCGCGGTGCCTCGGTGGCGATCGCGATCGCGAAGTCCAGGAAGCGGGTGGCATCGGTGATCTGGGTGGCGAGCAGCACGATCCCCGCCGCGCCAAGCGAGCGGGTCGGCTCTCTGGGTGCGCGGCGCGGCTGGACCAGTGCCAATTCGAGCGCGGCCAGCGCCAGCGCCAGCGCCGCGAGCAGCAGCCCCGCGCGGTTGTTGAGCTCACCGCTGATGGTCCGCGCCGCCACGACCACGATGGCCGTGCTGACCATGGCCGAAGCCAGCGCCACCAGCAGGATCGGCCAGCGCCGACCGAGCCGCGCCACCAGCCCGGCCACCAGCAACTGGTCGCGGGCGCCGATCCCGGCGATCACGGCGGCAATGAAGGCATAGAGCGCAGCGGCCATGGCAACCTGTGCACACGCCCGTGGGTCGCCGTCAAGCCGGTCTCCGGGCAAGGAAAGTGCTTCATTTCCAGACAAACCGGGCTAAAGCGCGGCAACTATGGCAAACACCCTTGATCCCGCAATGCTGGCCAAAGCCGAGACCCTGGTCGAGGCATTGCCGTTCCTCCAGCGCTATGCCGGGCGGACCTTTGTGGTCAAATATGGTGGCCACGCGATGGGCGATGCCCGCGCGGCGCGCGATTTTGCCGAGGATGTGGTGCTGCTGAAAGCGATCGGGATCAACCCGGTGGTGGTCCACGGCGGCGGCCCGCAGATCGGGGCGATGCTCAAGAAGCTCGGCGTCGAAAGCACTTTCGTCGACGGATTGCGGGTGACCGACAAGGCCACTGCCGAGATTGCCGAAATGGTCCTGTCGGGCGCGATCAACAAGGAACTGGTCGGCTGGATCGCCGCCGCCGGGGGCAAGGCGATCGGGATATCGGGCAAGGACGGCAATCTGGTCACCGCCAGCAAGGTCCAGCGGACGACCAAGGATCCCGACAGCCATATCGAACAGGCGGTCGACCTCGGCTTCGTCGGTGAACCGAGCAGCGTTGACACCACCCTGATCCTGACCGCGACCGCGGCGGGGATGATCCCGGTGATCGCCCCGATCGCGCCCGGCAAGGACGGGGCAACCTACAACATCAACGCCGATACCATGGCCGGGGCGATCGCTGCGGCATTGGGCGCGGCGCGGCTGTTTCTGCTGACCGACGTTGCCGGAGTGCTGGACAAGGACGGCAGTTTGCTGACCGATCTGACCAC
>JANOGS010000029.1:0-6304 GCA_031414115.1 Novosphingobium sp. | reverse complement strand
ACTTCATTCCGAACTGCTCGGAAAAGAACCTCGGGCCGGTGCCGGCGAATATCATCATGCTCACCGCCGATGCTTACGGCGTGGTGCCGCCGATCGCGCGGCTGACCCCGGATAAGGCGATGTACCACATCCACTCGGGCTACACAGCGCGGGTCGCCGGCACCGAGATCGGGGTGACCGAGCCCGAGGCGACTTTCAGCACCTGCTTCGGTGCGCCGTTCATGCCGCGCCATCCCTCGATCTATGGCAACCTCCTCAAGGAGCGGATCGCCAAGGGCGCGGTCAAATGCTGGCTGGTCAACACCGGCTGGTCGGGGGGCAAGGCCACGCAGGAAGGGATCAAGCGGATGCCGATCAAGGCGACCCGCGCGCTGCTCAACGCCGCGCTCGACGGCAGCCTCAACGATGCGGAATTCCGCAAGGACCCCAATTTCGGCTTCGAGGTTCCGGTCAGCGTGGCCGGTGTCGATGCCAGGCTGCTCGACCCGCGCGGCGCCTGGGCTGACGGCGAAGCCTATGACGAAACCGCGCGCGACCTGGTGGCCAAGTTCGTCGCAAACTTCGCCCAGTTCGCCGATCACGTCGACGAAGGTGTGCGCCAGGCGGCGCCCAAAGCCGCCTGACAAACTTTGATTTTGCTCTGATTGGCAGCGGCTTGGGGGCATGATTGCGGTTTCTTTCACAGAGGAGTCGCAAGTCATGGGTTTGTTGGACGGAATTATGGGGCAACTGGGCGGCGCCAACATTGGCGCCCTTGCCGAGAAGTTCGGCGTTTCCCCCGAGATTGCCGAACAAGCAGTGGCCGCGCTCGGTCAAAGCCATGCCGAGCCAGGCGACACGATCGCCGGGGCTGCGGCCAAGACCGGGCTCGATGCCGGCACCCTCAGCCAGATGGCCGAGCAACTTGGCGGCGAGGGCGGTCTGGAGAAGCTCTCCGGAATGCTCAAGGACAACCCGGCGCTGTCGGGCGTTGCCGGAATGCTTGACCGCGACGGCGACGGCAATCCGATCAACGATGTGCTGGGCATGGCAAAGGGGCTGTTCGGCAACCAGTGAGCGCCACCTGAAACGAACCGGGCCGCAGTGTCTCTCGACACCGCGGCCCCTTGTCTTGAAGCTGTGGCAATCAGTTCAATCGAGCATCGCCGCCGGCACCTTGCCGCCGTTGGCCGCGAGCGCTTTCATCACCGCCTTGTGCAGTCCGATGTTGTCTTCAGCCGAGCCCTCGTAGCTGGTGTTGCCAAGCTCTTCGGCGAGCGCCTTGCGGTTGGAATAACTCGAATCGATCCCGAGCAGCTTCATCAGATCGACAATCGAGCTCTGCCAGTTGAGCGCGTCCGCCCCGGCCCGGGCCGAGAGGTTGGCTTCGACGTCAACTTCAACCATCGGCTCCGGCGCCGGGGCAGGCTGCGCCGTGGCGGTGCTCATCGGAATGGCCGGAGGGGTGGCCGCTTCGGCCTTGCTGCCGAAAATGGCATTCTTGATCGAACTGAAAATACCCATGACTGGCGGCTCCTTAGGCTACCGGCGACTCGGGGCGAGCGCCGCGTTCCCCTGTTGCACCGGATTTAGCAGCTTTCGATTACAGTAAAAGGGGTTAGCTGCCTCCCGCGGCGATATGGAGCTTGACGTTCTGGCGCAGCACGTCGAGCGGAATGTTGCCACCGCCGACTACGGCATCGTTGAAATCGCGCAGGTCGTACTTCGCACCGAGTGTGGCCTTCGCCCGCTCGCGCAGCGCGAGGATCTCGCTGTGGCCAACCTTGTAGGCGCAGGCTTGCCCCGGCCACGAGCAATAGCGATCGACTTCGGAAGTAACCTCGGCCCGGCCCGAACCGTTGGTGGTGGCGAACCAGTCGATCGCCTGCTCGCGGGGCCAGCGCTTGGCGTGAAGGTTCGGTATCAATCCCCAGCGAGCTGGCATTCTCAGGGCCGAGTTCGATCAGCTTCCATGCCAGGTCGTCAAGAAACTGCGCCGCGCTTGCAGGAGTTGGCCCTGCGGCGGGTGGAACCTTGCAGACGCTGAGCAGGCCCGAAGCGCCGCCGGCGCCAAGTATGGCCAAGACAGCGCGGCGAGAGGGGTGCGACCAGTCTGCTGCGTTCATGGCCCGGCACATTGCTGGGCACGGGCGCGCCTGTCAATTTCAGACAAATAAGCTGTTCTGCACCAAAATGAACTGGCTTTTGCAACCCTGGCTGCGGTAGTCACGACCGGGGCACGGATCCAGAAAGGATCCGGCACGGGTCATGCTTAGACTAGGCGAAACGCACCGAAAGGAAGCGCTCATGGCGGTCGTTGATGTAATGGACATGTTGCGACGGAGCGGCGGAATTGAGGCCGTTTCCAAGCAATTGGGTATTCCTCCAGCCATGGCCACGGCCGGGGCAGACGCGCTGGTCCCGGCGATTCTGGGGGGTTTCAGCAAGCAGGCCGGGGCTTCTGGCAGCGGCGAATCGGGTCTGGGCGCGCTGATCGGGATGCTCGGCACGCTTGGCGGCGGCGCTCTGGCCGCCAATGTCCTGGGGCCGGAAGAGACCAATGTCGGCAAGGGCAATGAAGTGCTCGGGCAGATTTTCGGCTCGAAAGAGGTCAGCCGCACGGTTGCTGCGGATGCTGCCGGCAAGACCGGGATCGATCCTGCGGTGCTCAAGAAGATGCTGCCGGTCCTGGCGATGCTGGTCGGCGGCTATCTTTCGGCCCGCGCCGGAGGCAGCGGCTCCGAAGGCAGCGGCGGGCTGGGCGGCCTCGGCTCGATTCTCGGCTCGGTGCTGGGCGGTGAGCAAGCTGGCGGCGGCCTTGGCTCGCTGCTCGATCTCGACGGCGATGGCAACCCGCTCGACGATATCATCGGCATGGCGGGCAGGCTGGCCCGCTGAGGCCGCATGGGTACGGCACTCTCGATACTGGTTCTCGGAGCTATCGCGCTGGTGCTGGGCGCCGCTGCGCTGTGGCGGCGCGGGGTCCGGCGCCAGGCGCTGCTGATGCTGCTGCTCGCCGCGATTGCCGCAGTCAATGTCGCGATTTGGGTGGTGCCCAACGAGGCGGGCAAGGCGTTGGTTGACGCCAAGCCCGAGTAACTCAGCGGATCGGGCAGTCCGGCGCGAGGCGCATGTCGAGGTAATTGTCGACCGAGCCCATCAGATCGCCCATCTCGTTTTCGAAGAAGTGGTTGGCGCGCGGGATTTCTTCGTGGTGGATGGTGATGTGGCGCTGGGTGCGCAGCTTGTCGACCAGCTTCTGCACCGCATTCGGCGTCACCACGGTATCGGCCACGCCCTGGATCAGGATGCCTGAGGCGGGGCAGGGGGCCAGGAAGCTGAAATCGTACATGTTGGCCGGCGGGGCGACCGAGATGAAGCCGCGGATTTCCGGGCGGCGCATGAGGAGCTGCATCCCGATCAGCGCGCCGAACGAATAGCCCGCGATCCAGGTGGTCGAAGCCTCGGGATGGATCGACTGGACCCAATCGAGCGCGGCGGCGGCGTCGGAAAGCTCGCCGATGCCGTTGTCGAAGCTGCCCTGGCTGCGCCCGACCCCGCGGAAGTTGAAACGCAGGGTGGCGAAGCCGCGGTTGGCAAAGGTCTTGTAAAGCGCCAGGCTGATCCGGTCATTCATCGTGCCCCCGGCTTGCGGGTGCGGATGAAGGATCATCGCCACTGGCGCGCGGCTGCGGCTGGCGGGCTGGAAACGCCCTTCGAGACGACCTTCGGGACCGGGGAAAATGACGGCGGGCATGACGTTCTACCTGTCCTTGCAAAAAGGCCCGTTCCGCGGCGACCGGGAATTCGGCGTGCCGGGCCGGATTGGGCTATGATCGGGAAGCAGGCGCTATATAGAAACGCATCATCGAAAAGCAACATTTCCGAAACATGACTGCGCAAGCCATCTATCTTGACCATCAGGCGACGACCCCGCTCGCGCCCGAAGCGCTGCAAGCAATGCTGCCGTGGCTCTCCGGCCCTGAGTCCATGGGCTTCGCCAACCCGCACTCGATGCACAAGGCGGGCAGGGCCGCGGCGGCCGCGGTTGAAGTGGCGCGCGAGCAGGTTGCCGCATTGCTGCCCAAGGGCGGCCGGGTGATTTTCACCAGCGGCGCAACCGAGGCGCTCAACCAGGCAATCCGCTCAATACCGCGCGGCGCCATCGCCTATTCAGCGATCGAGCATTCAGCGGTGGTCAATGCCGCGCTGGCGAGCGGGGCGGATTGCCAGGAATTGCCTGTCAGCGACGAAGGCCTTGTCGATCCCGAAGTGGAGATCGCGCCCGGCACCGGTCTGGTCGCGGTGATGCAAGTCAACAATGAGATCGGGACAATCCAGCCGGTCGCGCATCTAGCTGAGCGGGCGCATGCAGCAGGCGCGCTGTTCCTCTGCGATGCGGTCCAGGGCGCGGGCAAGCTGGCGCCGCCCGAAGGCGCGGACCTGATCGCGATAACCGCGCACAAGCTCTATGGCCCAAAGGGGATCGGGGCGCTGTGGGTGCGCGACGGGGTTGCGATCGCTGAGCTGATCCACGGCGGCGGGCAGGAGGGCGGGCTTCGTTCGGGCACGCTCAGCCCTGCGCTCTGTGCCGGTTTCGGCGCGGCGGCGGCGCTCGCCCAGGTGCGGATCGAGCAGGATTTCCAGCACCTCTCTGGCCTTGCGGAACTGGCCCGCTCGATCCTCGCGCGTTGGAGCATCAACGGCAGCGAGACCTCGCGCTGGCCGGGCAATCTCAGCCTGCGGCTCGACGGGCTCAATTTCCCGCGGCTGCTCAGCGACTGCCGCAATATCGCCTTCTCCGCCGGCTCAGCCTGCGGCAGCGGCACCGGCGCCCCCAGTCGGGTGCTGACCGCGATCGGGCTTGAGGCCAAGGAGGCGCGCAATTCGATCCGCCTGGGGTTTGGCCGCTATACAACGATGGAAGAGGTCGAAACCGCCTGCCGCACACTCGATGCGGCGGCGCGCGAGCAGGGCGTCTGATGGTCAAGGTCACTTTCGTCTCTCCCAATGGCGAACGCGTCGTGGCCGAGGGCAAGCCGGGCGACCGCCTGCTCGAACTGGGCCAGGCCGCCGGGATGGCGCTGGAAGGCACCTGCGAAGGCCAGATGGCCTGCTCGACCTGCCATGTGGTGGTCGCGCGCGAATGGTTCGCCAAACTCCCCCGCGCCAGCGAGGACGAGGAAGACATGCTCGACCTCGCCGCCGGAGTCCGCCCGACCAGCCGCCTGTCGTGCCAGATCGTGCTCGGCGAAGAGATTGACGGGATCGAGGTGGCGATTCCGGGCGAAAGCCGCGACATGCAGCGGCGATAGCTGGTTCGATGGCAGAAGGGCACACGCCTTTGCATCCGGACGATCAAGCACGACTTGTCGCGGCTCGGGATTGGATCAAGGGCCATTTTGTGAATGACCCCGAAGGCGCTTATGCTCCCTTGGAAGGGAAGTTGCGCGTTATTGCTACGATACTCGATAGCGGCTGGATCGAATCTAACGAAACATGGAAGCTTCAAGCCCTGGGCGTCGCCTTTGGCGATGCGCATGCGCAGAAGCTCATGCTTGAGTGGGTCACGGTTGAGGATGAGTATGGCCGTGATCCAGCATTGAATTGGCCTGGGACAGCGATTTACAGCTATCCCCTGACCACTATTTCCAAGAGAATTGAACGGGGCGAAGATGTTGATGCCAGACAATTGTTTGAAATGGCCTGCAAGCTTTTGACGGATATGGCTTACTCCGGTCGCTACAACTGAACTTCATGCCCTGCGATGACTGCGCAAAACCGCAAGACCTGCATGGAATCCCCCGATTCCCCCTGCTAGGGCGGCGCCACAATGCCAACCGACACCTCTGAACCCGACCCCTTCGATGCGATCGTCGATGCGCCGTTCGATTCGGCGCTGAGCGAGCGCTACCTGGTCTATGCGCTCTCGACGATCACCGCGCGCTCGCTGCCTGATCTGCGCGACGGGCTGAAGCCGGTCCACCGCCGCCTGCTGTGGGCGATGCGGCAGTTGAAGCTCAACCCCACCGATGCCTTCAAGAAAAGCGCCCGCGTGGTCGGCGACGTCATCGGCAAGTATCACCCGCACGGCGACCAGTCGGTCTACGACGCGCTGGTTCGCCTGGCGCAGGAATTTGCCGTTCGCTATCCGCTGATCGACGGGCAGGGGAACTTCGGCAATATCGACGGCGATACGGCTGCCGCGATGCGCTACACCGAAGCGCGGATGACGGAAGTTTCACGCCTGCTCCTCGACGGCCTGGATGAGGACGCCGTCGATTTCCGTGAGACGTACGACGGCACCGAGCGCGAACCGATCGTG
>JANOGS010000028.1:0-18027 GCA_031414115.1 Novosphingobium sp. | reverse complement strand
CTCTATTCGATCGGGTCGCAGAACTTGGTGGGAGGACGACTATGTGGAAAACCGGACACAGCCTGATCAAATCCAAAATGAAGGAAACTGGCGCACCGCTGGCCGGCGAGATGAGCGGCCACGTGTTCTTCGCGCACGAATACTATGGTTATGACGACGCGCTTTACGCTGCGGTCCGGCTGATTGCTGCCTCGGCGCGGCTGGGCAAGTCGGTGACGCAGTTGCGCGGCGAGATGCCGGCTCTGGTCAATACCCCGGAGCTGCGCTTCCAGGTTGATGAAAGCCGCAAGTTCGCGGTGGTCGAGGAAGTCCGCGAGCGGCTCAGCGCCGCCGGGGCCGAGGTTGACGCCACCGACGGGGTCCGCGTTTCCACTCCCGACGGCTGGTGGCTGCTGCGTGCCTCCAACACCCAGGACGTGCTGGTCGCCCGCGCTGAGAGCGACGACCAGCCCGGGCTCGACCGGCTGATGGCGCAGATCGATGCCCAGCTTGCAGCCTCGGGTCTGAAGCGCGGGCCGCAAGCCGGGCATTGAGCGAGGATCAGCTGGCGGTCAGCGTGACTTCGGTTGCTGGCTCCGGTGCTGCCGGTTCCGCCGGTGCGGGAGCTGCCAGCGTCGCGGTGCCCGGCTGCTTCTTCTTCATCCGGGTCCAGTCGACCACGTCGTAGCCGAGCTCGCCGAGGCACAGGCTCATGTTCTTCCTGTACTTCTTCTCACGGCCAGTGCGGATCATCCGGTTCATGCCGAATGCTGCGGCTATACCGATGATCGGCATCGCTGCTGAAGCGGCCGCACCCGCAGCTCCCCACGAGCTACCGCCCAAGCCAGCGAATGCCAGCCCGGCGCCGCCGGCAACACCGGCGGAACCTGCTGCTCCGGTCGCCGCAGCCGAAGCGAAGTTGCCTTTGTGCCCTTTGCGTACCAGTTGGTCGCAGGTAGTGAAAGTTTGCGCCTCGCCCTGATGGACAGACATCGAAGCGGCGGCAGGCCTGACCGTGGCAGAGAAGGTCCGCGGTTTGGTCGAGCAGGCGGTGCAGGCGAGGGCTGCGACAAGGCAGGCGGCGAGGCGGTGACGGTAGGCCATTGGGTTTCTCCCCCTTCGGTTCAAGAGCTGTTCCGCATCGGCCCGGAAGCGGGTTTCGCGCAGATGCATCGCGCTGAGCATTGCGAAGCGCCGGTTGAAACCGGTTGCGCGCGGTGGGGCGGCTTCTAAGCTGTCAGGCATGGACAGGGTGGGGGCCTTTTCTGACAAGCTGGGGTTGGTGATGCGCGCACTGTCGCTCAGCCGCGTGGCGCTCGCGCACGATCTGGAAATTGATAAGTCATTGGTCGGGCGCTGGTTATCGGGCGCGGTCCACCCCACCGAACACAATCTGGCCAAGCTGACCGCGCTGGTTGGTGGGCGCGTTGCCGAGTTCCGACTCGCTGACTGGTTCGAGGATTCCGGTGAGTTTGCGGAGCGATTCGGGCTTGCCGCCCCGCCGCAGCCAGGCCGCGGTGACTCGCTGGCCGAGTTCTTCGGCCCGTTCCTCGATCGGGCGCGGGGCGAAGCGCTGCGGCGGGGATCGGCCTATGAAGGGTTCTGGCGCAGTTCGCGTCCTTCGCTGCTGATGACGGAACGCCTGTTCCACGACTATGCCTTGATCCGCATCGCGGCCAATGGTTTGCTCGAAGTCCGCATCCATGGGGCAGGGCTGGCCTTCACCGGCTGGGCCATGCCGGGTGAAGGCAACCTGTTTGGGTGGCTGCAGGACCCGGTCGGGATGACGCCGATCTCGCTGGTGTTTCGCGGCGTCACCCTCCCTCGCGCGATGGTGCTCGATGGCTTGCTGGTGCTCGCCGGGCTCGACACGACCCGCACGTTGGGGGCGCTGCCGATCCTGCTCGAGCGGGTTGCCGATCTCAGCGGCGATCCGGCGGCGGACGAAGACCGGTGCCTGACTCTTGCCGAACAGCAGCCGGAACCGATCGAGCCGCTCGGCGAAGATGTCCTGCGCGCGCGGATTTTCCGCGCGACCGGCCCGGCTGCGCTCGATCAGGGTAGCTCCGCTTTCCTTTCGATCGGGGCAACGGACAGCCTGTCGCGTGGTTCTACTGGCGGCGGCCTAAGCGGGTAACTACTCAGATCATCAGCGCCGGATCGTCGCCGCTGTCGATCGGGTGACCGGCTTCGCGCCAGGCTTTCATCCCGCCATCGAGCGCAACCGTGCGAAGGAAGCCGAGCTCACGCAGGGTCGCGGCGGCGAGGGTTGAGATCTTGCCGAATTCGCAGACGGTCAGGATCTCGACCTCCGGATCGGGAAATGTCTCGTCGACCTTGAGTTCAAGTTGGCCGCGGGCAAGGTGGCGGGCGCCGGGGATGCGACCTTTCTCCCAGGCGCCGCGTTCGCGCACGTCAAGGATCACGAAATCGTTGCGGCGTTGCTCGATCCGCCGGGCCAGTTCGTCCATCGCGATGAAGGGGATTTTCGCTGCGGCATCGGTGAGCAGCTGGCGCACGGTCACCCCGCCTGAGATGTTGGTGCGCAAAGCTTCGGTCAGGTGGGTCGGCATGGCGAGATCGAGCGCGCGCATCTGGGCGACGAAATCGCCGCGCTCGTGGTGCTGGAGCCGCCGGTTGTCGGCCTTCTCCGTGCCAATCGTCGAGTGGCCCTTGTTGAGGTAGTCGTGGGCCGGGAACACCAGGGTTTCATCAGGCAGCAGCAGCAGCTTGCCGAACAGGCTGTCGTAAAGCGCCTCGGGATCGCCGGTCGGCAAGTCGGTGCGGCCGGTTCCGCCGATCAGCAGGGTGTCGCCGGTGAACACCCGGTCCTCGGCCAGCAGGCACATCGAATCGCGGGTGTGGCCCGGCGTATGCAGCACCTTGAGCCGGACCTTGCCCAGCACCAGCTGATGGCCGTCCTCGACCCGCAGATCGACATCGCCCGCCCCGCCCGCAGCGTGCATCACGATCGGCACCCCGGTGCGCTGGCGGATCCCGCGCGCCGCAGTGAAGTGGTCGGCATGGGTGTGGGTTTCGATCACATAGCGCAGTGACAAACCTTCGCTGGCGATCAAACCCAGCGTGCGATCAATCTGCCCCAGCGCCGGGTCGATCACCGCGCAGGCCCCGCTCTCCTCGCAGCCGATCAGGTAAGAGCGGCAGCCCTCGTCGGCGATGGTGTGGAAGATCATGGGGCCCCCGATGCAGCGCGACGTCTCAGACTGCGCCGAATTCAGCCGGGGCGCAAGCGCGCCGCAAACGACCGGTGGCGGGGAACGGGAGAAACGCGGGTGGCCCCTGACCGCCGATCCGTGCACACTGGCGGACAATGTCTGCTGCGTCCCTCCCCCTCGAACTGGCCGGCTGGTTCGCCGCGCGCGGCTGGCGGGTGCGGCAGCACCAGGCCGAGATGCTGGGGGTTGCCGCGAGCGGTCACCATGCACTGCTGGTCGCCGATACCGGAGCGGGCAAGACGCTGGCCGGATTTCTGCCGACCCTGGCGGATTTCTGCCCTTCGCGGCTCGGCGATGCGTCGCCGCCCGAAGGCCTGCACACGCTGTATGTCTCGCCGCTGAAAGCGCTGGCGCACGATGTCCAGCGCAACCTGCTGGCGCCGATCGCCGATCTGGCTTTGCCGATCCGGGTCGAAGTGCGCAGCGGCGACACCCCCTCGGAGCGTAAGGCCCGCCAGCGGGTGCGGCCGCCCCACGTGCTGCTGACCACGCCCGAATCGCTCTCGCTGCTGCTCAGCTATCCCGAGGCTGCCCAGCTGTTCGGCGGCCTCAAGCGCGTGGTGATTGACGAAGTCCATGCCTTCGCCCCGACCAAGCGCGGCGATCTGCTGGCGCTGGCGCTGGCGCGGTTGCAGGGCTTTGCGCCGCAGCTGCAGCGGGTAGCGCTGTCGGCCACCGTCGCCGATCCCGATGCGTTCCGGTGCTGGCTGGCTCCCGGCGGTAAGCGTGAAACGGTGGCCATGGTCGCCGGCGAACCGGGCGCGCCGCCCGAGCTGGCGATCCTGCTGCCCGAAGATGCGCGGGTGCCCTGGGGCGGGCACGCTGCGGCCTGGGCGGTGCCGCAGCTGATCGCGGCAATCCAGGCCAACCGGACCACGCTGGTGTTCTGCAACACGCGGTTTCTGGCCGAGTTCATCTTCCAGCGACTGTGGGATGCCAACGAAGCCAACCTGCCGATCGGGATCCATCACGGCTCGCTGTCGAAGGAGGCGCGGCGCAAGGTTGAAGGAGCGATGGCGCGGGGCGAGCTGCGCGCGCTGGTCGCGACATCCAGCCTCGATCTTGGGGTCGACTGGGGCGATATCGATCTGGTCGTGCAGATGGGCGCGCCCAAGGGTTCGTCGCGGCTGCTGCAGCGGATCGGGCGGGCCGGGCACCGGCTCGACATTTCCAGCCGGGCCTTGCTGGTGCCGGGCAATCGCTTCGAGTTCCTCGAGGCGATGGCGGCGCAGCAGGCGGTCAACGAGGGCCAGCGCGACGGCGAAGAGTTTCGCCCCGGCGGGCTCGATGTGCTCGCCCAGCATGTCATGGCCTGCGCCTGCGCCGGGCCATTCGATGGCGATGCCTTGCTCGCCGAAGTGCGTTCGGCCTGGCCTTACGCCTGGATCGAGGCGGCGGCCTGGGCGCGGGTGCTGGGCTTTGTCGCCAACGGTGGCTACGCGCTCAAGGCTTACGACCGGTTCCAGCGGATCACCCGCGGGCGCGATGGACTTTGGCGGCTGACTCATCCCGAGCACGCCCAGCGCCACCGGCTGAACGCGGGGATCATTGTCGATTCGGAAATGGTCGAAGTCCGCTTCCGCAACGGCCGGTCGCTGGGCCGGGTCGAAGAGCATTTTGCCGCCAGCCTCAAAACCGGATCGAGCTTCCGCTTCGCCGGGCTTGACCTGGAGGTCGAGCGGATGGGCGAGTCCGACCTCGTGGTCCGTGCGGCGAAGCGGAGCGGGCAGATCCCCAGCTATATGGGCGCGCGGATGCCGCTGACCACTCACCTTGCCGGGCGGGTTCAGGCGCTGCTTGCTGATCGCGTTGGCTGGGCGCGGTTTCCCGATGACGTGCGCGAATGGCTCGAGGTGCAAGACTGGCGCAGCGAGCTGCCCGCGCCGGGCACCCTGCTGGCCGAGAGCTTCCCGCACGAGGGCAAGCATTACACCGCTTTTTACACCTTCGAGGGCTGGCCGGCCAACCAGTCGCTGGGGATGCTGCTTACCCGGCGGATGGAGGAACGCGGCCTCGCGCCGCTGGGCTTCGTCACCAACGATTACGCACTGGCGGTGTGGGGTCTGCGGCCGGTTCAAGATCCCGCCGCGCTGCTTTCGCCCGATATCCTCGCGCGCGAATTCACCAGCTGGGTTGAGGACAGCTATCTGCTGCGCCGGGCGTTTCGCGAAGTAGCGGTGATCTCGGGTTTGGTCGAGCGCCAGCAACCCGGCAAGCGCAAGACCGGCCGGCAGGTGACCTTCTCGACCGACCTGATCTATGATGTGCTGCGCAAGTACGAGCCCGGGCATGTGCTGATCGAGGCAGCCTGGGCCGATGCCCGGGCGCGCCTGACCGACATTGGCCGACTGGCGAGCCTGCTCGACCGCGCGGCAGGGCAGCTTCGGCACGTGGTGCTCGATCGGGTCAGCCCGCTTGCGGTGCCGCTGTTGGTGATGATCGGACGCGAAAGCCTGCCGCAGGGTCAGGCCGACGATGAGCTGCTGTTCGAGGCCGAGAGCCTGGCCAGCGCGGCGATGCGCGTGGATCCGGTCGGACCGGACTAGCTTTTTTCCGATTGGCATCGGGCTGGTGATGTTTACTCCGGAAAAACTTTAGCACTTCATAGCGGCACCGAACTCAGAGAACTGTTCGTTGCCGACGAAGCCGAAGGCGGTGACGCCTGATAGCTCGACCCGCCGCAGCACTTCGGCGGAAAGTCCGTAGCTGGCTGAGCCATCGGGCTGAAAGCGCAGTTCGGGCTCGTCTGGCAAGCGAGCGGCGGCGGCGAGCAGCGCCGACAGTTCGGACAGCGAGACCTGTTGCCGGTTCCACAGCAACCGGTCGCCTGCAGTCAGGACAATGTCGTTGCGCGGGAGAATTCTGCCTGGATCAATACCGACCTGCGGCAGCGGCACTTCCAGCGAATGGGTCGCAGGCGGGATGGTGATCACGAACATGACCAGCAGCACCAGCATCACATCGATCAGCGGGGTGGTGTTGATTTCGCCGAGGGGCTGGGGCTCGGCGCGGGCAATTGCATGGGCCATGGCATCCTCCTGTCGCCGAGCTTCAAGCCCGCGCGTCAGAAATGATATAGTATACCATACAATCCCGCAAGGCTATAACTGGCTGCCTTACGCCAACGAAAAGGGGGGCGGATCGCTCCGCCCCCCCCAATTCGATTGGCTGCAGTTTTGCGCCTCAGTTGGTCGCCTTGTCAGCGTTCGCCGCCTTGCCGAACTCCGAGAATTGCTCGTTGCCGACGAAACCGAACGCCGTTACGCCCGAAGCCTTGATCAACTGCAGCACCTTGGCCGCAGTGTCATAGGGGGCCTGCTGGTCGGGCTGGAACTGCAGTTCCGGCTCGGGTTCCATCTTGGCGCTGGCGTTGAGCTGGAACACCAGCCCGCCCTGATCGATCACCTGCCCGTTCCACAACACGTCGCCGGTTGGTGAGATCGAGACCTTGTTCTTGTCCTTCTTGGGCGGAGGAATGTTGGTCGGTGGGGTGGGCGCCGGCAGATCGATGTTGACCGCGTGAGTGGCTACCGGGATGGTAATAATGAACATGATGAGCAGCACGAGCATGACGTCGATCAGCGGCGTCGTGTTCATTTCCATCATCGGTTCGCCGTCGTCGCTGCCGCCTGACATTGACATGGTGGGTTACTCCTGAACTAGTTTCGATCCGGTCCGGATCAGCCGTTGGGATCGACCGGGGTCGAGATGAAGCCGACAGTCGGATAGCCCGATATCTGCACGTTGTAGATCGCCCCGGCGACACACCGCCACGGCGCGTTGACGTCGCCGCGAAGGTGGACCTGCGGGATCAGCTCGGGGTTGAGCTTGAGCGCCTCGGGACCGCCCGCGCGCTTCACGATCGCGTCGAGCCGCTTGTAGGCGAGATCGCGCAGTTCGTTCGAATCGACCGCGGTGATGTTGTTGAAATAGATCCGGCATTCCCCGCCCAGCGAGGCTCCTTCGAAGTCCGGGTCTCCGGCACTGCGGCCGGCAAGGTCGCTGGTGCTGACCGTGAGCAGCAGGTTCTCGACCTTGTCCTTCGATTCGATCGAAACGAAGATCGGAATCTTCAGCTTCTGGATCTGCTGGATCGCGATCGGGACCGCGATAAGGAAGATGATGAGCAGCACCAGCATCACGTCCACGAGGGGCGTGGTGTTGATGTCCGACATCGGTTTTTCTTCTCCGCCGCCGCCTACTGACATCGCCATAGTTTTTGCATCCTATCCTAAAACTCGCCGGCTTGCCTCAGGCGCACCCGGGGCCGGCTCTTGGTTGGCTGGCGGAGACGGCATTGCCGCGCCCCGCCATGCCATCCTGGCCTCAGGCCTTGGCGGCCGGAGCCGCAGCGGCCGGCTTGGCGCCAGCAGCAGCCATCGCCGCCGGACGAACCGCACCCTTCGAATTGATGTAGGCGAGCACGTCGGTCGAGAAGCTCTGGAGCAGCTCGGCAATGCGCTTGTTGCGGGCCTGCAGGTAGTTGTAGGCAAGCACCGCGGGAACCGCGACGAGCAGGCCCAGCGCGGTCATGATCAGCGCTTCACCGACGGGACCGGCAACCTTGTCGATCGAGGCCGAGCCGGCGATGCCGATCGCGATCAGCGCGCGATAGATGCCGACCACGGTGCCGAACAGGCCGATGAACGGCGAGGTTGCGCCGACCGTGGCGAGGAACGGCAGACCGCCGGCGAGACGGGCGTTGATCGCCTGCTCGGAACGGGCCAGCGAGCCATGCAGCCAGTCATGCGCTTCGAGCGCGTCGGTCATCTTGCTATGGGCTTCCTCGGCAGCAAGGCCATCGTCGACGATCTGGCGCCAGGCGCTGTTCTTGTCGAGCTTGGCAGCGCCGTCGCGCAGCGAAGGCGCGCGCCAGAAGCTGGAGCGCAGATCGCGGTATTGCGAAAGCAGCTTCGACTGTTCGATCCACTTGGTAAACAGGATGAAGAACGAGCCGAATGACATGACGCCAAGAATGGCAACCGTGGCATAGGCAATGAAGCCGCCCTGCTCGAGCGCTTCCATGAACCCGAACTTGTTCTGCGGAGCGGCAGGGGCTGCTGCGGCGGCCAAGAGATCAAAGATAACCATGCGATAGTCCTCTCAAACGAAATTAGTTGAATGTGTTGGCCCTAGGGCCGGATTGAACGAATTACTCTTCCGGAATCACCCATCGGACACGACCGGAGTACGCGCCCGAAGTGGGCTGGCCCTCGCCGTCCGTGGCCGGATTGAACCGCGCGCGGCGCGTCACGTTCGAACAGGTCGCCTCGTCAAGGTCGGGGCTGCCGCTCGAACTGGTGATGTTGCAATCGGTCACCCGGCCTTCAGGGCTGACCGAGACGCGGAACCCGGTGACGCCGGCGCGCTCTTCGCGCAGGGCCCGGGTCGGATAGTCGTTGGTGGTCGCCCAGTTCCCCGGATTGCCCTTGGGACTGGCGGCCTTGGGCTGGATCCGTGGCGGCGGCGGCGCTGCTGGCGCTGCCGGAGCCGGCGGAATGTACACCGGCGGCGGCGGCGGCGCTTCCCTGACGGTTTCGATCGCCGGCGGCGCGACGTTGATGTTGACCCTGGGCGGCGGCGCCACGATCGGCGGCGGGGCTACCTTCTTGGGCGGTGGCGGAGGCTTCTTCTCCTCCTTCTTCTCATCTTTCTTGATTTCGACAGTCGTCAGTTTCTTTGCAATCTGCTTCATGCCTTCATAGGCAAGCCCAGTCACCAGGGCATAGCCCAGGACCAAGTGCAGCAGGGCAACGACGACAAAGGCAGCAATCTTGTTGCCACTCATTTCCTGGTCAGCGTAAGCCATTCAGACCCATCTCTCCATCTCAGTCCCAATGGGGACAAAACCCGTACCCAACGCCTAACTCGCCGTAGCGGCCAGGTCGCTCATCGCTTTTAGTCTTCCACCCTGCGGGTCAATCCGGGAAACCAGACGGGCGCCCCAACCCCCTACCGTTCCAGATCGCGAGCCCTTGTTGTTTTGTATGGCCCGGTTTTGCGTGCTTTAGCTCTGGTAAGTGGAAGGCGCAACGCTTTATCCATTAACCGGCAATTCACCTGTGCTAAGATGAAACGTCATGAAAATGTCGCCGATTCCTGCGCCTCGGACCCACCGACGCGAGGAAATCCGGGGCAGTAGGAACCATCATGGGAATGCAGTCGATCGCCATCTTGAAGCCCGTCCTGGCCGCCGCGCTGCTGCTCTCAGGAACGAATCTGCGGGCCGATTCGCTGCTCGCTTCGCTGCAACCCAGCTATGCCGATCTGGCCGACCTTGCCGATTCGACCCCGCTGGTCATTCGCGCCAGCCCGCGCAAGCTGACCGCGCTGGAGCCGGAGCGCGCCCGCGGCGTGCGCCCTGGTTGGGGCCGCTACTATGTTGAGGCGAAGACCGAGGCGCTGATTGCGGGAAGCGGTTCGCTGGGTCAGGCGCTGCGCTATCTGGTTGATCTTCCGCTCGATGCCAAAGGCAAGCCGCCCAAGCTCAGGAAGAAAAGTGTAGTTCTGTTCGCCCGCGCGGTGCCGGGGCGCATTGGCGAGTTGCAGCTGATTGCACCCGATGCCCAGCTGCTCTGGGATCCGGCGCTTGATGCGCGGCTGCGCGGCGTGCTGGGCGAGTTCTATGCCGCCGATGCACCGGGGCGGATTGTCGGCGTGCGCGAGGCGATCTTCGTTGCCGGGACGCTGGCCGACGAGGGCGAGACCCAGCTGTTCCTGACCACCGCGAACGGCGAACCGGCGGCGCTGACCGTGGCCCGCAAGCCCGGCCAGCCGCCGCGCTGGGGGGTCTCGTTCTCTGAACTGGTTGCGGCCGAAGGTGCTGTACCGCCGCGCGATACGCTGGCCTGGTACCGGCTCGCCTGCTTCCTGCCGCGCGAATTGCCGCGTGCGACCGCGGTGCTGGGCAGCGCGGCCGAACGGGCGGCGGCGGCCCGCGACTATCGCTTCGTGATCGAGCAACTGGGTCCCTGCCCGCGCACCCGCCTGAAGTGAAGCGCCTTGCTCCTGCGCGTGCGCGTCCTTAAGGGCGCTGGCGCGAAGGGAGCTGTCATGGCCGAACCGTTAAGGATTGCACTGGCCGGCCTGGGCACTGTCGGTGCCGGGGTGATCCGCCTGGTCGAGGCCAATGCGGCGCTGATCGCGCGGCGGGCCGGGCGCCCGATCAAGATCACCGTCGTCGGCGCGCGCGATCGCAACAAGCACCGCGGTGTCGATCTGTCCCCCTATCTGTGGGAAGACGACATGGTGATCATGGGCGAGCGCGGCGATGTCGACGTGGTGGTCGAACTGGTCGGCGGCTCGGACGGCCCGGCGCTGGCCTGCGCCCGGACCACGATCGAGGCCGGCAAGGCGCTGGTCACCGCCAACCAGGCGATGATCGCGCATCACGGGCTGGAACTGGCCGCCAAGGCCGAAGCGGCCAAAGTCGCGCTCAAGTTCGAGGCGGCGGTGGCGGGCGGAATCCCGGTCATCAAAGGCCTGCGCGAAGGCGCCGCAGCCAATGCGATCGAGCGGGTCTATGGGATCCTCAACGGCACCTGCAACTATATCCTGACGGTGATGGAAGACACCGGCCGCGACTTCGCTGATGTCCTCGCCGAAGCCCAGGTCAAAGGCTATGCCGAGGCCGATCCGGCCTTCGACATCGAGGGCACCGATGCTGCGCATAAGCTCGCGATCCTGGCCGCCATTTCCTTCGGTTCCAGGCTCGATTTCGCCGCGGTCGAGACCGGGGGAATCACCCGTTTGCGCGCCGCCGATATCGCCCAGGCCGAGACGCTGGGCTATGTTATTCGCCTGATCGGCATGGCCGACACAACGGCACACAACGGCACACAACGGCTGTTCCAGCGGGTTCAACCGCACCTGGTGCCCTTCGACCACCCGCTCGCGCACGTCGACGGCGCCACCAATGCGGTGGTCGCCGAGGGCAACTTCTCCGGTCGGCTCTTGTTCCAGGGTGCCGGCGCCGGCGACGGCCCGACCGCCAGCGCGGTGGTCGCCGATCTGATCGACATTGCGCGTTCGACCTTAGGTGGGGGTGAAGTCGGCATGCCGTTCTCGGTCCCGGTCGAGGAGCTGGAGACGATGGCCCCGGCCGACACCGGCCGCCGGATGGGCAGAGCCTATGTCCGCCTGATGGTTGCCGACCAGCCCGGCGTGCTGGCCGAGATCACCGCGGCGCTGCGCGACGGCGGGGTTTCGATCGAAAGCTTCATCCAGCGCGGCCGCGCCGACGCCGGGGGCGAAGTGATGGTCGCCATGGTTACGCATGAGGGGCCGGAAAGTGCAGTCAGCGCGGCGCTCAAGCTGCTCGAAGGCTCGCCCAGCCTGACCGAACCGCCGCTGGTGCTGCAAATTCTGGGCGACTAGCCCTTTCGCGCCACTCGACAGCGCGGGCGGCCCCAACTAAGCGCGCCACCTGCATCGCTATTCACAGGGAAGACCCAGAACGCCATGACCAAGCCCAGTGCCAGCCACGTCCTCGACCGCGTTCTCGTGCTCGAGATGGTCCGGATCACCGAAGCTGCGGCGATCGCCGCCTCACAGCTGGTCGGGCGCGGCGACGAGAAGGCCGCTGACCACGCCGCGGTCGAGGCGATGCGGCTGGCCTTCGACGGGCTGGCGATCGACGGGACTGTGGTGATCGGCGAGGGGGAGCGCGACGAGGCGCCGATGCTGTTCATCGGCGAGAAGGTTGGCGGGGCGATCGGCACCGGCCCCAAGATCGACATCGCGCTCGATCCGCTGGAAGGCACCACGATCACCGCCAAGGCCGGGCCCAACGCACTGGCGGTGCTGGCCTGCGCCGAGGAAGGCAACCTGCTCAACGCGCCCGATGTTTATATGGACAAGCTCGCGGTCGGGCCGGGCTATCCCGATGGGATCATCGACCTCGCCAAATCACCCACCGAAAACGTCACGGCAGTCGCTGCGGCCAAGGGGGTCGAACCCAGCCAGATCATCGTCTGCGTGCTCGACCGCCCGCGCCACGCCGCGCTGATCGCCGAACTGCGCAGCCTCGGCTGCGGGGTTCAGCTGATCCCCGATGGCGATGTGGCGGGAGTGATCGCGGTGACCAACGAGGAAACCACGATCGATCTCTACATGGGCTCGGGCGGAGCGCCGGAAGGCGTGCTGGCAGCTGCGGCGCTGCGTTGTGTCGGCGGGCAGTTCAACGGGCGCTTGTTGTTCCGCAACGACGACGAACGCGGCCGCGCCCGCAAGTGGGGGATCACGGACCTCAACAAGATCTATCAGCTTGAGGAATTGGCCAAGGGCGACTGCATCTTCGCCGCGACGGGGGTGACGGATGGCTCGATGCTGAAAGGCGTCAAGCGCCTCAAGGGCGGGATGCTGACCACCGATTCGGTGGTGATGCGGGCAAGTTCAGGGACCGTGCGCTGGGTGCGCGGCGAGCACCGCAACAAGCGCTGAGTCCTGGGGTTATTCGGCGAGGCCGAGGATCGTCAGCAGCCTTGTATCGATGCGTTCCATAGTTTCGGCGTCAAGTTGGCCGATAACCGCCCCGCAACTTTCGCGCCGGACTCCGATCAGACGGTCGATCTGGAATTGAGTCGGCGCGCGAAGCTTGTTGCTGTCATCGGGCAGAACCAGAACCCGCCGCAGTTCGATCTCGGGCCGAACGGTGCTGGTGCCGGGACAAACCAGAATGTGCGTGGCTGGCTTCAGCCGATCGGTTTCGACCACTATGGCTGGGCGCGGTTTGCCGAGATCGCCCTGCAGCGCGATGGTGACAACGTCGCCGCGCTTCAATCCAAGAAGTCCGGATCTTCGGCGATCAGCGCTTCGATGAACTGCATCGTCTCTTCCTCTTCGGGCGCGGTCTTCAATATCTCGGCCTCGCGCACCGATTGCTCCCAAAATTGCCTGGTCCGGACATCGGGGACCCACATCCGCACCTCGCGCAGCCCCGCCGCCTTTTTGCGGGCGCGATAGGCGCGGAACTTGTCCTGCCGCTTGGGGCTGAGGTCGTTCATCCGCCGGGAGGTAGCGCGCTACCGCATTTCTGTCAATCGAAGCGCAAGCGGGGGGGCTGGAGACCGCGCAAACTTGGGGAACTGGCCAAAGGTAACTGCACCATCGTCGCCACCGGCGCGTCCCCGGGTTACACCGAAAGGTAGCTATCCAGCGTTTCGTGGAAATGGCGGATGCGGCTTTCTTGATAGCGGGCGAAGGTCACTCCGGGCTTTTTCGAGGCACGCAGCCCCTTCTGGATGCGCATCAGGTTTTCCGTATCCTGATCGGCAACCATTGCCGCTGAACCGAGTTCGGGGGCATCGGACCAGTTCTGATCGGGGCCCAGCATCGTCATTGTCGCAGGCGCGGGATGGGTGCCATCGGGGGCTTTCGAGAACAGGAACATGATCTCCATGATCGAACTTTGGGGATCGTCGCCATTGGGACGGAACCGGTACGTGATCGGCAAGGCCTGGCCGCCCCAAGGGACCATGTTGGGGAACAGCATGTACTCGATCAGATCGAGCGATTCGCTGTCCGAAAGCGCCGACATGTCACGCCCGATGCTGCGCGAGATCTTTTCCCGAGCGCGCTCGGCCAGCTTGCCGCGCGCGGTTTCACCCTCACCCACTGCGATCGGCCTGCCCGCGAAGAACGGCACATCGCGGCGCATTTCCTCGATCGTGCGGGCTGCGGGAATGCCCTTCATTGCCGGCGAGGGAACCCCCTGGACGCTGATCATCCGGCTGACATGGCGCACCTCCGGCCAGACGTCGTACTGGGTGTTGGTGTCGCCATAATAACCCAGCACCTGCGGGTGCGCGGAGCTGACGTGATAGGCCTCGACGAAGGCCTCCATCGCCAGCTTCCAGTTGCACGGCATGATCTTGGCGACATGCGCCGCGACATAACGGTCGGCCAGATTGAACGCCTCGAAGTGCGCGGGCAGATTTTCCAGATAGGAATCCAGAGGCTCGCAGTCGGAATCGAAATTGATGAAGACAAATCCGCCCCAGGTTCCGACCCGGGCTTCTGGCAGGTTGAGCTTTGCCTTGTCGGCCTGGGGAAAATCCCATTGCCCCGGTATGATCGCAAGCGTTCCATCAAGTTTCCAGGTCCAGCCGTGAAAAGGGCAGCGCAGCTGGCTCACGCAGCCCCCCTCGGTCCGCAGCATCGTGCCGCGGTGCAGACAGGAATTGACGTAGGCGCGAATTTCGTCGGGGGCTGTGCGAATTACGATCAGCGAATCGTGGACGATTTCATAAATCACATGATCGCCGACATGGGGAATATGCTCTTCCCGGCAGGCCAGTTGCCAGCATTTGCGCCAGACCTTCTCGACCTCGCGGTCATGCCAGGCTTTCGAAAAATAGCGTTCGGCCGAAACATCGCTGTCGCTTTGCCAGGAAGCTGGCGATTCCTCGCGCAATACTGCGGGTGCCGGATTGGTATCGGCAGCAAGAATCTCCTGAACGGAAGGCCCTGGCCGTCTGGCGATGATCTCCAACTGCTATCTCCCTTTTGCACTCGATATGCCGCACTGCTAGAGCGAAGTCTATGACCGGACTCGCCCACAAACATCTTATCACCCTGACCCTCGAGGTAGATTTTGCAGGCATGCAAAGTATCGGCCAGATCCCGCAAGGGCTGCGCCGTATTGCCCCGGTAAGCGCCGGGAGATTTTCCGGAGATCGCCTGAATGGAACGGTTTTGCCTGGCACCGACTGGGTGATCAACCGCCCCGATGGAGTGATGGTGCTCGACGTAAGGCTGACGCTCAAGACCGATGACGGTGTGCTGATCTATCTCGGCTATCAGGGCCGGTTCCTGGCTGAGCCGGAAGCCAGGGCGCGCTTTGCCAGAGGCGAGTTGCTCGATCAGGCAGACTATTCGCTGGCGATGCTTGCAAGGTTTGAATGCGGCGATGAGCGCCTGGCCTGGCTCAACAACGTGATCGCAGTCGGTACGGGAGTGCAGACCCGGGCCGGGCCAACCTATTCGATTTTTGAAGTTGGCTGACGCGGCGCAGCCCTTTGGCATGCGATCCACACCTTCCCGCCCCCCGCCATCTTGCAATGCCCCCCCGCCCCGCTAAGGCCCAGCCGACGGGGAATCGCCTCACGCGCGGCGGGAAGGGCTCAACGCATGAAGATCTTGGCCGGCAACTCCAACCTGCCTTTGGCGCAGGCGATTGCGGACTATCTCAAGCTGCCGCTGACCGAGGCAACGGTCAAACGCTTCGCCGATGAGGAGGTGTTCGTCGAGATCCATGAGAATGTCCGCGGCGAGGACGTGTTCGTGGTCCAGTCGACCAGCGCCCCGGCCAACGACAACCTGATGGAACTGCTGATCTGCATCGATGCGCTGCGCCGCGCCTCGGCGATGCGGATCACCGCGGTGCTGCCCTATTTCGGCTATGCCCGGCAAGACCGCAAACCCGGCCCGCGCACGCCGATTTCCGCCAAGCTGGTTGCCAACCTGATCACCCAGGCCGGGGCCGACAAGGTGCTCGCTGTCGATCTCCACGCCGGGCAGATCCAGGGGTTCTTCGATATCCCGACCGACAACCTCTATGCCGCCCCGGTAATGGCCGCCGATATCCTGTCGCGCAGCGGTGGCGGCGCGGACCTGACCGTGGTTTCGCCCGACGTCGGCGGAGTGGTGCGGGCCCGGGCGCTGGCGCGGCGGCTTGACAATGCACCCCTGGCGATCGTCGACAAGCGGCGCGAGCGTGCCGGCGAGAGCGAGGTGATGAACATCATCGGCGAGGTTCGGGGCCGCCATTGCGTGCTGATCGACGATATCATCGATTCGGGCGGCACCCTGTGCAACGCCGCCCAGGCGCTGATGGATGGCGGCGCGGCCAGCGTCACTGCCTATCTGACCCACGGGGTGCTTTCGGGCACGGCGGTCGAGCGCGTCGGCGCTTCGGCGCTCAAGGAACTGGTGATCACCGACACGATCCAGCCGACTGCAGAAGCACTCGCGTCGTCCAGGATCCGGATTCTCACCGTCGCCCCGCTGATCGGCGAAGCAATCCACCGGATTTCCGAGGAAAGCTCGGTGTCGAGCCTGTTTGATTGAGTTATTGGGATCTTATCTCAGTTTACAGTGTTTCGATAAACTGTGATAAGGTCTGCATAGATGGACCCCAGACGGAACCCCTTCGCTCCCGGAGCCGGTAGCCCACCGCCAGAATTGGCCGGGCGCTATATTGTCCGCGAAACCGTTGCTGTCGCGCTCGATCGCATTCGCGCTGGACGCGCAGCGCAAAGTGTCATCCTTTACGGTCTGCGCGGTGTCGGCAAGACCGTGCTGCTGACCGAAATGCGCAATGCAGCCGAAGCGGAAGGGATCGCCTGCACCTATCTGGAGGCGCCCGAGGGACGCTCGCTGCCGGCTATTCTCGCACCCGCGCTACGTGCCGCGCTGCTCCGGATGGACCGGATCAAGGCTGCCGGAATCGGGGTCCAGAACGCACTTCGCGCCTTGGCCGGCTTCGTCAAACTAAAAGCGGTGTTCGGCGACATGGAGTTTTCAGTCGATCTGGAACCCGAACCGGGGCTTGCCGACAGCGGCGACCTTGAAGCCGATCTCGGCGATCTGATCCAGGCGGTGGGCGAAACCGCTCAGGCCCATGGCACCGCCATGGCCATTTTCATCGACGAACTGCAGTATGTGCCGGAAGCACAACTGGCTGCGCTGATTACCGCGCTGCACCGTGCGAACCAGCGGCGGCTTCCGGTCGCACTGGTCGGCGCGGGACTGCCGCAATTGCTCGGGCAGATGGGCGAAGCCAAATCCTATGCCGAACGGCTTTTCTCCTTTGAGCCAATCGGGGCGCTGGCGCGCGACGATGCCTTCTCGGCGCTGCGCGACCCGATCCGCGCAGAAGGTGAGGAAATCGAGGAATCTGCCCTGCAGACCATTTTTGCGGCGACCGAAGGCTACCCCTATTTCCTGCAAGAGTGGGGTAAGCAATGTTGGGATGTGGCCGAAGGCTCGCCGATCCGGACCGCTCATGTCGCGCTGGCCTCTGCTGCCGCAGTGGCTCAGCTCGACGCCAGCTTCTTTCGGGTCCGGTTCGATCGGCTTACGCCCGCTGAAAAGCGCTACATCCGCGCGATGGCGGCGCTCGGCGAAGGGCCTCACCGTTCGGGCGATATCGCCGAACAGCTGGGGGTCAAGGTCACCACCGTCGCGCCAACCCGAAGTGCGCTCATCGCCAAAGGCATGATCTACAGTCCGGGCCATGGCGATACGGCCTTCACCGTGCCGATGTTTGCCGCCTATATGCGCCGGGTTATGCGGGAGGAACCATGAATCTTGAAGCCGACATCGCCCTGGCCCGGCGTCTCGCCGATGCGGCGCGGCTGGCGATCCTGCCGCATTTCCGCTCGGGCGGTGCCGCCGAGCGCAAGGCCGACGCGACCCCGGTGACGCTGGCCGACCGCGCTGCTGAAGAGGCAATGCGCGCGATTCTCGCAGCGGAGGCGCCGCGCGATGCGGTGCATGGCGAGGAGTTTGGCGCCACGACCGGCAGCTCGGGGCGGACCTGGGTGCTCGATCCGATCGATGGCACCACCGGGTTCCTGGCCGGCCGTCCGCTGTTCGGGACGCTGATCGCGCTGGTGGTGGAGGGCTGGCCGGTGCTCGGCGTGATCGACCAGCCGGTGCTGAAGGAGCGCTGGCTGGGGGCGGCTGGGCGGCCGACCACGCTCAACGGCGCGCCAATCCGCACCCGCGCCTGCCGGGTGCTGGCCGATGCCGCGATCGCCACCACCGGGCCGCACTATTTCGATCAGCACGACGGCGATCATTTCATGGC
>JANOGS010000027.1:0-3526 GCA_031414115.1 Novosphingobium sp. | reverse complement strand
TCACCTGCGGCGGTGCCAGGCGCCAATCGCTAGGCTTCGCAACTACTGGATTTTGCTCGCGCTGCTGGCGGCAGTAGCGATCGGGCTTGGCTGGTCAGCTTTGCCGCGCGGAAGTGCGGGCGGCAAGCCGGTCGGGCTGTTCACCACCCTGCCGATCATGTGGAGCGAGACCAGCGATATTGCCGCCGAGCTCAGGGGAGAGGCGCCGCCGCACTGGGCCAAGGCGGCGCTGGCCGAACGCGGTCCGCTGATGCCGCTCGACACGCTGGCGGGCCCGGCCGGCCATGGCCCGCTGGATCGGCTTGGACGGCTGGTCATGGCCCAGCCGCGGCCGCTTTCGCCGCAAGAGAACGTCGCGCTCGACGAATGGGTGAAGGCGGGTGGGCACTTGTTGCTGCTCGCCGATCCGGCGCTAACCGAGGATTCGTCCTTCGCAATCGGCGATCCGCGCCGCCCCCAGGCGGTGGTGCTGCTCTCACCGATCCTGACGCGCTGGGGGCTGGAGCTGCGCTTTGACGAGGCCCAGCCGTTTGGCGAAACCGGCCGCGACGTGATGGGCGCGGCGATCCCGGTCAACCTGCCCGGGCGGTTCGCCACCCAGGGTCAGGCCAATTGCCGGCTGTGGGGCGATGGGCTGGCGGTGACCTGCCGGGTCGGCAAGGGCCGGGTGGTGGCACTGGCCGATGCCGCAGTGCTCGAGCGCGAAGACTCCGACGGCGCCCGCAGCAATGCCTTCGCCGGGTTGCTCGACACCGCCTTTGTCGCCCGCTGAAGCGGGGCGATTCGGGGAAATCACGGGAACGATCGCCGGTTCTGGCAAGTTCAGACGCTAAGTCGCTGATTTTCAATTGGAACAAATGGTAAACGCGGTCGCGAGGAGAGAAACTCGTTGGTCAAGAAATTATATAAAAACAAATGTATACCAAGTTATCCCGTGATTTCCCGCAAATTTCCCTTTCATCCCCGATGAAGCGGCGATAAGAAACTGTCTCATCGACATCGAGTTGGATTGCCGCACCCGTTTCGGGGTGGGCCGGCCGCGAGGACGCGCGGCTGGGGCGGGATTTTTTGAGGGTTTCGGGAGCGATCCCGATTTGGGGAAGGCGCAAGTGGAGGCGGCAAGGGCGGTCCGATACAGCGGTCAGGAATTCTCGCCCCTGGGTGAGAAGGGCCGCTTCGTGCTGCCTTCCGATTTTCGCAAGGCGGTCCGCGATTCGAGCGGCGGCGAACGTATCCTGTGCCTCACCAAGCATGCGCGCTGGAAGTGTCTGACCGCTTTCGGCCTGTCGCGCGGCGACGAACTGCTGGCCGAGCTTGATCGCGAGGAACGCGTCGCAACCGAGCGCGGGCTCGATTTCGACCGCGACCAGCGCCAGCTCCAGCTGTTCGGCTACTCCAAAGTGTCGTTTGACGATTCCGGTCGCTTCATCATGCCCGAGCGCTACCTCAAGCTCTCCGGGATCACCACCGGGGCGTTCTTCCAGGGCGGCGGCAATTCCTTCACGATCTGGAGCCCGGACGAACTCGCCAAGATGGGTGCCGGCTGGGAAGATGCGCAAGAGGCCTGCGCCGAGTACATGGCCAAGGCCGAAAGCGCGAGGGCCCGCAAATGACTCCGGCCGCGCCGCACATTCCGGTCTTGCTCGACGAGGTGATCGCGGCGCTCGCGCCCGTTCCCGGCGCGGTGATCGTCGATGCCACTTTCGGCGCTGGCGGCTATACCCGCCGCTTGCTCGATGCCGGGGCCCAGGTCCACGCTTTCGACCGCGACCCCGATGCGATCGCCGCCGGTTCCGCCTGGCCCGAGGCCAAGGCCCAGCCGCCGCGACTGGTGCTGCATCCGCGGCGCTTCTCGGAAATGGCCAAGGCGCTGCTAGGTGCCGGGGTGGCGCGGGTCGACGGCCTGGTGATGGACGTTGGCGTCTCTTCGATGCAGCTCGATCAGGTGCATCGCGGCTTTGCCTTTTCTGCGCCGGGTCCGCTCGACATGCGGATGAGCCAGGAGGGGGAAAGCGCCGCCGACTTCCTCAACTCCGCGCCCGAAACCCAGATCGCCGATGTGCTGTACCAGTACGGCGAAGAGCGTCAGTCACGCCGCGTCGCCCGCGCCATTGTCGCCGCGCGTCCGCTTGAGACCACCGGCCAGCTGGCGCAGGTGGTGCGCAAAGCGCTGGGTTATCGTCAGGGTGCGCCCAAGGATCCGGCAACCCGCAGCTTCCAGGCGATCCGCATCCACATCAATGCCGAGCTGGACGAGCTTGAGGCCGGACTGGACGCCGCCGAGGCGCTGCTGCGGCCCGGCGGCAGGCTGGCAGTGGTCAGCTTTCACAGCCTTGAAGACCGCATCGTCAAGCAGTTCCTGCGCGATGCCAGCGGCGCGGTCGCCAATGCTTCGCGCCACCTGCCGGCCAGTGCCCCCGACTTCGCGCCAATTTTCGGCGAAGTCGCCAAGGCCGTTCGCCCTTCGGACGCCGAGCTGAACCGCAATCCGCGCGCCCGCTCTGCCACCCTGCGCGCGGCTACCCGCACCGACGCTCCGCCACGCGAGAGGAGGGCCGCATGAACCTGACGCGTGACCGGGCACGCTCGATCGGCTGGGCCGCCGTGCTGCTGGTTTGCCTGTTCGTCACCGTCGCGCTGACCTTCCGGGTCAACGCGGTGAAAAGCCAGGTGCGCTTGGCTGAACGCCAGATCGTCCAGCTGCGCCGCGAAAAGCTGTTGCTTGAGACCGAGTTTGAAACCCGCGCCAACCAGCACCAGCTCTCCAGCCTCAACGAGGTCGAGTTCGGCTATCAGGCGCCGACTGCCGGACAATACCTCGAAGGTGAACGCCAGCTCGCCAGCCTGGGCATGGCGCGCGGACCCGGCGCTCCCAGCCCGATCCGCGTCGCCAATGCCGCGGTTCCCGCCGAAACCTCGATGCTGCCGGAAATGGTTTCGCCGCTGACCGGCAAGGCCATGGCCGCCGAAGTCCGGGATCAGCCCGACGCCGAGCCGGTGACTAGCGCCAACCTCAGCGAACGGCTCAGCCAGGTCGCCCAGCGGGAGACCGCCCAGCCGTGACCGCGCTTGCCGTCTCGACCGCGATATCCTCGGGCCGGGGCGAGCTGGTCAACGTCCGGCAGAAATCGCTGCTGATGGCCAAGTGGCGGGTGCTGTGGGTGGTCGTGGTCTTTGCCGCGTTTGCCGCCGCCGCGCTGCTCAGGATCGCTTACCTCGGCCTGTTCGAGCCAGCGCCGCAGCGCCAGGATCTGAGCATGGCCTTGCTGCCTGAGCGCGGTGATATCGTCGATCGCCACGGGGTGCCGCTGGCCCGGGCCTTCCCGGCCTATTCGCTGTGGTTCAACCCGGCGGCACTGGGAGAAGGCGGGCCGCCGCTGGTCAAGAGCCCGCGCGAAGTGGCTGCGGCGCTGGCCCAGACCTTCCCCGATCTCGATGCCACGGTGCTGGCCGCCCGGCTGGCTGAGGGCCGGCCCGGCTATCTGCGCCGCCGGATCCTGCCCGAGGATGCCAACCGCATTCACCA
>JANOGS010000026.1:0-19714 GCA_031414115.1 Novosphingobium sp. | reverse complement strand
GCCATTCATCGCATTTGACTTGCCCCGACTCCGGACTCCGATTTATTCACGGGCCACAAGAGTGGACTTCCCGTTGTTAAGGAAGGCGGCCACCGGTCGGGCGCATGTGAACACGTTGGAGGTTTCCATGGCCCACAAAGGTATCGGTTTTTTCGACAGCCGCGGACATATGTTCAAGACCCCCGAAGAGGCGACGCTGAGCGATCTGGCGCAGTTGCTGGGCCGGATTGGCGAGGGTGACAGTCTGGCCCCCGGGATCGCCACGCTGCTGCTCGAACGGCGCGGCGAGATCGAGCGGATCTTTGCCGAGCACGATGAGCTGAAGCGGGATCAGGCTGCGGCCAAGGCCGATCATCAGGCCGCCAGTCTGCGGGTGATTTCGCTGCCCGAGCTGTCGCGGCGCCGCACCAGCCTGTCAGCGTCGCCGCCCTGATTGACGCAGGCGCTGACGTTTTGCGGCGTCATGGCGGGGGGATTGACCCGCTTTCCGTTTACGTCAATGGCGCCGCCTATGAGCCTGCCAGACACCCTTTCCACCATCCGCCCCATCGACGGCGGGTTTGCCGCCGTGGTTCCCGATGACTGGAAGCAGGGCCGGACCACCTATGGCGGGTTCTCCTCCGCTTTGGCGCTCGAGGCCGCGCGCGGACTGGCGCCCGATCTGCCGCCGCTGCGCTCGGCCCAGATCAGTTTCGTCGGGCCGCTGGCGGGAGAGATCGAGGTCCGCGCGCGGTTCCTGCGGCGCGGGCGCAATGCCAGCTGGGTCAGCGCGGAGATTGCCGGCGAGGCCGGGCTTGGACTGACCGCTACCTTCGTCTTCATGGGCCCGGTTGAGAGCACGCTGCATCTGCACGACGTGCCGCCACCAGCGGGCTGGATCGCGCCTGATCAGGCAATCCCGCTTCCTGAGGGGCGCAGACCCGGGTTTGCGATGCACTTCGACACCCGCTTCGCCCTTCCGCGCAGCACGCAGTCATTGCCCGAGCTCGACTGGTGGGTGCGGCTCAAGGACCGCGACGGGCTCGACCCGATGGTCGAGCTGCTGCTGCTGGGCGATGCCCTGCCGCCGGGCGTGTTTCCGCTGATTGGCCGCGCAACCGCGATCAGTACGATGACCTGGATCATCAACCTGCTGACCCCGGCGCCGGTGACCGAGGACGGCTGGTTCCTGCTGCGCTCGGCGGGTAACTATGCCGAACGCGGCTGCTCGAGCCAGGACATGGGGATGTGGAACGCCCACGGCGAGGCTGTTGCGGTGGGGATGCAGTCGATCGCGCTGTTTGGCTAACGCGCCAGCTCTCCGTCGAGGAACTTCGCGACCTCGTCCAACGCCACGTCACGGGCCAGGAAAGTCTCGCCGATCGCGTTCAGCAGCACGAACGGCAGGGTGCCGGCGTCCATCTTCTTGTCATGGAGCATGTGCGCGGTCAGCGCCTGGCCATCGCAATCAAGGCCCAGCGAAGCGATCTCGCTGACCATTCCGGCTTCGGCGAAGTGGCGGGCGACATGCGCTGCACTGGCCCGCGGCAGCAGGCCGCGCGCCGCCGAGAACCGCGCGGCCAGGACCATGCCCAGCGCCACCGCTTCCCCGTGGAGCAGGCGATCGGAAAACCCCGTCTCTGCCTCCAGCGCATGGCCAAAGGTGTGACCAAGGTTGAGCAGCGCTCGCAGCCCCTTGGTTTCACGCTCGTCGGCGGCAACGATCCGCGCCTTGGCGGCAACCGAATGGGCGACCGCATATTCGCGCAGCGCCGGATCGCCGGCCAGCATCGCGGCGCCGTGGTTGTCGCACCAGCTGAAGAAGTCGGCATCGCCGAGCAGGCCATACTTGACCACTTCGGCATAGCCGGCGTTGAGCTCGCGCCGGGGCAGGGTATCGAGCACCGCCAGATCGGCCAGCACCAGCGCCGGCTGGTGGAAGGCGCCGACCAGGTTCTTGCCGGCGCCGGTATTGATCGCGGTCTTGCCGCCGACGCTCGAATCGACCTGCGCCAGCAGCGTGGTGGGTAGCTGGATGAACTGGCAGCCGCGTTTCAGGATCGCCGCGGCAAAGCCGGTAAGGTCGCCGATTACCCCGCCGCCCAGCGCCAGGACATGATCGCCGCGCTCAACCTCCTCGGCCAGCAGCCAGTCGATCGTCGCGGCGAGCTGATCCCAGCTTTTGCTTGCCTCGCCAGGGGGTAGGATCCGCCAGGCCGGTTGGTGCCCGCCTTCGTGCAGGGCGGTCTCCACCGCTTGCCCCCAAACGGCATGGACATTGGCGTCGGTCACTACCGGCACCCGGCGCTTGCGCAACTTGCCGCTGCACTGTTCGACCAGACCCGCCAGCAGTCCGGCGCCGATCCGCACCTCGTAGGGTGATCCGGCGATGTCCACGGGGATTACAGCCACGCCTCAATCCCTTTCAGTACCGCCTGCGCGGTGGTTGTATGCGGTCCGTTGGTGCTTTGCACGTGGATCGGTGCCTGGGCATAGGTCGCCTCGCGCTCAGCCTTGAGCCGGGTGAGAATTTCGCGCGGATCGCCTTGCTTGAGCAGCGGGCGATTGTCCTTGCGCCCGACCCGGTCGAGCAGGGTCTCGATGTCGCTGTCGAGCCACACCGCAATTCCCCGCTCGAGGATCAGCGCGCGGGTTTCATCGTTGACGAAAGCGCCGCCGCCGGTGGCGATGACCGCACGGGCACTGGGCGCGTCGATCAGGCGGGCAATCACCCGGCGCTCACCGTCGCGGAAATAGGCCTCGCCGAAGCGCGCGAAGATTTCGGGGATTGCCATCTGCGCGGCGCGCTCGATCTCCTCGTCGGCGTCGACGAAAGGCATGTGCAGCATCGCCGAGAGCTTGCGTCCGACGCTGGACTTGCCCACGCCCATCATCCCCACCAGCACCACCGGGCGCTTGATCCGCCGCGCCAGGTCAGCGATTTCGGCCTGAGAGAGCGGGGAATCGTCGAGGTCCATTGCGAGGTCGCCTATAGATGCGCTAGGCCGCAGCGCAAGCTGTGGGACAAGAGGCAAGCGGGTGGCGGTGAGGATGCGCAAGGAATGGCTGGCTTTTGCCCTGGGCGTGATGCTGGGGCTGGGCTTGCTGGCGGGCTGGGCCTGGCACGATGGCGGAACCCGCGAATTGCAGCCGATCAGCGCGCCGGCCCTGCTTCCGGATGCGCCGCGATGAGCCGGTTGATCCTGCTGGCGGGCGGCGCGGCGCTGGCGCTGGGTTCGGCCTGGGCCGCGCTGGCTGCGCCCGAATCGCTGCTGCCGCCCGGCTTTGAGCGGCCGAAGAGCAAGGCCGCGCCGGCATCGACGCCAGCAACCGGCGGTGCCTCGACCCCGGTGGTCCAGCCGCTTCCGTCCGGGGGCAGCACATCGTCTGCGCCGCCGCGGACTGTGGTTGCGCCAGCCGGGGTAAGGCTGCCAAGCCTTGCCGAAATCGAGGCGATGAGCTCCGACGAGCTTGACGAGTTGCTTGGGCTCAAGCCCAAGTACGATATTCCCAATGCCGCGCGGCGCTCGCTGAAACAGATCGGGCTGCTCGCCGAGTACGAAGGCGGCTTGCCTGCCGGTTCGCTTGGCGGTCAGAGCCCGGCGCTGGTTCGCGCCGCGATTGAGGGCAACAAGGGCCCGGTGGTTTCGCGCTGGGGCCATATCCTGCTGCGCCGGGCGCTGGCCTCGCGGCTTGATAGTCCGGCGGGGATGAACCCGGCAGACTTCGCCGCAGTCCGCGCCGCGTTGCTGTTGCGGATGGGCGAGGGCGAGGCGGCGCGGGCGATCGTCCAGGATGTCGATCCCGGCAACTACACCCCGGCGCTGACCCAGGCGGCGGTCGATACCTATGCTTTCACCGCCGATATCACCGGAATTTGCCCGGTGATCGCGGTCCAAGGCGGGGTCCGCAAGGATGCCGATTGGCGCGTGCTGCGCGCGATCTGCAGCGCCTTTCAGGGCGATGGCGCCTCGGGCATGGCCCAGCTCGACCGGCTGATGCGCGAAGGCGCCTGGACCAAGACCGACATGCTGCTGGCGCAGAAGTACGCCGGTGCCGCAGGCAAGGCGCGCCGTGCGGTCAAGATCGAGTGGGACGGGGTGGAGGAGATCACCCCCTGGCGCTATGCCCTGGCGATTGCGGTGGGACTGGAGCCGCCGGCCGCGCTGCTGCGAGGTGCCCCGCCGCGCTATGCCTATGCTGCTGCAGCCGCGCCGATGGTGGGCCTGGAAGCGCGCGCTGCTGCGGCCGATCGGGCCGGTGCGGCGGGGGTGCTGTCCAGCGCCGCGATGGTTGACCTCTACAGCCAGATTTACGCCCAGGACGATATCAGCGGTGACTGGGCGGGCCAGTCTGAGGCGCTGCGCAATGCCTATGTCGGCGATAACCCGGCGCAGCGGATGTCCGCGATCCGCCAGTTGTGGGACGGCGCCGCAGATCCCCAGGCGCGCTATTCGCGCCAGGTGCTGACCGCCTATGCCGCCGCGCGGATGCCGGTCAGCGGCAGTTTCAAGCAGGACGCGGGCGAACTGGTCGCCTCGATGCTGGCCGCCGGGCTCGATCAGAACGCGCTGCGCTGGGCCGGCGAGGTCGATGCCGGCTCGCTGGCCTGGGGCCTGCTCGCGCTGGCCACGCCGCAGCGTCCGGCCGCGATCGATGGCGACGCGCTTGACAGTTTTCATGGCAATGACCGTTCCGACAGCGCCCGCAAGTCGCGGTTCCTGCTCGCCGGGCTGGCCGGGCTGGGCCGGGTCGATCAGGCAGCGTCGGCTGAATTCGCCGAAAAACTGGGGATCAACCTGGGCCGCCAGACCCGCTGGACCCGGCTGATCGACCAGGCCGCCGACGTCAATAACGCCGCGCTGGTGGTGCTGTTGGCCGGGGCAGGGATGCAGGGCGACGGCTGGGACAAGATGACCAGCGTCAACCTCTACCACATCGTCTCGGCGCTCAACCGCGTTGGCCTTTCCGCCGAGGCGCGGATGATCGCGGCCGAGGCGGTGGCGCGGGCTTGAGCGCCCTCGAGGCCTTCCTCGCCATGCTCGCTGCCGAGCGCGGAGCGGCGGCCAATACCTTGCTGGCCTATCGCCGCGATCTTGAAGGCGCGGAGGCGGCGCTCGGCGACCTGGTGCAGGCTGACAGTGCCGCGGTGGCCTCTTTAGGTGCCGTTTGGGTCGGCCTGGCGCCGTCCAGTCTGGCGCGGAAATGCTCGGCTTTGCGCCAGTTCTACGGCTTTCTGGTCGATGAAGGCCTGCGTCGGGACGATCCCTCACCCGCCCTTCCGCGACCCCGCATTCGCCGCCCTTTACCCCGCCTTCTCAGCCACTTGGAGGTCAAGGCGCTGTTCGCCCAGGCCGAGGAAGAAGCCCTCTCCGAGCGTCCCGAAGCAGTCCGGACCCTGGCACTGCTCGAACTGCTCTACGGCTCGGGACTGCGCGCCAGCGAACTGGTCTCGCTCCCCCTCAATGCCGTGCCCCGCGACGCTCCGTTCCTGACCGTGACCGGCAAGGGCGGGCAGCAGCGGATGGTCCCAGTCAGCGGCCGCGCGCGGCTCGCGCTGTCGCGCTGGCTGGCGCTGCGCAGCGGGGAGGGGAGCAAGGCGCTGTTTCCCTCGACCGGACAGCAGGGCCACCTCACCCGGGTGCGGCTGTTCCAGCTGCTCCGCGCGCTGGCGGCGCGGGCCGGGATCGATCCGGAAAAGGTCAGTCCGCACGTTTTGCGCCACGCCTTCGCCACCCATCTGCTCGAAGGCGGCGCGGACCTGCGCGTATTGCAGACGCTGCTGGGCCACGCCGATATCGCCACCACCCAGATTTACACCCACGTCGATGCCGCCCGGCTGGTGGCGCTGGTCAATGCCCGGCATCCACTTGCGGTACGCTCTGGCTCGGTCTAGCGCTGCGCGATGATCTCCTACCTTGAGTTTGAAAAGCCGATCGCAGCGCTTGAAGCCCGGATTGCCGAGCTGCGCCAGACTGCGGCGGGCGGCGATGTCGATCTCGCTTCCGAAATCTCGCGGCTTGAGAGGAAGAGCGCCGATCTGCTCGCCGGCACTTACGGTGCGCTGACCCCGTGGCAGAAGACCCAGGTTGCCCGTCACCCGATGCGCCCGCACTTCTGCGACTATGTCGGCCACATCTTCACCGACTTCATGCCGCTGGGCGGAGACCGTCAGTTCGGCGACGACCAAGCGATCATCGGCGGTTTTGCGCGGCTGAATGGCCGCAAGGTGATGCTGATCGGGCATGAGAAGGGCAACGATACGCAAAGCCGGATCCGCCACAATTTCGGCATGGGCAAGCCCGAAGGTTACCGCAAGGCGATCCGGCTGATGGACCTGGCCGGACGCTTCGGAATTCCGGTGGTGACGCTGGTCGATACCTCGGGCGCCTTCCCCGGTCTCGAAGCCGAAGAGCGCGGCCAGGCCGAAGCCATCGCCCGCTCGACCGAGGCTTGCCTGGCGCTGCCGGTGCCGATGGTCGCGGCGATCGTGGGTGAGGGCGGATCGGGCGGGGCGGTGGCGCTGGCCAGCGCCGAGCGGGTACTGATGATGGAGCACGCGGTCTATTCGGTGATCAGCCCGGAAGGCTGCGCCTCGATCCTGTGGCGCACCGCCGAAAAGGCCGCCGATGCGGCCGAGGCGATGAAGGTTACCGCGCAGGATCTGCTGGCGCTCGGCGTAATCGACCGGATCGTCAAGGAGCCGGTCGGCGGGGCGCACCGCGATCCGGCCAAGGCGGCGGCAAATCTGGCCAAGGCGATCGGCGAGGAACTTGATGCCCTGGCGCCGCTCAAGCCTGAGAAACTGCGGATTCAACGCGAGGAGCGCTTCCTGCGCATCGGCGAAAACTGAGCGCGGTTCAGCTCTTGGTCAGCCGTTTGGGTCTTTGCAACGCGCGATCAGGGGCCTAGCCATAGCGCGGTTGGTCCATCCGCTTGGGAGTCGCACATGAGCCGCAAAATCAAGTCCGTCCGTATCCGTCTCGCATCGGTCGCAGTTTTAGCGATAGTTGCCTTGCCGGCCGGAACCGGGATTGCCCAGACCGCAGCCAAGCCCGCACCGGTCCTGGCGATCAGTGCCAAGGACAAGGCCGAAGGCGCCAAGGCGCACGAACAGCTGGTGCCCGAGTTCGGCGGCGCGGTGACCGGGCCGCACGCACAATACGTCGAAGGCGTCGGCAAGCGGATCGCAGTGCAATCGGGACTGTCGAACGCGCAGGGCGATTTCACCGTCACCTTGCTCAATTCGCCAGTCAACAACGCCTTCGCGATCCCCGGCGGCTATATCTACACCACCCGGCAGCTGGTGGCGCTGATGAACAACGAGGCCGAGCTGGCCGGCGTGCTGGGGCACGAGGTCGGTCACGTCGCCGCGCGCCATTCCAACAAGCGGCAGAGCGCGGCGACCAAGAACACGATTATCGGTGTGTTGGGCACCGTTCTCTCGGGTGTGCTGCTGGGCAACAGCCAGATCGGCCAGATGCTCCAGCAGGGTTTCATGCAGGGCTCGCAGCTGCTGACGCTGCGCTATTCGCGCAAGCAGGAAACCGAATCCGACAAGCTTGGGATCCAGTACCTCAGGAAAGCCGGCTACGATCCGCGCGCGATGTCGACCGTGCTGAAAAGCCTGGCCAACCAGAACGCGCTCGACGCCAAGCTGATGGGATCATCTGCAAATCGGGTGCCCGAATGGGCCTCGACTCACCCCGATCCGGCCGGACGGGTCAAGACCGCGCTAGCTCAGGCCGGTACAACCGTTGGCGGCAACACCAACCGCGACCTGTTTCTCAGCAAGATCAGCGGGCTCACTTACGGCGATGATCCGGTCCAGGGTATCGTCGAGGGCAACGAGTTCACCCACCCGGTGGAAATGTTCTATTTCCGTGCGCCCTCCGGCTTTTTCCTGCTCAACGGCACCCGGGCGGTGGCGATCAGCGGCCAGGCGGGCAAGGGCCAGCTCACCGGCGCACCCTACAGCGGCGATCTCGATGCCTATGTGCGTGCCGCTTTTGCCGGACTGACCGACAAGAATTCGCCGGCGCTAAGCCCCGGCAACGTCGGCCGGACCACGATAAATGGGATCAGCGCCGCCTATGCCACGGCCAAAGTGACGCAAAGCAACAACAGCCAGGTCGATGTGACCGTGTTCGCCTATGAATTTGCCAAGGACAAAGCGTTTCACTTTGTCACCATCACCCCGACTGGCGGCGGCGGGGTGTGGGATTCGATGTATGGCTCGATGCGGCGAATCGCCCAGGCCGAGGCGAACAAGGTCAAACCGCGCAAGTTGGTGGTCATAGCTGCCAAGAAAGGCGACACTGTGCAGGCGCTGTCGAGCCGCATGGCCTTCACCAGTGCCCAGCTTGACCGGTTCCTGGTGCTCAATGGCTTGGCGGCCAACAGCACGATCGCCGCGGGGCAGAAGCTCAAACTGGTTACGTACTGAGGAGTTATTGGTCGAGGGCGCCGATCGCCTCCGCGATCAGCTTGCAACACCGGGCCGGGGGAGCGGGCCGGTGTTGCAAGCCATCGACGTATGTCGATGGCGCACCAACACAAACGAAAGGGGCGGCAGGTTTCCCTGCCGCCCCCTTGTTTTTCAGCCTAATGGCTTGACTTACGAAGCCGTAGAGTTCGCACCCTGCATGGCCGACGAAGTGGTGTTGAAGGTGGTCTGCAGTTCGCTGCCCAGGCCCTGCATCGCGGTGATCGCGGCAACAGCGATAAGGGCGGCAATCAGGCCGTATTCAATGGCAGTGGCGCCAGCTTCGTCACGGATAAGCTTGTTAATGAACTTCATGATTAGTCTCCTGTTTGGCAGTCTGGTTTTCCCGGCTCGTTCCCTGTCACCCGGATTGAGCAATCATCGGATTAAGGGGAACTTCTTGCCAAATGTTTAACTGGCGGTACCAGCCGCGACAGCGTTTGACATGGCGTTGGACACATCGGTCCAGATTTCGTGGTTTACGTTGGCGAACCCTTCCAACGCGCCAGCCATAGCAACGAACATCAAGGCCAGGATCAGCCCGTATTCCATGGCGGTTCCGCCAGAAACGTCGGTTTTCAGGCGTTTGAGAATGGCCTTCATGCTCTGCTGGTCCCTGCTAATCTGGACTGGTCCGCAAGGATTACGTTCATCAGTGCTAACAATTGGTTTAGAAGGGCTCTGAAGTTGAAAGAATTCCCGACAATCGTGCCCGTAGTTGCGGTGGCCCTGCTTGACGATTCGGGCTTGGTGTTGTTGCAGCAACGCCGCAGCGACCGCGCGCATGGCGGGCTGTGGGAATTTCCCGGGGGCAAGGTGGAACCGGACGAAACGCTGGATCTGGCGCTGCTGCGAGAAATCTCCGAGGAATTGGGAATCGCTCTCGACTGGCAGGCGCTTGAGCCCTTGAGCTTTGCGGTCATGCCTGGCGAGCCCCATGTCGTGCTGCTTTACACGTGCCGCAACTGGGCCGGCGAACCGCAATGCCTTGATGCCGCAGAGATCGGCTGGTTCAGCGCCGCCCAGCTTGTTTCTCTGCCACTGGTGCCGCTCGATGTGCGACTCGCCCAGCACGTTTGCGCGGTTCTGGAATCGCCCAATTAGCGGCTTGCCAAGCGCTGGCACGAACCCTATGTGCGCCTCTCCAACGCGCCCGTAGCTCAGCTGGATAGAGCATCAGACTACGAATCTGAGGGTCGGACGTTCGAATCGTTCCGGGCGCGCCATTTTTCAAATACTTAGTGGCAAAATTGGGCGCGCGTGTTCGGCGCTGCCCGTCATGTAAGCACGGGACAAGCACCGCGCGTCCAAGGCGTCCGCTCGCTCGACATCCTGGCCGGGACGGGGCACCTAGTACTCAGTCGCAGCGATTCGAGGCGAACATGCGTCTGGCAATACTCATTACGGCCTTGGCGGCGCCAGTCTGGCAACTGCTGGCTAACGCCCCTGAGGTGATCCCGCTTTGGCGAGATCTGAACTTTGGTGACGCCCCGAGCGTGGTAGCGGCGAAACTGTCCGCGCACCCCAATGTCCGCTCCGCCAAGGTCAAAGAGACGAAGAGATCGGGGCAGAGTGTCGCCGTGACATACCGTGGCGGCGGGATCGAGATTCTTGGTCAGACCTTTCAAATTGTCCCGGTCTTCGAACTCGGCTCGCTCAAGAGGGTAGGGCTGGGCACCCAACCAGGCTGCGCGAACCGAGCGTTCGATGAGTACAACGCCATGTTGCGGACGCTCCGCGACAAGTACCCCACTGTCATGCTGGACCAGGCAGGGCCTAGTCGATCGGAGATCGGCCAAGCGGTTGCGAGCGGCACGGATAGCAGCCCGGCAAGCGTCGAGCGCTTCCTCTCAAACGGGCAAGTTGTGGTGCTGTACCAGTTGCGTTTGACCGCAGCTGCGCCTCCCCCGTCCGGATACTCGACGAATGCTAAGGTGAATGCGTTGGCTCGACTGCTCTGGAATCAGTACGAAGCCCGCGCGCGCGAATGCGAGGGTACCGGCAAGCACCGAATGCAGCATCTGCTCATTTACATGACCTCGAAGGATTACGACGCGCAGATGGAAGGCGCCAAGGACAGGGACGCTCTGGCTCAGGAGGCCGCAAAGTCCAACCTCTGAGCACTGTTGCGGCTTTGAATCTGGCCCAAGCCAGCCGTTTTCGATCCTGCCCATCACCGCTCGCGTCGGGATCGATCGCGACAGTTACTGACAGTCTCGCGCATGAAATCGCGGGTCCTACCTCAAGATATTACGCCGGAGAAGCGCTGGAAGACCGCAAAATGTCTCGCAGGGCGGGCCATCGGGATAGGCGATAGTTTGAAGTTTCAGTCCAAAGCGGCAGACTTCGGCGGTTCCTTGGCAAAAAAGGGGCGGCCGCGATGCGTGGGCACCGGGCCGCCCCAGGGGGCCGTGGGCGAAGAAATCCCAAGGCTAAGCGGGCACCACAAAGCCCGCCGGACGCAATTTTAGATAAACGTGGCCGAAGTGATCGCGGAGGATCGCAGCGCGCGGCCCTTGGTGGTCAACGGTGCGAGTGCTGCGACGATCTCGGGATCAACCGCTACAATTCGCTCGAAGGAGAGCAGAGCGTCGCCGCTGGAAGCGGCTTCGAGCATCCTCCGTGCCTTGTCGACCAAAGGTCCGCCAGAACGCGCCGCAGCACGCACCGCGCTCGCGGCCGCCCAGCCGTGTCGAATCCTGCTCACTGCTTCGATCATGTCGGCCTCGATCGCCGACAGGAGCGGGCCCGCGAGGTCCGCTGCTTGTTGGGCTGCGGTGGTCTCGACAGCCGAGACCGCGGCGCGAAGATCATCCTCGCGTCGGCGGAGATCGCGCGTCGCCGCCTGGAGGGCCGCACGCTCCGATTCGAGATCCTCGCGGGATGGACCTGCCGCCGCCGCTTCCCGTGCGTCCGCTCCCTGCAGGAGCTGATCGGCAACGTCGTGGCCCGAGGGACCGCGGGATTCGGCAAGGGCGCGCGAAACCTCGGCGATGCGCGTCTGCGCCCGTTCGGCAGCCTGGGCGATCGATGCCATCTCAGCTTCGATCCGGGCAATTTCGCTGTTCTCGTGTTCGAGGTCGAGAGCCGCGAACGCCGCGCGGGCGCGCTCAAGTGTGCCGTGGTCCATGTCAACGGCCTCCGATCGCGTTGATAGAGGAGTAAGCCCGATCCCACATGGCAGAGGCTTCCGCCTGCCTAGACGCGGCAAGCCTGGCCTCATAGGCGGCGCGGCGCGCATCGAGTTCCGCGTCGATCGGCCGCTTGCGCAGCTCGGCGATGATCGCCACCGAGTCGCCGTGCTTGGCATTGCGGTTGCAGCTGGCGAGCAGCAATTCGGAGGCCTGGCGCTCGCGACCTTTGACGGCATCGCTGGCCATAACGATTGCGCAGCGCGCGCGAAGCTCGCCAGGGATGACCGCTCGACGCGGGGCGATGGTCGGCGCCTTCGCGGCAGTCGGGACCGTGCCGACGCGGGCTTGCCTGGCCGGCGCTGCCTTGGAAGCACCCGTATTGCGGGCCTCGCGCTGCTCCTCGAAGTATGCGCCGAAGCGGCTGGTCGGCGGCCCTTGGTGCTCGCGCAGGGCGGCGAGGCGCCTGCTGATTTCGGTAATTGCCATGTCCATCTATCCTTTCATTTTCAGTAGTAGTTTCCGTAGGCCCAGCCGCTGGTATCGATGCTGCCGTAGGTCCCGGTCGCGCCCTGCAGGATCAAGGTGCCAAGGTTCTGGTTTGCCGCTGCGAGCTGAGCGGCGAGGCTCTGGTTCAAGTCAGAAAGCTGCGCGACCAGTGTGCCCGTCTGATCAGAGATCGCCGAGACTACCGGCTGGGGCTCCGTCAGCGCATTTGCCGAGGCAGTTGCGAACGGACTGGCCGCACCCGTCGCCGCAGCGATCAGCGCATCCTGCGACGAAACCGCAGTGCTGGTCAGCGCGGTCACCTCGTCGAGCAGGCGGAAATAATCGGGCTGCGAGCCTGAGAGGTCACGCTGGATCGCCAAGAGGTCGCGCGCCGCCTGGGTGTAGTCATCGAACGCGGTGGTATCGCCGGCCCGGACCCGGGCTTCCAGAGGTTGGAAAGCGGCCTGCGCCGCGCTCAGCCGGTCCCTGAGCGACAAGGCATCGTTGTTGATGGTGAGGTCGGCGAGCAGCGCCTTGAGCGCGCCGGTAACCCGTTCCCCGGCTTCCTTGATCGCCGCCGCGCGTTCGATCCCGTAGAGTTCCTCAAGCTCGGCGAACTGCGCCGCCGAAGCTCCGGCCTCCTTGAAGATGTCGTTGAGCCGCGAGAATTCCTTGTTGAGCGCGTCGAGCGCCGCCCCGACCGGGTCCTTGATCGCGCGCAGCCGCTTGAACACACCCTCGAAGTCGATCGCCTTGGCAATCTGCTTTTCCAGATCCTTGCCGCCCTGGATCAACCGCCGCGCGCCTTCGGAGATGCCGGTGATCACCCCGTCCTTGATCGCATCGAGGATCGCGTAGCGGATCGCCGCCTCCTGGTCCTTGCCGAAGTCGATCGCGCCGTTGGCGGTCTTGGTGATCCCCTGCCCGGTGGGATCGACCCGGTAGTTGCCGTCGCGGACCCCGATCGAGACCGAGATCGGGCCGTCGGTATTGCCGCCGAGTTGCTCGGCAATCTGGTTGAGCGCGTCGCTGATCGAGCCGCCCGCCGCTTCCGCCGCCTCGATCCGGCTCGAAGAGTTGCCGCGGGTCGAGCCGACATCGACGCCGTTGCTGCCTGCGGTCAAGGTTGCCGAGCCGCGCTTGGCCGAGCCGATCAGTTTGCCGATGATCCCGCCGATGATCGATCCGATGATGTCGCCGCCGGGGATCCCGGTGGCGGCACCAAGCGCCCCGCCGATCTGCGAACCGCTGCGCGAGAGGTTGATCCCGAGACTGTCGGCGAGGTCGTGAATCTCGGTGCCCCGCTGCGCGCCGCTAAGCGCGCCGCCCAAGTGCGAACTGAGCGTCGAGGCAGCGTCGCGGCCGATGGTGGCTTCGCCGAACTGGTCGACCAGGCCCTTGAGAGCGCCAATCACGCCGCCGGTGGTCCCGGCGGTGAACTGGCCTTCGAAGTAACCCGAGAGCACCCCGCCAACCTTTGCGGCGAACTTGTCGCCGAGCACCGGCCGCAGCGCGTCGGCGATCGAGCCGGACAGCGCCCGGGCCATTTCCGCCGCGACCCGGCGCGGATCGAGCCGCTCCTTGATGTCTTTCAGGGTCTGGCTCTGGACCGTCGCGTTTTTCTCGGCGCGGCTGCCGACTACAACAATGTCCGCGCCGACGCCTTCGACCGCTTGTTCGATCAGCGTGTTGTCGTTCGAAGCGCCGCCATAGATCGACCCGAAGGCGCTATCGAAGGCGGACGGGGCGGCGCCAGACACGGCGCCCCTGGCAGCGATCCGCGCCGCCGAGCCAGTGAGGCTGCTGGTCAGCATATCGAGCGCCTTGCTCGCCCGGTCGGTCTCGCCGGTGAAGGTATCAATGCTCGCGCCCAGCCCCGACTGGCCTTTGATCCAGTCATCAATGTTGCGGAACGAATCCCCGAACAGCTTGTCGACGGTAGCCTCGGCCTGAAGTCGCTTGAACACCTTGCCGATATTCCCGAATGAGCCTTCGCCGGCGAAGATCGCGACCAGTTCATCACGGACACTGCGGCTCGCAGCGAGGGTGCGGCTGACTATCTCGCGGCCCCGCTCAAGCTCTTCGTTGACCAGCCGCACGTTGCGGGCCCGGTCGAGCGCGGCCTGGCGCTCCGCGGGCCAAAGGTCGGCCATGCGGTTGAGCTGGTCGGCTTCGTCCTGGCGCCCCTGGGCGGCCAGTTTCGCAGCCTTGGCGCGGATTTCCGATTCGACGCCGATCTGGCCTTCGAGCTTCCAAATGACCTGCAAGGCCTCGGCTTCGTCCTCCCTGCCAGCGGTGAGCAGGGTTTCGATCTGCAGGCGCCGTGCCGATTCCTCGCGCAACTGTTCGAAGGGACGGACCAGCGCTTCCTGCACGGTTCCCTTGGCGGCTTGGGCCTCGGCGATCATTGTGGCGAATCCGGGTGGCTTGCGCTCAGCCAGGTCCTTGATGATCGCATCGAGGTCGCGCGTGGCAGCCGCCGCCGCGTCGATCAGCCTGGGCTGTTCGTCAAACCGCTCATTGATGCGGGCGATCTTCTCTGCAGCGTTCTCGCCGAATTCCTGCAACTGGCGCAGTTTGGCCTCGCCATCGCCGCCGCGGGCCTTGCGGTCCTTGCGGTCCTTCTCGGGCTTGAGCAGGCCCTTGCCGCCGCGGCCGTTCAACAGGGCATCGGCCTCACCGAAGACCTTGATGTTTTCGAGTTCCAGCCCGAGGTTTGCGACCGCCGTTGCCGCCGCGGTGAATTCAGCTTCGGTGATCTGGCCGACGCGGCGCAGGTTCTCCAGCCGCTCGACCGCGGCCTTTCCGTCGAGAGTGCCAGCCAGCACGTCACGGCTGATCGCATCGCGAGCATCGGTCGGCCGCCGGCCGGCAGTAAATCCACCGCCGAGCCCGCCCCCTGTAAATCGCAATGGCCGGTCCTGAATGGCCAGGACGCCGGTGCGCGCCTCAGCAGCTCTGGTCTGGGCCTGGACCCGTGCGACCAGTAGTTGCGCCTGCGCGAGGGCGAGCAGCGCCTTGTTCTGGGTGTTGATCTTGCCCGTGGTCACGTCGAGCACATTGGCAAGGATGCCCTGCGCGTCGCTCATGGCGAAGGTGCCGAGCTTGGCAGCCTCGGCGGCCTTGTCGGTCTCAAGGAACTTGTCGACCAGCGTGCCGAGCACTGCGGCGCCAGCGACTACAGCCAGCGACCACGGGCCCGAGAGCAGCGTCGCCATCGATCCGATCCGGCTCGCCGTCCTGTTGCTTGAGCCTTCGAGGCTTGTGAGCCCGAAAAGAAGCTGCGGAATTTGCTGGGCGAAGATCGTCGAGGCTCGCGCCCCGCCTTGAAACTGGATTGCCATATCCTGGAGTTGCTGGCCGGTCTGGACCATGGCCGTGCGCGAACCGCGCATCGAGGCGGCGTAGGCGCCGGTTGCGACGGCGCCGCGGCTGCTCGAAGAGATTACCGCATCGGTGGCACTGGCTGTTTGATTGAGCTCGGCCTGGACCTGGTCGAGGATGGCGATCTTGCGGCGCAGCGCGACGACGTTTTCGTCTTCGACGCGGGCCTGCTCGAAGGCGGCGCGTATCTCCATCGCCCGGGCCCTGGACGTTTCGCCCGAGGCTATCGCCGCTGCCCGGCTCGCGGCCGCGTACTCGCGACTGGCGCGGGCGATGGCTTCCAGCCCCTGCTCCATTTCGCGCAGCTTGGCGGTGTTGAGGTCCAGTGCGCCGAAGGCGTTGCGCGGCAGGCTCAGCGCCTGGGAGACGCTATCGCGCACCCCTGACAGCGAATTGTTTATCGCATCGGCGCCGCGCCGGCCCGCTCCGCCCATCTGTGAGACGAACTCGTCGAAGACCCGCTGGTTCGACGGATCCGGCCTGGCGATGATGAATTGAGGAAACTGCTGGCCTGCGGTCATTGGCACTGCCTTTCGGATGGAGCCCGGCCCAGGTCGCTCAAATCGTCGTCAAGCTCGCCCGGCTGCAAGGGGCGAGCAGTGCGACGCGGCTGGCGCGGGTGGGGAGTGAAGGGTGAGCAGCCAGCGCCGGGGGCGGTGGCACTGGCTGCTCTGGGGGTGGGGGTTGAAAGGAAAACCTGCCAGACTTCGCCGTCCGCTTCGCGATCGAGGAACGCGACCACGCTGGCCTTGCCGAGCCAGCCGGACAAATAGCGGTTGCCTGCGGCGCTGGTGCGCTCGCGCAGTTCCATGAGGAGCACCTTTTCACCGCCGCTCATTGGGACACCTCTGGGCGGACAGAATGGGCGGACAAACGGACACTTCTAAAGAAGTGTTGTCCGGGTTGTCCGCTCCCCAGGTTTCGACGTGTCCGAAACGTGTCCGTAAGGTTGTCCGGCCTTGTCCGGGCAATCACGAAAGCCATAGCCAATCCTCCCAAGTTGCGAGGATTCCTGCGGCCTTGAGGTCGTTGATTGCCCGCCGAGCGGTGCGAGATGCCGTGTCCGGCCGCTTGTCCGGGGCAGCATTCACGGTGGCCAAAAACTCGGCTTTTAGCTTGTCCGCGGCTTGTCCGGCTGCGATCACCTTGAACACCTTGGCCCGGTCGAGATTCTCGCGCGGAATACTGTCCGGCGGCGCCTGGCCATGGAGCGCAATCGCCATTTCGAGCGCCTCGAAGGCAATCTTCTTTTGACCGCTCAAGCGGTTTCTCGCGCCATGGCAGGGCACCCCTTCGTGTGCATCGTCATTGTCGAGGATCTCGACAAGGCAGGTTGTTACTTCCAAGCCGCGCGAGTTGCTGCCCAGCGCGACCGGGTTGAGCTGGAAGGCAATGCGCTCGCCAGCCTGGCCGTCCTTCTGCTTGACGGTGGTTGCGGTCCTGATCGCCTCGCCTTCGACAACGACCGAAGCGACCACGCCGCCGCGCAAGCTAGTGTGCCCGCGCTCGTTGTCCCCATTGCGGGGGCGATGGTGGATGATGAGAGTGACGGCTTCGAATTCCGCCGCAATGCGTTCGCAGTTGGCTACGTAGGCGGCCATATCGTCGGTATTTTCCTTGCCCGCGCCGAAGGTTTTACTGAGCGTGTCGATCACGATCAGGGCCGGTGGGCTTCCCGTCCTTGCGGCGAAGTGCTTGAGTGTGGCGATCAGCGCGGGCGTGTCGCCGGTCGGTGACTGCAGGTCGATCGCGGTGGGAATGTAGGCGAATGGGGCGGTTCGGCTGAGGCGGCCGGAGTCAAGCATTGCGGCGATTCGGTTCTTGAAGCCTGTCAGCCCCTCGGCGATCACGTAGAAGACTGGCCCGCCGGCGACATCTCGACCGGCCCAGGCGCGCCCCTCAGCAACGCTCGCGGCGATATCGAGGGCGAGAAAGGTCTTGCCGCTTCCGGGGTGGCCGAAGATCGTTGCCGGCCCAGACTTGGGCAGGAAGCCGTCAATCAGCCAAAAGCCGTCAAGCATCGGAGTGACGTCGCCAGCCCATTCATAGGCGAGAGGCGCGAACCTCGATTGACGATTCAGCTCGGCGGGAAAGGCAAGGTCGCCGAGCGGCTGGGCAGTGTCGGAGCAGGCCCGCGCCTCGGCGGTGAGCCATTCAAGCCGCTGCCGCCGCTGGGCCAGTTCGTGGATTTGCTCCGCCAGGGCCTGGGGAGCGAGGAAGCCCTGCCCGTCGCCGGTCAATCGGGCGAAATAGCCAACCCCGCCCAGTTCCTTGAGCGCTTCGTCACCGCGGAATTCGGGTGCAAGGAGCACGGCGCTGGTAGGCTTGCCCAGCCGCGCCTCGCGCTGGATCGCTGCGAAGATTCGGCCATGGACCGGCTCGAAGAAGTCTTCGGGCTGGAGGATCGCCGCCGCGCTGCCGATGAGGGTGTTGTCGATCAACACCGCACCGAGCAGCGCGGCTTCGGCCTCGATATTGGCCAAGGGCTCGGCGCGGCTGGTCGCGGTGGGAAGGGCGGCGACCTTGCTCATTCCGGCTCAGGTCCGGTGAGGTCGAAGAGGGGAAAACCGTGCAGGTCGGCCGTCTCAAGTCCGTAGGCGAGGGCTGCCGCATGATCGCTAAACCATCGCCGCCATGCCTTGCCGAAGTGCTGGCGCACCGTTGCCGACCAAAGCGCCTCGCCGCCGAGGTCGTGCCGTTCGATTATCGCGCCGCGCCAGCCGCCGGGCAGGATCGGCGGGGCCTGGATCGCAAGGCGGGGGGTCATTGCGCATCACCGTCGATGATTGGAAATCCCGTCGCTTTCGCCAGCATCTCGGCGAAGCGCTGGGCGAGTTCGCTGGTCGGCTGGTGGACCGGTTTGAGTCGCTGTTGCGGCACATCGTCTCGAGGTGAGGCGATGATGTCGATCCGGTATCCGCGGGCCAGCGGCTGGATCCGGATGAATTCGCGGGGAAGGTCGACCATGTCGCCGCGCTCAGGCGGCTTCGCTGGTCGAGTTGACCGTTCGACTTTCGATCCAGGCCTTCAGTTCGGCGGGGTCATATTTGACCGATCGGCCGACCTTCACATAGGCAGGCCCTCGGCCAGTGATGCGCCACTTTTCCAGCGTGGCTGGCTTAACGCAAAGACGATCTGCGGCTTCAGGGGGGTTGATCAGCACACTTCATCTCCTTTCGGGATGCAGTGTCTGGCAGCGGCAGGATTAGAATAAATGGGACATTGCAGAACTAGCCGAATTTCTCCTTGCGCGGGCGCCCCCTACCTCTCTTCGCACCGTGAGTCCGATCGGTCTCGCCAACTATCTCAAGACGAAAAGTGTCCAGATTGAGCCGATAGCAAACCTGGCCCGCAGCCCCGTCCTTGAACCGTTTGATTGACTTGCGCACAGTCTCGTAATCGTCTCGTTCGGCCCTAACCTTTTGGTCGAAATGCTGCTCAAAAGCGGCAATGAAACTGCTGTCGCCGTCGTCACCGTCGTTGTCGATATCGCGGATTGTACGAGCGAACACTTCGGCAGCGTCCATTGCCGCCTGCATACGCGAGTCCTTCGCGCCCACAGTCGGAAGTCGAAAATCGTTGCGATATAGAACTTCCGAAATCAAGCTTCGCAGCTGACCTATGCGAACCGGCTCGAAAGTGCTCTGCCATGATTGAATTGCAATTTGCCGAAACTCGGCGCGCGACGGGGATAGTCCAAGTTGCTCGCGGAGTCCGCTTAGCTCGAGCCCGAAGTGAAGCATTCGGTTGAACGTGGCGACAGCATCCTCAGGTTTTTCGGGGAGTTCATCTGGAAAGAGACGCTCGAACGCCTGATCGATAAGCGCGGCGACACGCTCGAGCCAAGCGCTCTCCTCTGCGGCCTGTGGTGGATCCGTATCCATATCCGCCCCCCGGCGGCCCGCAGATTGGGAGGGGAAGCGCGAGCGGGTAATCCGCGCTTGTCGGGAGCTACCCTATCCCCATCCGAAGATATTGTGCGGCGAGCGCCTGGCGCGCAAGGGCGGGAAGCATCGGTTTTCCACTCTCAATCCCGGCGGCTGGACTGCGCCCATTGGTTTCAGTCTCTGACAGTCTCCGCGGGCGTGGATCGCGCTCCGATTTGTCGGGTTGTGCCGTCATGAATTTCGATCTGCTCGGCCAGCGTGCCAGCCGCTAGAGCGATGTCCTTGGTGATGCTAGAGAACGATATGATCCGGTCGAGAGCTGCCGATTGTTGAGGGGAGCGGGCTTCGAGGTCGTCGTC
>JANOGS010000025.1:0-25918 GCA_031414115.1 Novosphingobium sp. | reverse complement strand
ACCGGACCAGGATGGAGCGAAGCGCCGCGCGGGTCGTCGGTGGTTCGCTCCATTTGCCGTTTTCCACACCATATAAAGATATCTTTATATTTGCCTCGCGAAGGGCAAGTCGCTAAGGGCGGCGTCAGTCGTGGCGCTGCCTTTGTGCTGTTGCAGGCGCGCTGCAAACCGGAACAGATTTCAGGAGTTGCCCCGTGGCCACAGTGCTCGAAGCCGCCAAGGACTATGCCATCGCCGATCTCGCCCTCGCCGATTTTGGCCGGGCCGAGATCCGGATCGCCGAAACCGAAATGCCCGGGCTGATGGCGCTACGTGCAGAATTCGGCGCCAGCCAGCCGCTGCAAGGCGCGCGGATCACCGGATCGTTGCACATGACGATCCAGACCGCGGTGCTGATCGAAACGCTCACCGCCCTCGGTGCCGAAGTCCGTTGGGCGACCTGCAATATCTTTTCCACCCAGGACCACGCCGCCGCCGCGATCGCCGCCTCGGGCGTGCCGGTGTTTGCGATCAAGGGTGAGAGCTTGGCCGATTACTGGGACTATGTCGGCAAGATCTTCGACTGGGGCGATCACACCACCAACATGATCCTGGATGACGGCGGCGATGCAACCATGTTCGCGCTGTGGGGTGCGCGGATTGAGGCCGGTGATGAACTGCCCGAGCCGATCAATGCCGAGGAAATCGAATTCCAGCGCGCGCTGAAAGCCTTCGTCAAGGCCCGGCCCGGCTACCTGACGATGTCGGTCGCGCACATCAAGGGCGTTTCCGAAGAGACTACCACCGGGGTCCACCGGCTCTACCAGATTGCCAAGGACGGCAAGCTGCCGTTCCCGGCGATCAATGTGAACGACAGCGTCACCAAATCGAAGTTCGACAACCTCTATGGCTGCAAGGAATCGCTGGTCGACGCGATCCGCCGTGCCACCGACGTGATGCTGGCGGGCAAGGTCGCCTGCGTTGCCGGGTTCGGCGATGTCGGCAAGGGTTCGGCCGCCTCACTGCGCCAAGGCGGGGCACGGGTGATGGTCACCGAAATCGATCCGATCTGCGCGCTGCAGGCGGCGATGGAAGGCTATGAAGTCGTCACCATGGAAGAGGCGGTGAGCCGCTGCGACATCTTTGTCACCGCCACCGGCAATGAGGACGTGATCACCGCCGAGCACATGAAGGCGATGAAGAGCATGGCGATCGTCTGCAACATCGGCCACTTCGACAGCGAGATCCAGATCGCCGCGCTCGACAACTACAAGTGGACCGAGGTCAAGCCGGGCACCGACCTGGTTGAGTTTCCCGCCGAAAATGGTGAGGGGGCCAAGCAGATCATCATCCTGGCCAAGGGCCGCCTGGTCAACCTCGGCTGCGGCACCGGCCATCCCAGCTTCGTGATGAGCGCCAGCTTCACCAACCAGACCCTCGCCCAGATCGAGCTGTGGACCAAAGCCGCCCAGTACGACAACAAGGTCTATGTCCTGCCAAAACACCTCGACGAAAAGGTCGCGGCGCTGCATCTCGAAAAGCTCGGGGTCAAGCTGACCACGCTGAGCGACAAGCAAGCCGCCTATATCGGCGTGCCCAGCGCGGGGCCGTTCAAGCCGGATCACTACCGGTATTAGGACTCAATGTGACCGGATAGGTCAGGCCTTAAGCAGGTGCGGCGCGAATAAAATCGCGCGCCACCGGATAGATCGCGTCCTGGAAGCGCGAGCCTGAGAAAATGCCATAGTGCCCGACATCTGGCTGGATGTGGCGGGCGCGCTTGGCCTGGGGAATGTTGGGGCAGATGTCGTGCGCAGCTGCGGTCTGGCCCGGCGGGCAGAATCCGTCTTTGCCGCCTTCGACGGTGAGCAGCGGCATGTCGCGCAAGGCGGTGAAGTCGACCAGCTCGCCCTCATAGGTCATTTGGCCAGTGGGAATGTGATGCTCGAAGAAAATTCGCTTGAGCGTTTCCAAATAGAAGCTTTCGGTTGAATCGAGCACAGCGAAGTATTCGTCGTAGAAAGTGCGGAAGTAGTCCAGCGCGGCGTCGTCGCCCTTGAGCGAATCCTTCACGAACGCGAAGTACTTCTCGATATGCGGGCGGGGATTCAGCAGGATGAACCCGGCGAGCTGGAAAAAGCCCGGATAGACCCGGCGCCCGCTGCCTTGAAAGCCCCCCGGAATGACATGGATGTTGCACGCCGCAAACAGCGCCAGCGGCACGGTTTCGGTAATCTTGTTGAGGATGTTGCGGCTGACCCGCGTATCGATCGGCCCGGCCATCAAGGTCAGGCTGGCGGGGACACAATCGGGATTGCGCTTGGCCAGGATCGCCGCGGCAACCAATGCCGGGGGAGCAGCCTGGCAAGTCGCGACCAGGTGGGTGCCGGGCCCAAGCTTTTCCATGAAGTGGATCAGATATGCGATGTAATCGTCGAGGCCAAAGTCGCCTGCGTCCACCGGAACGGTGCGAGCATCCTTCCAGTCGGTGATATAGGGATCGAAATCGCGGGCAAAACCGCGAACGGTGTCTTCGAGCAGCGTCGCGTGATGACCCGAAAGTGCGGCCGCGATCAGCACTTTGGGCTTGTTCGCCGCGTCTTCGACCGCGAAGTTGAGGAGATCTGCGAACGGCAGTCTATCGACTACGGTTTCGGCCAGCACGACTTCCTGGCCGCCGATCTGGCCCCGTACTTCGAAGGACTTCTTGCCGTAGTCCCTGAGACCGCGGAGCGGCAGTTCGCACGCCGTGGCAAAAGCGCGATGCAAAAATGTTTCGCGCCAGGGATTGGCTTGATGGCGCACCAGCTTGTGGCTGAGTTCGAGCAGCCCCGTGACCGGTCGGCTGGTCCGGCGAACGAGATCATATGTCTGGTAAATCAATCGTTTATGCCCCCATCTGATGTCCATTTCCGGTCCCCCGACCGGGTGCAAATAGTCTTCATGCGCCGCTTACTATAGCGCCATGCCGCTTAATGGAACCAAAACGTAACCCACTATCCCCAATCCCCTGCCGGGCTGGCATGCCGCCGCATCGGCTTAAGCGGCTCATTCCCTGACGTAGGTTCCCGGCGCATCGCAAAGCGGCGGGAATTTTTTCGAGCCGGGCGCCTTGGGCGCGGCAATCCGTTCACCGCTGCGCTCTCGGCACCATTTGGTCCAGCTTTCCCACCAGCTGCCCGGCAGTTTGGTCGAGGTTTCGAGCCAGCTGTCGGCATCGGTCGCGTTGGCCGGGCCGACATGGTTGAACGCCTTGGCATTGCCCGGCGGATTGACCAGCGCGGCAATGTGGCCGCCATTGCTCAGGGCGAAAGTGGTCTCGCCGCCGAGATGCTTCTGCGCCTGATAGCAGGCCTTCCACGGAGTCAGATGGTCGGTGACTGCACCTACGACAAACTTGTCGCAGGTGATGGCAGTGAGATCGATCGGCTCGCCCATCGTCGTGTAGGCGCCCGGCTGGATCAGGGAGTTCGCCTCGAACAGCTCCAGGAAATCTTCGTGCAGCCCGGCAGCCATGTTGGTGGCGTCGTTGTTCCAGGCGAGAATGTCGAAGGCCGGAGGGGCGTCGCCCATCAAGTAATTGTTGACCCAATAGTTCCACACCAGATCGTTGGGCCGCAGCCACGAAAACAGCTTGTGCAGGTCGCTCCCCGGCAGCATCCCGGTCATCGCCGACTTCGCCTTGGCTACCGACAGCATGGCGGGCAGACGGAAGGCGCCGAGCGCAGCGTCGGTCTTGAAATCGAGCAAGGTCACGCACAGCGTCAAACTGTTGGCGCGCTCATCGCCCCGCGCCTTGAGATAGCCGAGCACGATCGCAGTGGTGATCCCGCCGGCGCAGAAGCCGACCAGGTTGAGTTTTGCCTGGCCGGTGATCGCGGCGATCGTATCGCTCGCCGCGATCACCGACTTGCTGTAATCCTCAAGCCGCCACTCGCGGTTCTCGGGCGATGGGTTGCGCCAGCTGATGGCGAAATAGCGCAAGCCCTGGTTCACCACATATTCTGCAAAGCTGCGCCCGGGGACGAGATCGGTGAAATAGAAGCGCCCGATTTGCGGCGGCACCAGCAGCACCGGGATTTCATGGACGGTTTCAGTCGCCGCGGCGTATTCGATCAGCTCGAACAGTTCGGTGCGCAGCACGATTTTTCCGGGGGTGACCGCCATGTTGCGACCCACCTCGAACCCCGAGGTGTCAACCTGCTGGGGCAGGCCCCTGCCTTCGGCCATGTCCTTGACCATCGCGGTAAAACCGCGCGCAAGGTTGCTGCCGCCCGATTCCATTGTCCTCGTCAGCGCTGCGGGATTGCCGAGCAAGGTGTTGGTCGGCGCAAAAGTGCTGGTGACGATCGAAGCCGCGAGCTGTGCGCGGGCCTTGTTTTCAGAGGAAAGATCGTCCGGGATCATCTTCTCGACCGCATCGGTCATGGCGAGATAGGCCTGCGACAGCCGCTTGTAGACTGGATTGGTGGTCCAGGTTTCGTCCTCGAAGCGCCAGTCGCGCTTGTCGGGTGCGATCTGCGAGGTGCCGACCGCAATCTCGAACATCGAGCGATAGAACTCCATCCCCTGGGTGAACATCGCCATCGGATCGAGATTGCGCAATTGCGCGGCGAACGGACCGCCGGTGCCCAGCAGCGCGGTGGTCATCTCAGCGAACTGGGTGTGCGGGGCGACGGCGGTCTCGGGATCGGATTTGGCCATTGCTTGCACTCCCAGATTTGGAGGAAAAGCGTAACATGCGCTGCTGGTTGAAGCCAGGATTCGATTTGCCGGCGACGATCCGGGCGGCGCGACCGTTGCCGGGCCGAGCGATTTCGCAAGCCGAGGCATTGTAATCCGCTTTTGCTGCGCATAGCGCTGCGCCATGACGCTTTCCCCCACCGCCATGCTGCTGCTTGGGCTGCTGCTTGCCGCCTGGACGCTGGCGGCGGTCTGGGCGGTGCTGACCGCGCGGCAACGCGAGCGCAAGGCCGAGGGCGGGCTGCGCCACGCCCGGCGGCTGGCGCGGATGGTGGACGAGAGCCCGGCGCTCCCCCTGTTGGTGCGGGTCGACGGCAAGATCGAGGCGCCGCAGCGGCTGGCGGGCTGGCTCGGGCTGGAGAAAGTCCCGCAGTTCCTGACCGAACTTGACGGCGGGCGGATCGACGGCGGCGGCGGCGGGTTGACGTCCGAGCAGCTGGGCGAGCTGACCGAGGCGGTGCGCCGCACCCAGAAGACCGCCGCGCCGTTCCGCATGGTCGCCACCCCGCGCGGCTCGAAGCGCAGCCTGGCGTTCCGCGGGCACCTGGCCGATCCGCAGGTTTCCCCCGGCGGTGCGGCGCTGGTCTGGGTGTTTGATTTCTCCGACAGCGAGAGCGAGCTGGTCCAGCTGCGCGGCGAGGCGGCGCGGGCGCGGGGCGATTTCGCGGCCCTTGTGGGCCTGATCGAAGCCGCGCCGATGCCGATGTGGTTTCGCGGGCCTGAGGGCGACTTGCAGCTGGTCAACCAGGCCTATGTCCAGGCGGTCGCGGGCAGCGATGCGGTGCAGGTCGCGGCTGACGGGATCGAGCTGGTCGAGAGCGTCGATGGCCTTACTGCCCGCCAGATCGCGCTTCAGGCCGCGATGAAGCAGCTGCCGATCGAGCGGATGGTCTCAGCGACGATCGACGGCCAGCGCCGGACGCTGCGCGTCTCCGATCTGCCGCTGGGGCAGGACGGGATCGCCGGCTACGCGGTCGATGTCGAGGAGATGGAAGAGCTCGACCGTGGTTTCCGCGCCTTCCGCGAAGCGCAGCGGACCATGCTCGATCAGCTTTCCGCCGGGGTCGCGCAGTTTGATGCCAAGCGCCAGCTGACTTTCGCCAACCAGCCGTTCCAGCGGATCTTCGCACTGACGCCCGCGACCATGCTCGATCCGCCGCCGTTCGAGCGCCTGCTCGATCTTGCCCGCGATGCCGGGCGGGTTCCCGAAGCGCGCGATTTTCCGGTCTGGCGGCGCGAGCGGGCCGGCTGGTTCAGCGCCAGCGCGCCGCAGGAAGAAGCCTGGCCACTGGCCGATGGCACCCACCTGCGCGTGGTTGCCCAGCCGCTCCCCGATGGCGGGCTGATCCTGCTCGCCGAGGACCGTACCGAGCAGCTCCAGCTATCGGCGACGCGCGACACCCTGCTACGCACCCGCACCGCGACATTCGACAGCCTGTTCGAATCGGTCGCGGTGTTCGCGCCCGACGGACGGCTGCAGCTGTGGAACCGGCGGTTCGCGGCCGACTGGGGGCTGGACGACGCGTTCCTCGACACCCACCCGCGGATCGAGGCGCTGCTGACCCGGATTGCGGCGCGGCTCAAGCGCCCGGTGCGGGCCAAGCTGGTCGGCGATGCGGTGCGCGCCGCCACGCTCGATCGCAAGCAGGTCAGCAACCGCGCCTATCTGGCTGACGGTCGCACGCTCGAATTCGCCGGGGTGCCGCTGCCCGACGGCAACGGGCTGCTCACCGTGCTCGATATCACCGATGCCCAGAAGGCCGAGGAAGCGCTCAAGCAGCGCGCCGCCGCGCTCGAAGAAGCCGACGCGATGAAGACCCGTTTCCTCGCCAACATGAGCTACGAATTCCGCACGCCCTTGACCTCGATCGGTGGTTTTGCCGAGCTGTTGCAGGCCGGCTTGGGCGGCGATCTGTCTGATCAGGGCAAGGATTATGTCGGAGCGATTCTCTCTTCGGTTGAACGACTTGGCGAGCAGATCGAATCCGTTCTCGACCTTTCGCAAAGCGAGGCCGGGATGCTGCCGCTGGCGCGCGAGGAGATCGAGCTGCTGCCCTTCGTTACTGCCCTGGTCGAAGACCGCGCCGCCGCCGTGCGAGACGGCGCGCTGACGCTCGATCTGCGCGGCGACAAGGGGGTGGGCCGGATCGAAGGCGACAAGCGCCGGCTGGCGCGCGCGCTCGGTCATATCCTCGACAACGCGATTGCCGCGACTCCGCGTGAAGGCCGAATCCTGGTCGAGCTTGGCGAGCACAAGGGCCGGGCGCGGATTGTGGTGTCTGACAACGGGGCCGGGATGGACGGGGCAACGCTGGCGCGCGCGCTTGAGGGGATCAAGGTCAGCGCTGACGGCAAGAGCGTCGAGCGCCGCCAGGGCATCGGCCTGCCGCTCGCCCGCCAGCTGATCGAAGCGCATGGTGGCAGTTTCGAACTACTCAGCGAACCCGGGCAGGGCACCGCAGTGATCGTCGAGCTGCCGTGACCCTGATGCTGCCCGATCTCGCCGCGACCGAGGCATTTGGCGCGCGGATCGCCGCGCGGTTGAAGCCAGGCGATGTCGTGGCGCTGTCGGGCGGGCTCGGCGCGGGTAAGACCACGCTGGCCCGGGCGATCATCGCCGCGCTGGGGCACCAGGGCGAGGTCCCGTCGCCGACATTTGCGATCGTCGAGACCTATGACCCGCCCACAGTGCGCCTGGCGCTGGTCCACGCCGATTTCTACCGGATCGAGAGGCCCGACGAGCTGATCGAACTCGGGCTCGACGATTACCGCCAGGGCGCCGTGCTGATCGCCGAATGGCCTGAGAACGCGGGCGGATTCGCGCAGGAGCCGGCCTGTCTGTCGATTCGCCTGGAAACTGCGGAAACGGGACGGATTGCGATTGTCGAACCCGGCGCGGATTGGCTAGGGCGCCTGCCATGAGCGAAAAATTGCCAGAGGGTGTCGAAAGTTTTCTTGAACGCGCCGGCTGGGGCGGGGCGATGGTCCTGCCACTCGAAGGCGATGCCTCGTTCCGCCGCTATTTCCGCATCCACCATGGCGAACGCTCGGCGATGCTGATGGACGCGCCGCCGCCCAACGAAGATCCGGCGCCGTTTCTGCGCGCCGCCAAGTGGCTTGACGCCAACGGCCTGCGCGCGCCGCGGATCCTGGCTGAGGACGCCGCACGCGGGCTGGTGCTGCTCGAGGACTTTGGCGATGTGCGGATGCGCGAATATGTCGATCAGTGGCCGATTGACGAGCGTGAGATCTATACCGGCGCGATCGATGCCCTGATCCAGCTCCGCAACCTGCCGGCGGGGCCGTTCCTCGACTATTCGATGAGCGAATATATGCGCGAGGCGAAGCTGTTCATTGAATGGTACTGCCCGGCGCAGAACCTGACGATCGACGGCCCCGGCTATGTCGCCGCCTGGCAAAAGGTGTTCGCCGAACTGCTGCCGCGGCAGCGCGCGGGGATTACCGTGCTGCGCGACTATCACGCCGAAAACATCATGCTGCTGGGGGGCTTGCAGGTCCAGGGCCTGCTCGATTTTCAGGACGCGCTGGTCGGCCACCCGGCCTACGATCTGGTTTCGCTGCTCCAGGATGCGCGGCGCGATGTCGATCCCGCGCTTGAGGCCGAGATGTTTGACTATTACGTCGCCAAGACCGGGGCGGGGGCCGACTTTCTGGCCGACTATGCTACTCTGGGCGCGCAGCGCAATGCCAAGATCGTCGGCATCTTCGTGCGGCTGTGGAAGCGCGACGGCAAGCCCAGGTACCTCGGCTACATCCCGCGGGTCTGGGCCCTGCTAGAGCGCGATCTCACCCACCCGGCGTTGCAGCCGGTGGCGGAATGGTTCGCGGTGAATATCCCGCAGGAATTGCGCGAAGCCGGCGGCGGCGAATGGCCGGAATGACCGCGCTGCCCGGCACCGCGATGATCATGGCAGCGGGCAAGGGCACGCGAATGATGCCGCTCACCGCCAGCAAGCCCAAGCCGCTGATCGCGGTGGCCGGAACCACGCTGCTCGATCACGTGCTCGATCTGCTCCGCGAAGCCGGGGTCGGGCGGATCGTGGTCAATGTCCACTACTTGCCGGATCAGATCGAACACCATCTTGCCAGCAAGGCTCAGGACTTCGACGTAACAATCTCCGATGAAAGGGAATTGCTGCGCGATACCGGTGGCGGGCTGGTCCAGGCGCTGCCGCTGATCCCGGACGATCCGTTCCTCTGCATCAATGCTGACAACTGGTTCGTCGGCGGCGAGAGCAATGCATTGCTGCGCATGGCCGGGGCCTGGGATCCGGAGCGGATGGACGTGCTGATGCTGGTCGTTCCGTTCGAGCGGGCCGGCAATAGCCAGGGCCAGGGCGATTTCGACATCGACGGGGAGGGCCGCCTGTCGCGAGAAGGTCCAAGGCGCCGCCGCCCTTACGTCTGGACCGGGGTGCAGCTGCTGGCGCGGCGGGTGGTCGCCGATCCTCCCGGCGAAGTGTTTTCGACCAACCTGTTCTGGGACCGCGCGATTGCCGCCGGGCGCTGTTATGGACTGGTCCACGACGGCGCGTGGTTCGATGTCGGCTATCCCGAAGCGATCGCGCTGACCGAAGCGGCACTGAGCCATGGCGGATAGACCCGGCCCGCAAGTCTATTCGATCGCCGCGCATCGCGGCTTTGCCGATGCGCTGGTGGCGGGCCTGATCCCGCGTTACGCAGAGCCTGACCTGGGCCTCGCAAGGCTCACCCTGCTGCTCCCCAGCCGCCGCGCTGAGCGGATCGTCACCGAGGCCTTCGTGCGACTTTCGGGCGGCGGGCTGCTGCTGCCGCGGATCGCGGTGGTCGGCGATCTCGATCTTGATGAGACGCTGGGGCCGCTGCTCGATCCGCTTGGCACCGGCAGCGAAATACCGTCTGCGGCCGATCCGATGCGGCGCTGGTTGCGGCTGGCACAACTGCTGGGCGAAGTGATGGGCGATCACGCGCCGCCGCCGCCGGGGCTGCTGCGCCTCGCGTTCGAGACCGGCCGGACGATGGACCGGCTGGCGGTCGAGGGGATCGGCTTCGAGAACCTGGTTGAGCAGCGGATCGCCGGGATCGTCGGCGAACAGGCCGGGCACTGGATCGCCTCAACCCGCGATTTCGCTGCGGTCCTCGCCCATTGGCAGGCCGAGCTGGTGGCGCGCGGGGAGGTTGATCCGCCGGTTCGGCGCAACCAGCTGTTCGAACGCGCGGCGCGGCGCTGGAAGGACGCACCTCCGCCCCAGCCGATTGTCGCTGCCGGGGTGACCAGCGCCTCGCCCGCGCTGGCGGCGTTGTTGCGGGTAGTGGCCGAGCTGCCGCGCGGCGCGGTGATCCTGCCCGATCTCGATCTTGCACTCGACCAGGCGGTCTGGGATCAGCTGGGCAGCGCCGGGGCGGACGACCAGCCGTTTGGTGAAAGCGATGCCGTCACCCATCCGCAGTACCACCTCAAGCTGCTGCTCGGCCGCATGGGGGTGAACCGCAGCGAGGTTCAGCCCTGGCACCGCGCCGGGCTTGCCGCCGCACCGCCAGAGCGCAGCCGGGCGATCTCCAACCTGTTCCTGCCGCCCGAGGCCAGCGCGGGCTGGGTCGATCTGCCCGCCGCGCAGCGCCGTCTGACGGGGGTGCGGTTGATGGAAAGCGCACATCCTGGCGAAGAGGCCCAGGCCATCGCGATCCTGCTGCGCGAGGCGCTGGAACTCCCCGAACGCCGCGCCGCGCTGATCACGCCCGACCGCGGGCTGGCGGGGCGGGTTGTCGCGCACCTCAGGCGCTGGGGGATCGAGGCCGACGATACCGCCGGGCGGCCCTTGCCGCAGACCACCGCAGGCCGGGTGGTGCTGCTGCTCGCCGAAGTGGTCGCCCAGGCTGCCGCGCCAGTGCCGCTGCTGGCGCTGCTCGAGCATCCCTGGGTCAGGGCCGGCGACCAGCGCGCCGCCTGGCTCGACCATGCCCGCGCGCTCGACAAGGCGCTGCGCGGGCCGCGTCCGATGCCGGGGCTGGAACCGTTGCAGGCCGCTGTCGCCAGGTTGGCCAAGGCCAATCCGGGCATTCGCGGCTGGTGGGAAGAGGTTGAGGCGGTGCTGACGCCGCTGCTTGGCTGGCCGGAAAGCCTTTCATTGAGTGCGGCGCTGAACGGCCTCGCGACAGCCGGCGAGGCGCTGTGCGGCACCCAGCTGTGGGCCAATGCCGATGGCCGCGCGCTCGCCGCCTGGCTTGAGGAACTGCGCGCGGCGGCGGCGGAAGCATCCCTGACGCTCGCCCCGCAGGACTTGCCGGCAGTGCTGCGCGACGCGATGGACCGGGTTGCGGTGCGGCCGTCGTGGGGCGGGCATCCCCGTATTGCGATCTACGGCCTGCTCGAAGCGCGGATGAGCCGGACCGATCTGGTGATCTGCGGCGGGCTGACCGAGGGCTCGTGGCCGGGCAGTCCGCAGCCCGATCCGCTGCTGCCCCCGGCGGTGCTTCGCGCGCTGGGAGTGCCCGGCGCCGAGTTCCGCATCGGCCTCTCCGCGCACGATCTCGCCGGGGCGCTGGGTGCGCCCGAGGTGGTGTTGAGCTGGGCGCAGCGCGACGAGGGCGGCCCGGTGCTGCCCAGCCGCTTCGTGCTCAGGGTCGAAGCGCTGCTTGGCGAACTGGCCAGAGACCACCGCGAAACCCGCGCGGTCGAGCTGGCGCGCGCAATCGACTTTGCCCCGCCCGCGCCTGCCTATCCGCGCCCAGCTCCCGATCCGAGCCCGGCGGAGCGCGATGTGGCGCTGGCGGTGACCGCGATCGACCGGCTGCGCGGCGATCCCTACCAGTTCTATGCCAGCGCGATCCTGCGGCTGCGCAAGCTCGACCCGCTCGATGCCGAGCCGAGCGCGGCATGGCAGGGCGAGACCGTCCACAAGGTGATGGAGCGCTGGCACAAAGCCGGCAGCCGGGCCGGCGAACTGCTCGCCATCGCCCAAGAGGAACTCGCCGCGATGCAAGCCCATCCGGTGGTCCGCAGCCTGTGGTGGCCGCGCCTCGCCAAGGGGCTCGAATGGATCGATGCGCAGATCGCCGCCGATAGCGGGCAGGGTCGGGATGTGCTGGCCAGCGAAATCAGGGGCGAAATTGTGGTCGCCGGGGTCAAGGTTCACGGCCGCGCCGACCGGATCGATCGCAAGGCTGACGGCAATCTGGTCGTGATCGATTACAAGACCGGAAAACCGCCGTCGGGAGGCCAGGTCAAGAACGGCTTCGCCCTGCAGCTGGGCTCGCTCGGGCTGATAGCGGCGGGAAGCGGGTTTGCCGGGATTGCCGGGCGGCCCGACGGGTTCGAATACTGGTCCTTGGCCAAAAGCAAGGACAGCGACACCGGATTCGGCTTTGCCTACGAACCGGTCGCTGAGGGCCGCAAGACCGGCCTGCCGCGCGGCGAATTCTTGAGCGAAACCGAACGCTTCCTGCGCGAGGCGATAGGTCTCTGGATCAACGGGCGCGAGCCGTTCACCGCGCGGCTCAACCCAGATTTGGTCGGCTACAACGACTACGACCAGCTGATGCGGCTCGACGAATGGCAGGCGCGCGGGGAGAGCGAAACGTGAGCCGGGTCTATCCGCTGATCGGCAACCAGCGCCCGGCGGTCGATCCAGGCGAAGTGGTCTGGCTTTCGGCCTCGGCCGGAACCGGCAAGACCCAGGTGCTGTCCGCACGGGTGCTGCGGTTGCTGCTGCAAGACGACGTGCGGCCTGGGCAGATCCTCTGCCTGACCTTCACCAAGGCCGGAGCGACCGAAATGGCGACCCGGATCAACGAGGTTCTGGCGCGCTGGGTGCGGGCCTCGGACAACGAGCTGTTCGCGGACCTCGAGGCGATCGGCGCGGCTTCCGGCCCCGAAGCGCGCCAGCGCGCCCGCCGCCTGTTTGCCGAAGTACTCGATTGCCCCGGCGGTGGCCTCAGGATCGATACGATCCACGCTTTCGCGCAGTGGCTGCTCGCCGCCTTCCCCAGCGAGGCCGGACTGCTCCCCGGCGCCACGGCGATGGAGGATCGCGAGCGCGATCTGTTGCTGGGCGAAGTGCTGGCGGAGCTGTTGCTGGAGGCAGAGCGAGGCAACGATGCCGCGACGCTTGGCGCGCTCGAAGCCCTCTCGGTCCGGCTTGGCCCGGCGGCGGTTCCGGCCTGGCTGCTGCGCTGCGCCAAGGCCCGCGAGGCCTGGGAAGGACCCGGCCGCTGGCAGCCGCCGATGCGCGCCGGGGTTCACCGCCTGCTCGGGCTCGCCAGCGATGCCGGTCCGGCCGATCTGGTCGCGCTGTGCAGCGACGAAGTGTTCGCGGTCGATGCGCTCGAGTGTTGCCTGGCCGCATATCGACAGTGGGGAGCAGCGACCGGGCAGAAGCTTAGTGGGCAAATAGCCGGTTGGCTTGAATCCAGTCCAGCCGAGCGACTGAGTACTCTGGATGAACTGCACAAGGTGCTCTTCACTCTTGAAGGCGGGGTCAAGAATATCCGCTATGTCACTAAATTTGAGGAACACTTTGAAGAGGCCGGTCTTGCGGTTCTGGTCAGCAGCAAGGCCGTCCGCGATCACCGCGCCCTGCTCGAACTGGCCGCATTCCTCATCCCCGCGCTCGAACTCGGCCGCAAGTTCTCGCTGGCCTGGGACCAGGCCAAGGCGCGGGCCGGGCTGATCGATTTCGACGATCAGATCCGCCAGGCCGCCGCGCTGCTGACGCGCAGCGATCTTGGCGACTGGATCCGCTACAAGCTCGACCGCCGGTTCGATCACATTCTTGTCGATGAGGCGCAGGATACCAACCAGGCCCAATGGGACATCTTCTTCGCGCTGATCGATGACTTCTTCAGCGGTGCGGGCGCTCACGACGGCAAGCTGCGCACCGCTTTTGTGGTCGGCGACTACAAGCAAGCGATTTTCCGTTTCCAGGGGACCAGTCCCGAGAACTTCGCCAAGGCCAAAGAGCGGGTCCGCGCGCAGATGGCCGGATTGGCGGACAACCTTGTGAAGCTGCGCGCCGGCGGCAACGCCCGGACGTTGCACGACCTCGACCTTGGCGACAGTTTCCGCAGTGCCCGGCATGTGCTCGAATTCGTCGATCTGGTGATCGGCGCGATCGGGTTCGAGGGCTTCGGGCTCGACCAGCAGCCGGTTCCGCACGTGGGCCAGAAGCGCCCGGGCCAGGTGACGCTGTGGCGGGTGCTCGGCGCGCCTGCGGAGGATGGCGAGGCTAGCGACGAGCCCGGTGAGGGCGAGGAAGGCGAGGAGGGCTGGCTTTCGCGCAGCGACCGCAAGCTCGCCAACATGATCGCACGCCAGGTCAAGGCCTGGGACCTGGTTGGCTTTCCGCTGGTCAAGGAGAAGGACGGCAATACTCTGCGCCGCGCCACGCCCGGCGACGTCATGATCCTGGTTCGCAAGCGCAAGGAGCTGGCCGGGCTGATCGTCGCTCGGCTGCATGCCGCCGGGGTGCCAGTGGCGGGGGTCGATCGGCTGCGCCTCGCCGCGCCGTTGGCGGTGCGTGATCTGATGGCGGCGCTGCGGTTCGCCGCGCAGCCGTTCGACGATCTCAACCTGGCCTGCCTGCTGGTCTCGCCGCTGCTTGGCTGGAGCCAGGACGATCTCTTGCGCCAAGGCTGGCGACGCGACGGGGTGCGGCTCTACGATCACCTGCGTGCCAGCCGGGGCGAGCCCTTGGTCGAACGCGCCTGGACCCGGCTGAGCGAACTGTTGCGGATCGCCGATTACGATCCGCCGCAGGCGCTGCTCCACTGGATTCTGACCGGACCCTGGGAGGGGCGCAAGCACTTGATCGCGCGGCTGGGCAGCGAAGCCAACGATCCGATCGACGAATTGCTCAACGCCGCCGGAGCCTTTGCTGCCGGCGAGGCGCCGAGCTTGCAGACCTTTATCCGCTGGTTCGATGCCGGCGCTGGCGAGCTGAAGCGCGAGGCCGGCAAGGCCCGCGACGAAGTCAGGGTGATGACCGTCCACGGCGCGAAAGGCCTCCAGGCCCCGATCGTGATCCTGGCCGACGCCGCCGACGATCCGCGCGCCCCTCGCGGCGCCGCGCTGGAGCTGGCCGACCCGCTCAGCGGCAAGACCATCCCGTTGCCGCCGCTGCGCAAGGCCGAGCAGGTCGGGCCGGTCGCGGCGGCGAAGGACCAGGCCGAGGCCGAGGAGATGCAGGAACACTGGCGCTTGCTCTATGTCGCGATGACCCGCGCGGAGGAAGCGCTGTTCATCGGCGGGGCGCTGGGCGCCAAGGTCAAGGAACCCAAGCCCGACAGCTGGTACGCCCGGCTCGAGCCGTTGTTCGCGGGCGAATGGCGCGACGACCCGATCTGGGGCGCGGTCAAGGTTCACGGCGAGGCCCCCCTCGACGCCGCGCCGCCCAAGTCCGGGGCCGACGGTGAGCTGCCACTGCCACCACCCTGGCTGCACCGCGCGGTCTCCGCTGAGCCGCGTCCGCCGCGGCCGCTGGCGCCTTCCTCACTGGGGGAGGATCATGACGCAGATCCGCCCTGGCCACCGGGTGCGGGTGCGGCTGCGGCCAAACGCGGTGTGCTGATGCACAAGCTGCTTGAGCGTCTCCCCGATGTCGCGCCGGGTGAGCGCAAGGCCGCCGCCCAGGCCTGGCTGGCGCGGTCGGGCGCCGAGTTCGACGCCCCGGCGCGGGCCGAGATGGCCGCCGCCGCGCTGGCGGTGCTGGAGACCAAAGCTTGGACCGAACTGTTCTCGCCCGCCGCACTTGCCGAAGTGCCGATTGCCGCGACCGTCGGCGGGCAGGTGGTGGCGGGCACGATCGACCGGCTGCTGGTCCTGCCCACCCGCATCCGCCTGGTCGATTTCAAGACCGCGCGGCGGCCTCCTGCCAGCCTCGACGAAGTGCCGGTGGCGATCCTGCGCCAGATGGCCGCCTATGCCGCCGCGCTGGAGGCGGCCTATCCTGGCCGTGCGGTGGAGGCGGCGCTGCTCTACACCCAGGTGCCAATGCTTCTGGCGATCCCGGCGGAGCTGCTCGCCGTCCACAAGCAGGCATTGACCGCGGCGGAGGAAACCTTTTGAGGCGCAGCGATTGCCAATTGGTCTGCGACCCCTAGATTGGCTGCAACCCCTCAAGGAGATTCCCGATGGCAACCAAAGCCGTAACCGATGCCAGTTTCGCCGCCGACGTGCTCGACTCTGACACCCCGGTGCTGGTCGATTTCTGGGCCGACTGGTGCGGGCCCTGCAAGATGATCGCCCCTTCGCTCGAGGAGATCAGCGAGGAGCTGGCCGGCAAGGTCCGGATCGTCAAGATGGACATCATGGAAAGCACCGACACGCCCTCCAAGTACGGGGTCCAGTCGATCCCGCTGATGGTGCTGTTCAAGGATGGCGAGCCGGTCGCGCAGAAGCTCGGGGCCGCGCCCAAGAGCCAGCTCAAGGGCTGGTTGGAGAGCGTTCTCTGATCAACGGCCGGATGATCGCCATATAGGCTTCCCACAGCGCCGGTGTTGACGCGGCGAGCAGGCCGGGGCGGGCGTGCTCGTCGACGAAGTACTCGCCGCCGTCAAAGCGCGCTGCCATGCCGCCGGCCTCGTTGAGCCACAGCACCCCGGCGGCGTGATCCCACGGCAATGCGCGGTTGAAGTTCGAGATGTCGTTTTGCCCCAGCGCGAGGCGTGGATATTGCTCGGCGGCGCAGCGCGGAATTTCAACGAGTTGAAAGTACGGTTCGATATTGGCTTCGACCCAGGCGGCCTGCTCGGGGGTGATGAACAGCTTCGACAGTCCGGCAATTGGCGGATTGTGACCAGTCGATTGCGACACGATCCGCGCGCCGTTGACCTGCGCGCCGCCGCCGCGATGCGCCGCGCAAAACCGGTCGGTCAGGCAATCGTAGATCCAGCCCGACATCGCTTGCCGCGCATCGCTGCGGGCGATCAGGATCCCGAACGGCGGCTTGCCGGCGGCGAAGTTGGCGGTGCCATCGATCGGATCGATGATCCAGCACTGGCCGGTCAGGCGGTCGAGCACCGCTGGATCGGCTGCCGCAGCTTCCTCGCCGACGATGGCGAGCGAGGCATCGATTCCAGCGAGGCCGTGCGACAGCATCTCCTCCGCCTCGCGGTCGGCGACGGTCACGAGGTCATCGGCGGCTTTCTCGAACACTTCGTTCGCGGCAAGGTTCTGGTAGCGCGGCAGGATCACCCGCCGGGTGGTTTCGCGGACCAGATCGAGAATGGCGGCGTCGAGGGCGGCGCTCACGTCCGGTAATCCGCGTTGATCGCGATGTAGCCGTGGGTGAGATCGCAGGTCCACACCGTGGCGCGGCCCTCGCCCAAGCCCAGATCGACCTCGATGCCGATCTCCTGCCCCTTGAGGTGCGCGGCGACCGGGGCTTCGTCATAGTCGGGCAGCGGCAGGCCTTCGCGCGCGCACCAGGTGCCGCCGAAGCCGATCGAGAGCTTGTCGCGGTCGGCGGGTTCGCCGGCCTTGCCTACCGCCATCACCACGCGTCCCCAGTTGGCGTCCTCGCCCGCTATCGCGGTCTTGACCAAGGGTGAGTTGGCGATGCTGAGCCCGATCCGCCGCGCGCTGTCATCGCTGACAGCACCGCTGACGCTGACCGCAATGAACTTTTGGGCGCCTTCGCCGTCGCGAACCACCAGCTGGGCAAGTTGCAGGCAGACGTCGTTGAGCGCGGCGGCGAAGGCATCGGCGCCGGTGCTGTCCCATCCGCGCAGCGGCGCGTTGCCGGCCTGGCCGGTGGCGAAGGCCAGCACGGTGTCGCTGGTCGAGGTATCGCTATCGACGGTGATGCAGCTGAATGTCCGCTGGTTCGCGGCCGAGAGCAGTTCCTGCAGGAACCCCGGCGCCACTGCGCAATCGGTAAACACATAGCCGAGCATCGTCGCCATATCTGGCGCGATCATGCCGCTGCCCTTGATCACCCCGGCGAGCGTCACTGTGCGGCCATCGACCACGGCCTGCGCCATCGCCCCCTTGGCAAAGGTATCGGTGGTGCTGATGGTGTTGGCCATCTCCTCCCAGCCGCAGGGTTCGCCCAGCAGCGCCGCGGCAACCCCCGCGCGGGCCTTGTCCTTGGGCAAGGGCACCCCGATCACCCCGGTCGAGGAGACGAAAACCTGTTCGGCCGGACAGCCGAGATGCGCCGCCACCTGCGCCATGATCGCCTCAACCGCCTCGCGCCCGCGATAGCCGGTGAAAGCGTTGGAATTGCCGGCATTGACCACCAAGGCCCGGGCCTTGCCCAGCGCCGCGCTCTCGCGCCCGATCTCGACCTCGGAGGAGCAGCAGACGTTCCGCGTGAACACCCCCGCCACTGCGCTCCCCTCGGCGAGCTCGACATAGGTCAGATCGCAGCGCCCCCAGTCCTTGTATCCGGCCCGCGCCACCCGCAGCGTTACCCCGGCAATTGGCGGCATCGCGGGAAACGGGCGGGCGAGGGGGGAAACGGCGGAGGACATCCCTGCCGCCTAGCGCCGCGGCGCCGGGCGGGCAAGGCGCTCGCTTCAGTTCCCCAACCGGATCAACGCCGTCGGCGCGGCCGGATTGCGTGCGTCTACGGTCCAGCTCAGTCGCTGCCCGGTGGTGTCGGCCTGCGGGCCCTCGTCGGTGTTGTTGGCCAGGATCGCGCCATCAGTGGTGACGGTGAAGGTGCCTTCGATCTTGGGAAACTTGGGGCCGCCCTTGACGCCATCTTCATCCGCTGCGCCCATCGCCGCGAGGCCGCCCATCGCCGCCATCGGGTTCGAACTGCCGCTCATCCCGAAGCCCGGAGTGTCGATCCGCACCGTGCCATCGGCGCGGCGGCTCATCGCGACGAACGGTGTGACCATCGCCATCCGCTCGATCGTCGGGAAGGTGAAGTCGTGGTCGATCCGCCCGGCAATCGCGAAGTCGACGTCATAAAGGCCGTCGCCCTTGTAGATCACGCTTTTCCAGCCGGCCTGGCGGCGGAGGCGCGCAGCCAGTTCCTCGCCGGCCTTGGGATCGCTCGGGTCGATCCCGCCGAGCAGCGCCTTCATCTCTTCGGCTTCCTTCTTGCGCTTTTCCGCGCCGGCCTGATTATCGGCTTCCCAGGCAGCCTTCTGCACCGCAAGCTCTTCCTTGGTGCATTCGCGCACGGACATGTTGTCGTCATCCTTGTAGCAGGCCGACGGTTCAAACTTGCCCGCTCCCGCGCCCAGTTCGGACAGCTTGCTCAGCCCCATCACCCAGACCTCGCCCGTGTAGGTGTAGGCAAAGCGCCCGTCCTTGCGCAGGTCGAGGGTCGAGGCGAACTTGCCGGGGAGCACGAAGCAGGCCGCCAGCAGTGCTGACAGGGCCAGGGCAATTCCGGCGGCAGCAAAACGGCGCAGGGGCAGGTGCATCATTCGCTCTCCCGGGTGGCGACGGCATAAAGCGCGATCGCGGCGGCATTGGACACGTTGAGGCTTTCGATGGCGCTGGCGATCGGCAGGCGGGCGGTGGCATCGCAGTGCGCGGCGATATTCTGGCGCAGGCCTTCGCCTTCGGCGCCCAGCACCAGCGCGACCGGTCCGGTTGGCAGCGCCTCGGCCAATGTGCCGGTTGCCTCACCTTCAAGCCCGATCCGCCAGTAGCCCGCCTCGGCGATCTCTTCCAGCGCGCGGGCCAGGTTGACCACCCGCACCCACGGCACCGTTTCCAGCGCGCCCGAAGCGCTCTTGGCGACCACGCCCGATTCGGGCGGGGCATGGCGATCCTGGGTGATCAGCGCGGCGGCATTGAATGCGGCGGCCGAGCGCAGGATCGCGCCGACATTGTGCGGATCGGTAACCTGGTCGAGCACCACCAGCGGCCGCGCCGGATCGCCGTCGAGCACGTCATCGAGGAAGATATCCTCGAGCGCATCGCATTCCAGCACCAGCCCCTGGTGCGGCGCATCGCGCGCGACCAGTCGGCCAAGATCGGCGGGCTGGGCATATTCGACCGGGAAATTCTCGGGTAGTTCGCCGTCAAGCGAAGCGATCCCCTCGCGCGTGGCCCACAGCTTGCGGTGCTGGCGCTCGGGGTTCTTGAGCGCGGCTTCGATCGCGTGGCGGCCCCATAGCCGGACCGCGCCGGTGCTTGCCCGGCCCGAGCCGCGCCCGCCCTGCATCCGCCCGGCACGGCCGCGCATCGCCTTGCCCTTGCGGGGTTCGTCCAGGCGGCTCATGATTTGATTTCGCTTTGCATCGCGCCCTCCCTGCCAGTCACCCCATTGACAGGCAAGCCTGCGTTCGGCATTGGCGCGCTTCCTCGGCCGGACGGCCCCCTTGGGGGCATCGCAATCGGGGCTACCCGACACCGGCAAGCTGGTGTGGACAGGTGGCCGAGTGGTTAATGGCAGCAGACTGTAAATCTGCCCGCGAGAGCGTACGGTGGTTCGAATCCACCCCTGTCCACCACCCTTCGCCCTTGTCGCGGCCCCAACCCCGCACTAGACCGGCGCGCCATGAACATTATCACCCCCGTTATCTCGGCAACCGGACTGTACACCCCGCCAGAGTCGATCTCGAATGACGAGCTGGTCGCAAGCTTCAATGCCTATGTTGAGCTGTTCAACGCCGAGCATGCCGCCGCGATTGCGGCGGGTACGGTTGCCGGGTTGACCCCAAGTTCGGCCGAATTCATCGAGAAGGCGAGCGGGATCAAGTCTCGGTACGTGGTCAGCAAGGGCCCGCTGCTCGATTCCGCGATCATGGCGCCGCGCTGGGAAGAGCGCAGCAACGATGAGCTGTCGGTGCTGGCCGAGATGGGGGTGTGGGCCGCGAAAGATGCGCTCAAGGCTGCCGGGCGCGATCCCAAGGATGTCGACGCGGTGCTTTGCGCCGCTTCGAACATGCAGCGCGCCTATCCCGCGATGGCAGTGGAAATCCAGGACGCCCTGGGGATCGAAGGCTTCGGCTTCGACATGAATGTCGCCTGCTCATCGGCGACCTTCGGGATCCAGACCGCGGCCGATTTCATCCGCTCGGGCAATGCCCGCTCGGTGCTGGTGGTCAGTCCGGAGATCTGCACTGGCCACAACAACATGCGCAACCGCGACAGCCACTTCATCTTCGGCGATGTCGCCAGCGCGGTGCTGGTCGAAGCGCAGGACCTGGCCCCGCAAGCGCATTGGGAGATCGTCGGCACCCGGCTCAAGACGGTATTTTCCAACAACATCCGCAACAATTTCGGCTTTCTCAACTGCGCCACCCCTGAAACCATCGGCGCGCCTGACAAGCTGTTCGTCCAGGAAGGGCGCAAGGTGTTCAAGGAAGTGGTGCCGATGGTCGCCGCCATGATCCTTGAGGAGGCCGCGCGGCTCGGGCTTGAGCCGACTGCGCTGCGGCGGCTGTGGCTGCACCAGGCCAACCAGGGGATGAACCGCCTGATCGCGCAGCGGGTGCTGGGGCACGAGGCCAACGACGATGAGAGCCCGACCGTGCTCGATACCTACGGCAACACCTCCAGCGCCGGCTCGATCATCGCCTTCCATTTGCACAGCGCGGATTTGAAGGCGGGCGACACCGGGATCATCTGCTCGTTCGGCGCGGGCTATTCGGCGGGCACCGTCGTCATTCGAAAGGTTGCGTAAATGCCCGGAGAGATTCTCGATAACCGCGGCCGCGGCGAGGCGGGGTGGAACTGGCCGGCGGTGCACCCCGAAGGGCGCAAGTTCGCGCTGATCGCCGCGGTACTCAGCCTCGGCAGCGCGTTCATGGCCTGGGAAACGCTGGCCTGGCCGCTGGCGGTGCTGGTGCTGTGCATCGCCGCGTTCTTCCGCGATCCGGTGCGGGTCACACCGCAAGGCGATGCCTGGATCGTCGCGCCCGCCGATGGCCTGGTCACTTTGATCCGGCAAATGGACCCGCCGGGCGAACTGGTTCAGGACGATGGCTCGGGCGTGCCCGGGCTTGCCCCCGGTCCAGTCACCCGGATCTCGATCTTCATGAGCGTGTTTGATGTTCACATCAACCGCGCCCCGATCGGCGGGACGGTGCGCCGGGTGGTCTATATCCCCGGCAAGTTCATGAACGCCGATCTCGACAAAGCCAGCGACGAGAACGAGCGCCAGCACCTGCTGATCGAGCGCGGTGACGGGCTCAAGATCGGCTTCACCCAGATCGCCGGGCTGGTGGCGCGGCGGATCATTCCCTTCGTCAAACCGGGCGACATGCTGGCGGCCGGGCAGCGCTTCGGGCTGATCCGCTTTGGCAGCCGGGTCGATGTCTACCTGCCGGCCGGGACCGAACCCAAGGTGCTGATCGGGCAAAAGGTGATCGCCGGAGAAACCGTGCTGGCCGAGATCGGCAAAGCGCTGTTGATCGAGGGCGTCGCGCAGTGAGCGACGAGCGCGCGCCGCGCCGGCGGCTGCCCGGCGGGCTGACGCTGCGGGCGCTGGTGCCCAACGCGATTACCGCTGCGGCGCTGTGCGCGGGGCTGACGGGGGTGCGTTTTGCGATCACCGCCGCCGGGCGCGAGGACGGCTCGGCGCTGGCCGCGCTGGAGTGGCAGCTGGCGATCGCCGCTATTGTCGTCGCCGGGGTGCTCGACGGCATTGACGGCCGGATCGCGCGGTTGCTCAAGGCCGAATCGCGGTTCGGCGCAGAGCTTGACAGTCTGGCCGACAATGTCTCGTTCGGGGTTGCTCCGGCGCTGGTGTTGTTCATGTGGTCGCTGCAGGTTGAACCGCGGTTTGGCTGGTTTGCCGCGCTGGCCTTTGCCGTATGCATGGCACTGCGGCTGGCGCGGTTCAACGCCCGGATCGATCTGGCTGACGAGCCGCGCAAGGAAGCCGGCTTCCTCACCGGCGTGCCGGCGCCGGTCGGGGCTGGGCTGGTTTTCCTGCCGATGTACCTGGCCTTCGCCACCGACCTGCCGGTGTTCCGCCAACCCTTGCTGGTGGGCGTCTGGCTGGTGGCGATCGCCTTCCTGCTGATCTCGACATTGCCGACGCTGAGTTGGGGCAAGCTCAGGCCGAGGAAAAGCGTGCGGCTGGAACTGATCGCCCTGGTCGGCTTGTTTGGCGCAGCGGCGATTACCGAACCGTGGCTGACGCTGATCGGGATCGCGGTGGTCTACCTAGCCAGCCTGCCAGTGGCGGCGATGCTTTATGCCCGGGTCAAGCGGCAGCGCGCATTGCGGGCTGCGCAAGCGGGCGAGCCTGACGCGGCCTGAGCGGCAGCGCCACCACCGTGCCGTCGTTCCATGCCGCAACCGTTTCGGTGATGGTGTAGCGAAACTCCAACTTGTCCGGGCAAGCCGCTAGTTCGGCCTTGAGCTGCTTCACCAGCGGCGCAGCACGAGTGATCGAGGCAGCCAGCGACCCTGAAGCGAGCAGCGCAGCGAGCGCGAACAGGGCGGCAATTTCGAACGTCAGCATGGCAAAGGCTCCCTCTGGCAGCGCCGCCAAGGCTGTGGACAGCCTGTGGGGGGCTTGTGGATAAAACGCGGTTGGGTTAAAAAAGTTCCCGTTCCGTTCCGATAGCGCCATGTGATCGCTATTTGTTCCAAACTGTCAAGCCGGAAAATCCTCCCCGCCACGGGGAGGGGGACCGCCGCCGAAGGCGGGGGTGGAGGGGTACAGGCAAGTGGTCCTGCCCTCTCGCCGTCAGGACCACTCGCGCGTACCCCTCCACCATGCTGCGGATGGTCCCCCTCCCCGTGCCGGGGAGGATTTTAGGCTTCCATTCACCCCCAATCCCCGCTAGGGGCTGCGCGCCCGCCGGTTCGGCACCCCGTCGTTCCGCAGGCAAATCCACATGGGAAGCACTGACATCCCGGTGCCGCAGCGGGCTTTGCCGCACGGTTCCAGCTTCCCAGAGGCACAACCGGAAGGAATTATCTTATGGCGGCTCCCGTCGTAACCATGCAGCATTTGATCGAGGCCGGCGCTCACTTCGGCCACCAGACCCACCGCTGGAACCCGCGGATGAAGCCGTATATCTTCGGCGCCCGCAACGGCATCCACATTCTCGACCTGTCGCAGACCGTGCCGCTGATGGCCCGCGCGCTCGATTTCGTCGACGCCACCGTCCGCGCCGGCGGCAAGGTGCTGTTCGTCGGCACCAAGCGCCAGGCGCAGGAGCCGATTGCTCAGGCCGCGCGCGCCTCTGGCCAGCACTTCGTCAACCACCGCTGGCTGGGCGGCATGTTGACCAACTGGAAGACCATCAGCCAGTCGATCAAGCGCCTCAAGAGTCTTGATGAGCAGCTTTCGGGCGAGATCATGGGGCTGACCAAGAAGGAAGTGCTCCAGCTGACCCGCGAGCGTGACAAGCTTGAACTGTCGCTCGGCGGGATCCGCGACATGGGCGGAATTCCCGAAGTGATGTTCGTGATCGACGCCAACAAGGAAGAGTTGGCGATCAAGGAAGCCAATGTGCTGGGTATCCCGGTCGTCGCAATCCTCGATTCGAACGTCTCGCCCGATGGCATCGCCTTCCCGGTTCCGGCCAACGACGACGCCAGCCGCGCGATCCGGCTCTATTGCGATGCGGTTGCCGCCGCTGCCACCAAGGGCCGCCGCGACGGGGTGATTGATTCGGGCGCCGATATCGGCGCGATGGAAGTCGCCCCGGTTGAAGACGCCGTACTGGTCCAGGAAGTGACCGAGGAAGCGGTGGTTGAAGTCGCTGCCGAGGAGCTGGTTGCCGAGGCTCCCGTTGCGGAAGAACCTTCTGCTGAGGCGCCTGCTGCGGACGAACCCATCGCCGAGGCCCCTGCTGCTGAAGCGCCTGCCGCTGAAGAAACCGCCGAAGCGCCCGCTGCCGAGGCCTGAGCGGCCCGTCGTCCGGGCTTGACCCGGGCCGACGATTGAATCGAAGGAACGATCAAATGGCTTACACTGCCACCGACGTGAAGAACCTGCGCGAGCGTACTGGCGCCGGAATGATGGACTGCAAGAAGGCGCTTGAGGAAACCAACGGCGATTTCGAAGCCGCGGTTGACGCGCTGCGCGCCAAAGGTCTGGCCGCGGTCGCCAAGAAGTCGAGCCGCACTGCCGCCGAAGGGCTGGTTGGCGTGGCAATCGCCGGCGCCAAGGGCGTCGCGGTCGAGGTCAATTCGGAAACCGATTTCGTCGCCAAGAACGACCAGTTCCAGGATTTCGTGCGCAAGACCACCGAGGTTGCCCTCGGTCAGCCTTCGGACGATGTCGAGGCGCTGAAAGCTGCGGCCTATCCCGATGGCGGCAGCGTTTCCGACAAGCTGACCAGCAATGTCGCGACCATCGGTGAGAACCAGCAGGTCCGCCGGATGAAGACCGTTTCGGTCAGTTCGGGCGTGGTCGTGCCCTACATGCACAACGCCGCCGCGCCGATGCTCGGCAAGATCGGCGTGCTGGTCGCGCTGGAGAGCGAGGCCGGTGCCGAGGTGCTCGAGCCGCTCGGCAAGCAGATCGCCATGCACATCGCCGCGGCGTTCCCGCTGGCGCTGCACGCTGACGATCTCGACGCCGAACTGATCGCCCGCGAACGCAAGATCGCCGCCGAGAAGGCCGCCGAATCGGGCAAGCCGGCCGAAGTCCAGACCAAGATGGTCGACGGCGCGGTCGCCAAGTTCGCCAAGGACAATGCCTTGCTCAGCCAGGTGTTCGTGATGGACAACAAGACCCCGGTCGCCCAGGTGGTCGAAGCCGCCGGCAAGGCCGCCGGCACCAGGATTGTGCTCAAGGACTACGTCCGCTTCCAGCTCGGCGAAGGCATCGAGAAGGTCGAGAGCGACTTTGCTGCCGAAGTGGCAGCGGCTTCGGGCATTCCCCAGCCCACTTCATAAGGATCCTCCCCTTAGCGGGGGAGGTGGCATCGCCTGGCGATGCCGGAAGGGGCGTGCCGACGGGCGCGCCCCTTTTCGTTTGCGCGCACTTGGCAGCGAAACCCCAGCGGTATAAGGCCCCCCAAACCCTTCCGAGAGCGATGCAAACACCCATGAGCAAGCCCGCCTACAAACGCATCCTGCTCAAGCTGTCCGGCGAAGTGCTGATGGGCAAGCAGCAGTTCGGGATTGATCCCGAATTCGTTGCCGAACTGGCGCGTGAGGTCAAGGCGGCCAAGGAAACCGGGCTGGAGATCTGCCTGGTGATCGGCGGCGGCAACATTTTCCGCGGCATGGCCGGCGCGGCCAAGGGGATGGACCGCGCCCAGGCCGACTATATGGGCATGCTCGCCACAGTGATGAACGCGCTGGCGATGCAGAACGCGC